>CAJYKB010000046.1 GCA_913774925.1 uncultured Sphingomonas sp. | reverse complement strand
GGCCTTGGGCGCGTCAGACGACGAACGCGGCGCTCTTGATCGGCGGCGTGATCGCCGGCCTCGTCGCTCTTGCCTGGTTTCTCTTCATCTCATCCCCCATCTTATGATCCCATCGGAGTAATCCCATGTCCCTCCTCCAAGCCTCCAAGCAGTACAAGCCGTTCGAATACCCCTGGGCGTTCGAGTTCTGGAAGCGTCAGCAGCAGCTCCACTGGCTGCCCGAAGAGGTGCCGCTGGGCGAGGATTGCCGTGACTGGGCGCAGAAGCTGTCCGATCACGAGCGCAACCTGCTGACGCAGATCTTCCGCTTCTTCACCCAGGCCGATGTCGAGGTGCAGGACTGTTACCACGAAAAATACGGCCGCGTGTTCAAGCCGACCGAGATCAAGATGATGCTGACCGCGTTCAGCAACATGGAGACGGTCCACATCGCCGCCTACAGCCACCTGCTCGACACAATCGGCATGCCCGAGAGCGAATACGGCGCCTTCCTCGAATATGCCGAGATGAAGGAAAAGCATGATTACATGCAGAACTTCGGTGTCGAGACGGACGAGGACATCGCCCGCACGCTCGCGATGTTCGGCGGCTTCACCGAGGGCGTTCAGCTCTTCGCCTCCTTCGCGATGCTGATGAACTTCCCGCGCTTCAACAAGATGAAGGGCATGGGACAGATCGTCACCTGGTCGATCCGCGACGAGAGCCTGCATTGCGAGGGCATCATCAAGATGTTCCACACCTTCGTCGCCGAGCGGCAGTGCCTGACCAAGGCGGTGAAGGACGACATCGCCGACGTGTGCCAGACGACGATCCGGCTCGAGGACAATTTCATCGATCTCGCCTTCGAAATGGGGCCGGTCAACGGCATGACACCCAAGGAGATCAAGAAGTACATCCGCTTCATCGCCGACTGGCGGCTGGGGCAATTGGGGCTGAAGCCGATCTACATGATCGACGAGCACCCGCTGCCGTGGCTGGCGCCGATGCTGAACGGCGTCGAGCACGCCAATTTCTTCGAACAGCGCGCCACCGAATATTCGAAGGCCGCGACCAAGGGCCAGTGGAACGACGTGTGGGATTCGTTCGACAAGCGGCAGAAGGCGAAGAGCGGCGCGCTGCCGATCGGCCCCGCGAACGAGGAAACCGGCGACATGTTCGCACGGGCGGGTGTGGCGGCGGAGTAATCACACGGCTCTGGTCCTTAATACGCCCGGAGCCGCGCGCATCGTAGGCACAATGGAAAGGGAGTAGGCATATGAGCCCATAAAAGCCGTTTGAGGATTTTGCGTGAAGACGGGCAGCCATACACAGACTTAATTGAACGCCGAACCGGAAAACCGGCTGCAATTAGATTTTCTCTCGTGGCTTGCAGGACAACAGATCGCAATCATACCTTGCCGCAGAAGAATGGAGGCTCCAATGGACTCTCTCAACTTCTGGCTGCATATGGATCACGATTTTATGTGGAGATGGTATTGCTTTGACGCAAATCGGGCAATTGTAGCTCGATCGGCTGAAGCGTACTTCCATCGCATCAACGCTGAAGCCGCTATATCGATGGCGAAGCGAGTTATGATCCAAGCGCTAGCTGAATGAGGGAGCGAGCGGTCACGAGGCCGCTCGCCTTTCAGTCAGCCAAAAGAAATTGGCAGTCGGCTCGGTGCTTATGCGCGCCTACCCCCGCGCCTCCGCCACCAGCGGCGGGGTCTGCTGGTGCTGCACCACGCGCCATTCGTCATGCGCCAGCCGGCGGTACGTCGACGTGCAATGCGCCACATACCCCTCCTCGCCGCGCTGCGCGTGCGCGGTGTAGCCCACCACGATCAGCCCCTCCTGCGGGCGCACGATGTGGCGATCGCTCAGCGTCACCCTGTCCCAGCGTGGCGTATCGCTGACCGCCTGCACTGCCGCCTCGCCCTCCAGCACATAGGGCGGCATCGGCACGACCATCAGGCAGTGTTCGTCGATCGACTCGCGGTAATGCTGCGCGTCGCCGGTCCACAGGCTCTCCTCGAAGGCCCATACGCGGTCGTCTTCCATGATCCGGCTCCGTTTCGGTGAGCCGCGACAGCGCGCCACGCCCGCGAACGTTCCGGATCAGCCGCGCAGCAGCCCCAGCTCCGCCATCGCGCGCCGCAGCGTGCCCGCGTCGCGGAACAGGTGCGAGCGGATGCCCAGCGCCTGCGCCGCGGCGACGTTGGCCGGATTGTCGTCGACGAAATACGCCTCCGCCGCGGCCAGCCCGAATCGGTCGAGCGCCAGCCGGAAGATCGCGGGGTCGGGCTTCACCATCTTCTCGTCGCCCGACACCACGATGTCGCGGAAGCGGTCGAACATCCATGCCTCGCGCGCGCGGAAATCGGCGAAGAACTCGCCCGAGAAATTGGTGATCGCGAACAGCGGCACGCCCGCCGCGTGCAGGTCGTCGACCAGCGCCGCCATGCCGGGCATCGGCCCCGGGATCTGCTCGGAGAAGCGCGGACCCCACAGCGCGATCATCGCGGCATGTTCGGGGTAGAGCGCGCTCAGCTCCGCTGACGTCTCCGCGAAGGGGCGGCCGGCATCATGCTGGAAGTGCCAGTCCCGCGTGACGACCGTCGACAGGAACGCGTCGAGCGCCCGTTCGTCGTCGAACAGGCGCTCGTAGAGGATCCGCGGATCCCAATCGTACAGGACGTGCCCGACGTCGAAGATGACCGACGTCGGGTTCACGCCGCCAATCAGCCCTGGCGGGCCTTGAAGCGGCGATTCGTCTTGTTGATGACATAGGTACGCCCGCGACGACGGATCACGCGGTTGTCGCGATGGCGGTCCTTGAGCGACTTCAGGCTGTTGCGGATCTTCATGATACGGGCTTCTTCGGCTGGAAATCTGGAAAGCGCGCCGCCTAGAGAGCGCCTGCCCGAAAGTCAACCTGACTCGCGGTCCGCCACCGCGGAGCTTGCGGGCCGCTGCGGCGTTGCTATGTCGCAACGATACACGCTTTTCCGGGGGTCCGTCATGCGCAGCGCCGTCCTTGTCCTCCTCGCGGGCCTGCCGCTCGCCGCCTGCGCCACCGGGCCGCAGAGCTTCCCGGTCGAGGCCACGCGCTTCCATTACGACGCGGTCGCGCAGCGCGGCACCGTCACCGTCGAGCCGCTGCCCGGCCCCTCCTCGGCCAGCCTGGAATACAAGACCTATGCCGCCGCGGTGCAGGCCGAACTGCTCCGCAACGGCTTCACCAGCCCCGCACCCGGTGCGAAGCCCGATTTCATCGCCACCGTCGGCTTCACCCGCGCCGACCGCGCGCTGCCGCCGCGCGGCTCGCCGGTGCGGATCGGGCTGGGCGCGGGCGCCGGCAGCGGCGGCTGGCGCGGCGGCGGCGGGATCGGCGGGGGGATCAACTTCCCGATCGGCAATTCGCCCGCGCGCTGGGGCGTCGTGACCGAGCTTGCGGTGCGCATCCGCCACGGCGCGGATGCGGTATGGGAGGGTCAGGCGCAGTCGCTGACCGACACCACCGCGCCGGACGCCGACGCCAATTCGGTCGCCGCGCGGCTGGCGTCGGCGCTGTTCAAGGACTTCCCCGGCGAATCGGGTCGCACGATCGAGGTGAAATGACGCTCTCCATCAACGCCGCTTTCGACGGCGGCAACATCCGCACCGTCGCCATCCATGATCCGGACGACGAAGGGGGCGATACCGTCCGCTGCGATCTGGAGATCGTCCACGATCACCAGTCGGACTTCTTCCAGTGGTTCTACTTCCGCGCCGCCGGCGTCGCGGGCCGGCGCGTGACGTTCCGCATCCTGAACGCCGGGCAGAGCGCCTATCCGTTCGGCTGGCCGGGCTATCGCACCCGCGCGTCGACCGACCTGGACGGGTGGCGCACCATCGACACCCGGTACGAGGGCGGCGTGCTGTCGTTCGACTGGGCCGGCGCGGACGGGCAGGATCTCGCCTGGTTCGCCTATTTCGCGCCCTATACGATGGAGATGCACCAGCGGCTGATCGCGCGCATCGCGGCGAAGCCGGGCGTCGCCCATCGCGAACTCGGCCTCTCGCTCGACGGCCAGCCGATCGACTATTTCCGCCTCGGCACCGGCGCGAAGCAGGTGTGGCTGTACGCGCGCCAGCATCCCGGCGAATCGATGGCCGAATGGTGGATGGAGGGCGCGCTCGACTGGCTGACCAGCGCTGCCGCCGCGCCGTTGCTGTCGGCGGCAACGGTCCATGTCGTCCCCAACATGAACCCCGACGGCACGCGCCGGGGGCATCTGCGCACCAATGCCGCGGGGGTGAACCTCAACCGCGAATGGGCGAACCCCACCGCGCAGCGCAGCCCGGAGGTCGCCTGCGTCCTGGCGGAGATGGACCGCACCGGCGTCACCTTCGCGCTCGACGTCCACGGCGACGAGGCGATCCCCGCCAATTTCATCGCCGGCTACGAAGGCATCCCGTCCTGGACCGACGCGCACGGCGCGAAATTCACCGATTTCGGACAGCAACTCGCCGCGCACACCCCCGATTTCCAGACCGAGAAGGGCTATGACCGCGCCGCGCCGGGCACCGCCAACCTCGCCATGTCGACCAACCAGCTGGCCGAGCGGTTCGGCGCGGTGTCGGTGACGCTGGAAATGCCGTTCAAGGACCACGATCCCAACCCCGATGCCGAATTCGCCTGGAGCGGCGAGCGGTCGAAGAAGCTCGCGGTGTCCTGTCTGGAGGTGCTGGCCGGGATGATCGACACGCTGTGACCGGCACCGCGGCAACGGGCGCGTCCGCGCGGCGGCGGTCGACCGGCGCCACGCTGCGCCGCTGGTGGTCGATGAAGGTCACCGGCGGCGTCGACCATGCGGAGGTGCTGAACCGCGTCACCGACCAGTCGGGCTGGTCGGGACGTTACCTGTTCCACATCGTCATCGCCGCGGGCATCTCGATCCTGGGACTGCTGCTGCCCTCCTCCGCGGTGCTGATCGGTGCGATGCTGATCTCGCCGCTGATGATGCCGATCCTGGGGCTGGGGTTCGGAATCGCTACCTTCGACCTGGCGGAGATCCGCCGCGCGGGGCTCGCACTCGCGCTCGGCTCGCTTATCGCGATCCTGCTGTCGGCCGCCTTCGTCGCCGTCTCCCCGCTCCAGACCGTCACCGGGGAGATCGCCAGCCGCACCCGCCCCAACCTCTTCGACCTGATGGTGGCGATGCTCTCCGCCATTGCGGGCGCGTATGGCGTGATCCGCGGGCAGGGCGGGACCGTCGTCGGCGTCGCCATCGCGATCGCGCTGATGCCCCCGCTCGCGGTCGTCGGCTTCGGGATCGCGACGTGGAACATGCCCGTTGCGGGCGGCGCGCTGCTGCTGTTCATGACCAACCTCGTCTCGATGGCGCTGGTCGCGGGCGGGATGGCGCGGCTCTACGGCTTCGGCTCGCATCTGTCGCCGCAGCAGACCCGGCTGCAGGGCACGCTGATCGTCGTCGGCCTGCTCGCGCTCGCGGTGCCGCTCGGCATTGCGCTCCGCCAGATCGCCTGGGAATCGGTCGCTCGTCGCCAGATCCGCGAGGCGGTGCTCGCCCCCTTCCCCAAGGAGGCGCGGATCAGCCAGCTCGACGTCGATTTCGATACGCAGCCGGTGACCGTGCGTGCCGCGGTCCTCACCCCGCGATTTGCGCGCAACGCCGACGGTGCCGCGATCCGCGCCGCGGGCAGCGTGGTCGGGCGACGGCTGGACCTCCATATCGACCAGCTGCGCGTCGGTGACGACGAGGGCGCGCCGCAAGCCGCGCAGATCGCCGCCGCGCGCACCACGGACAATGGCGCCACCCCCGCCACCGGCGAGCGCGACCGCGTCGCCCGCCGCGTCGCGCTCCTCGCCGGGGTCGCCCCCGATGCGGTGCTGGTCGATAGCGAGGCACGCCGCGCGCTGGTGCGGATGGCCCCGCTGCCGGGCGCGACGCTGGCCACCTATCGCGCGCTCGCCGACCGCGCCGCCGCAGAGCTGGACGGCTGGCGGCTGACGATGGTGCCCCCCGCCACCGCCTTGCCCGCGATCGCGTTCGACGGGGACTCCCCGGATGCCGCCGCGCTGTCGCTCGCCGCCTGGGCCGCGACGACGCGCGGGCAGCCGGTGGTGGCCCGCGGCGTGCCCGCGCGCACCACGCCGGTGGTGGAGGCGCTTCGCCAGAAGGGCGCGGACGCGACCGCCGAACGCGGCCCCGCCGGCCCCGTCACGCTCGACTGGGGCAGCACGCCCGACGTCGAATAACCCCGCCGCCAATCCCGCAAACGGGGGAATCCGGAAATGGGAACGTGCCGGCTCAATCGAAGGCCTGCGCGCATGGATCCCCGACCTTGCGGGGCTGACGAACCGCCCCCCCCCAGATCGGGTGGAAACATCGCCACGACAGCGTATTCGGTAGGGTTACGGTCACTGGTTCGTCCATCGTTAGGAAAGCGTTAACCAATCCGCCGTATGCCTTTCCGATGGCCCAGACCGTCCCACGTGTCGCGCCCATGCTGCGACTCATATCGCCGCCGTTCGCTACCGGGATCGCCTATTATCTGGCAGCGATGATGTCGCTTTATCTGACGAGGGGCGGCAACGGCATCGCGACACTGTGGCCGTCCAGCGGCATCCTCTTCGCGGCCTTGCTCGTGGCGTCTCCACGGCGCGCCGGATGGCACGTGGCCGCTGCGGCGCTCGCCAGCATCCTCGCCAATGTCGGCTCGGGAAATGTTGGCCTCACCGCACTCGGTTTCACCGCCGCGAACATGACGGAGTCCGTTCTGGCGGCGTGGCTGCTCCGCACCCGAGCCCGGTGCCGCATCACTTTCACCGATCCCGCCGGCCTCAAGTGCTTCTGCATGGCGGCCCTGTTGGGCACCACGACCAGCGCTTCGATCGCTGCGACCGTGGCCCCGGCTCCCTCGATCGGCTTCTGGTGTTCGTGGTTCGCGACCGATTTGCTCGGCGTCCTCGTCGTAACGCCGTTGCTGATGATCGTGGGGGCGGCGTTCCAGCGGGGTCGAATGCGAGGGGCGCGAGCCACGATAAGGGAGGCTGCCGGCATTATCGGCGTGGTCGTGCTGGTGGCGGGACTGACGTTCTGGCAATCGACCTACCCGCTCCTGTTCCTCCCGATGATGGCGGTTCTCTTCGCCGCGTTCCGGCTGGGTCCCTTGGGAGCCGCAGGCGGCGTGCTGATCGTCGCCGCCATCAGTTCGGTCGCGCTTAGCGTCGGCTCGGGACCGCCCGCACAGGTCCATGCCGGTGCGCTGGCACGAAGCCTGTTCCTGCAATTCTATTTGCTCGCTCTATTTGCCGCCGCTTTGCCGGTCGCGGCGCTGCTGGCAGCGCGCCAGAGACTTACGGATCGGCTCGCCAGCAAGATGCGTCTGCTGGAGCTGGCGGAAACGGCAGCACAGGTCGGGCACTGGCGGCTCGACACCGGCACCAACACCGTGACCTGGTCACGCGAGGTCTTTCGCATCCACGGCATGGCCGGTGATGTGCCTCCGTCCCTCGATGCCGCAATCGGCGCCTATCATGTCGATGACCGCGCGCTCGTTTCCGAACGGCTCGACGAAGCGATCCATGGCAATCACGGGTTTACCTTCACCGCCCGGATCGTGAGGCCGGACGGTGAGGTTCGGCACGTCTTTTCACGGGGCGAGATCGACGGTCGCGCCGATGACGGCCCGGTCGGCCTGTTCGGGATCATCCAGGACATCACCGACCAGGTCGCGCATGAGGCGGCGCTGGAGGATGCCCGCGTTCGCGCCGAGGAGGCCGCGGCTCGGGCCACGATCATGGCCGAAACCGATCAATTGACCGGCATCGCCAACCGGCGACGGACGACGACCGCGCTCGAGGAGGCCGTCGGCGCATCGCGGGAAAGCGGGAAGCCGGTATCGATAGCGATCTTCGACATCGATCACTTCAAGCGGATCAACGATACCTATGGCCATCAGGCAGGCGACGAAGTGCTGAAGCGTGTCGCCGCCGATGCGGGCGGGGAGCTGCGCAGCGGCGATACGATCGGACGGTTCGGCGGGGAGGAGTTCGTGATCGTCCTGCCGGATGCGACCGCCAGCGTCGCGATGATGGTAGCCGAGCGTGTCCGTGTCGCAATCGAGGCGGGAGGCGACAATCCGTGCGTGACGATCAGCATCGGCGTTGCCGAGCTGGCGACCGGTGAGGCGTGCGACACGCTGCTCCGCCGCGCCGATCAGGCACTCTATATGGCGAAGCGGGAGGGTCGAAACGTTCTCCGGCTGGCAGCCTGATTCGACGGAGGGATTGCTGCCATCGTGCCGGATCCCGCCGTGTCCGGGTAACACCCCGTTCCCGACGCACCGCCGCGCGCCCGGTCCATCCGCGCCACCCCCCTTTCGCCCATGCGGCACCGCTGCTATCGCCCGCGGCGATCGAGAGTTTCGCTCCCGTCGCCCCGCCCGCGCGGCATCCGCCGCCTCCCCGAGCGCGCGACGGCCCTAGAAGAGGACCACGCCCATGACGGCCATCGGCCAGGATACGTTGAACGCCCGCACCACGCTTCAGGCCGGCGGCCAGTCCTACGACTATTTCTCGCTCAAGACCGCAGAGGCGAAGTTCGGCGATATCAGCCGCCTGCCCTTCTCGATGAAGGTGCTGCTGGAGAACATGCTCCGCTTCGAGGACGGCGTGACCGTGACCGAGGCCGACATCAAGGCGATCGTCGACTGGCAGCAGGAGCGCCGCTCCGACCGCGAGATCCAGTATCGCCCCGCGCGCGTGCTGATGCAGGATTTCACCGGCGTCCCCTGCGTCGTCGATCTCGCCGCGATGCGCGATGCGATCACGAAGCTGGGCGGCGACGCGGCGAAGATCAATCCGCAGGTTCCCGTCCACCTCGTCATCGATCACTCGGTCATGGTCGACGAATTCGGCACCCCCAAGGCGTTCGAGGATAACGTCGACCTCGAATACGCCCGCAATTCGGAGCGCTACGAGTTCCTGAAGTGGGGCAGCAAGGCGCTCGACAATTTCAAGGTCGTGCCGCCGGGCACCGGCATCTGCCACCAGGTCAATCTGGAATATGTCGCGCATGCCGTCTGGTCCTCGACCGAAACCGGCGACCATGCGAAGAACGGCGCGACGATCGCCTATCCCGACACGCTGGTCGGCACCGACAGCCACACCACGATGGTCAACGGGCTGGGCGTGCTCGGCTGGGGCGTCGGCGGGATTGAGGCGGAGGCCGCGATGCTGGGCCAGCCGGTGTCGATGCTGATCCCCGAGGTCGTCGGCTTCAAGCTGACCGGCGCGCTCAAGGAAGGCATCACCGCCACCGATCTGGTGCTGACCGTCACACAGATGCTGCGCGCCAAGGGCGTCGTCGGCCGCTTCGTCGAGTTCTACGGCCCCGGCCTCGACCAGATGACGCTGGCGGACCGCGCGACGATCGCCAACATGGCGCCCGAGTACGGCGCGACCTGCGGCTTCTTCCCGGTCGACGACAAGACGCTCGATTACATGCGCCTGACCGGCCGCCCGGACGAGGTCGTCGCGCTGACCGAGGCCTATGCCAAGGCGCAGGGCATGTGGCGCCACGCCGACAGCCCCGATCCCGTCTTCACCGACACGCTGGAGCTGGACATGTCGACGGTCGTGCCGTCGCTCGCCGGCCCGAAGCGTCCGCAGGACAAGGTCGCGCTCGACCAGGTCGACGACGTGTTCAACGCCGATCTGGCGAAGACCTACAAGAAGGACGCCGCGGTGCGCGTCGCGGTCGACGATCGCGGGCATGACATCGGCGACGGCGACGTCGTGATCGCGGCGATCACCTCGTGCACCAACACGTCGAACCCGTCGGTGCTGGTCGCCGCCGGCCTCGTCGCCCGCAAGGCACGCGAGAAGGGGTTGCAGCCGAAGCCGTGGGTGAAGACCTCGCTCGCGCCCGGGAGCCAAGTCGTCACCGACTATCTCGACAAGGCCGGGCTGTCGGCGGACCTCGACGCGATCGGGTTCAACCTGGTCGGCTATGGCTGCACCACCTGCATCGGCAATTCGGGCCCGCTCGCCGCGCCGATCTCGGCCGCGATCAACGGCAACGACATCGTCGCCGCCTCGGTCCTGTCGGGCAACCGCAACTTCGAGGGCCGCGTGTCGCCCGACGTGCGCGCCAACTTCCTCGCCTCGCCGCCGCTGGTCGTCGCCTATGCGCTGAAGGGCACGGTGACGTCGGACATGAACGAGACGCCGATCGGGCAGGGTTCGGACGGCAATGACGTGTACCTGCGCGACATCTGGCCGACCAACCAGGAAGTGTCGGACCTCATGACCGCCAACATCGACGACGGCATGTTCCGCGCCCGCTACGGCAACGTCTATGCCGGCGATTCGAAGTGGCAGGCGATCGACGTCACGGGCTCGGACACCTACACGTGGCGCGCCGGGTCGACCTATGTCGCCAACCCCCCGTACTTCGAGGGCATGGGAATGACCCCGGCACCCGTGACCGACATCATCGAGGCGAAGCCGCTGGCGATCCTGGGCGACTCGATCACCACCGACCACATTTCGCCCGCCGGTTCGATCAAGGCGGACAGCCCCGCGGGCACCTGGCTCCAGGAGCATCAGGTGTCGAAGCAGGACTTCAACAGCTACGGCGCGCGCCGCGGCCATCACGAGGTAATGATGCGCGGCACCTTCGCCAACATCCGCATCAAGAACGAGATGGTGCCCGGCGTGGAGGGCGGCATGAGCCGCTACGACGGCCAGGTCATGCCGATCTACGACGCGGCAATGCGCCACAAGGCGGACGGCACTTCGCTCGTCATCGTCGCGGGCAAGGAATACGGCACCGGCTCGTCACGCGACTGGGCGGCGAAGGGCACCAACCTGCTCGGCGTCCGTGCGGTCATCACCGAGAGCTTCGAGCGCATCCACCGCTCAAACCTGGTCGGCATGGGCGTCCTGCCGCTCCAGTTCGCGGACGGCGTCACGCGTGAGACGCTGAAGCTGACCGGCGACGAAACCTTCACGATCCACAACGTCGCGCAGCTGCGCCCGCGCCAGGACGTCGAGGTCACGCTGGCCCGCCCGGACGGCACGACCGAGAAGTTCCTGACCCGCTGCCGGATCGATACCGTCAACGAGCTGGAATATTTCCTCAACGGCGGCATCCTGCAATACGTGCTGCGCAACCTCGCCGCGTAAGCATTGGAAACATCATCGAATACCGGAAGGGAGGGCCATCGCGCCCTCCCTTCTTCGTTCAGGGGGGAAGCAGCATGAGCGACGAATACATCTATGACGAGGCGACCGGCGAATGGGTGCAGGCGGGCGACGTGCCGGTCCCGTCCGCGGCGCAGGTCGAGGTCCGCGACGCGGTCGGCAACCTGCTGGCCGACGGCGACAGCGTGACGCTCATCAAGGACCTCAAGGTCAAGGGCACCAGCCAGACATTGAAGCGCGGCACCGTGGTGAAGTCGATCCGCCTGACCGGCGACGCGCAGGAGATCGACTGCAAGTTCGACGGCATCAAGGGTCTGGTCCTGCGCGCCGAATTCGTGAAGAAGCGCTGACCTCGCCATCCCCGCGCGCCTGCGCTACGCTCGCGGGCGGGGGGAGAGTGAGCGTGCGGAAACCACAGACCGTCTCGCGGCTGACCGAGCTGGGCCGGGTGCAGCTGTCGAAGAGCTTCTACCTGCGCGATTTCCTCTATTCGGAGATCGCCGCGCTCCACGGCCTCGCCAACATCCCCGACGACCCCGATCTCGCCATCGCGGCGGGGACGCGGCTGTGCGAGGAGCTGCTGGAGCCGTTGCAGGACGCGTTCGGGCGCCTGTTCATTCGCTCCGGGCTGCGCAATGCGGAGGTGAACGCGCTCGGCGCGGCGAAGGGCTACGGTTGCGCCTCCAACGAGCGCAGCCTTGCGGGGCATATCTGGGACCGGCGCGATGCCGGCGGGCAGATGGGCGCCACCGCGGGGATCGTCGTTTCCTCGTTCGCGACCGCCTTCACTGCGCCCGACGATTGGAAACGGCTGGCGTGGTGGATCCACGATAACCTGCCGTATTCCTCGGCGGAGTTCTTCCCCGACAGCTGGGCGTTCAACCTGCAATGGCACGAAAAGCCGCTGCGGATGATCTTTAGCCACATCCCCGACGCCCGCGGCTATCTGACCAAGCCGGGCATGGACGGCCACGACGCCGACCATCGCGACGCGTGGGAGGGGATTGCGCCCCATCCTTAGTCTCACGTCACCCTACCTCAAGCCCGGGTCGAGACCTCCGCTAAAGTTCCTCCCGTCATGCCGGACTTGTTCCGGTATCCACGGCACCGCAAACTCGCATGTCGTTGGCTTTGCGGCTCGGTGGATCCCGAAACCAGTCCGGGATGACGTCGTGATGGTGGCACAGGCATCGAGGTTCGTCGCGGTCGCGCTCACGTCCGCGGCGACGATCCGGCCGCTAGCGCCTCGCCCGCGCGCTTGCGCCCCCACACGAAATACACCGCCAGCCCCGCGACATTCCACACCACGAAATACACCTGCGTCTTCGACGGCAGGCTGAAGAACAGGTACAGGCACCCCAGCACCCCGATCGTCCCCACCAGCGGCGCGAGCGGCGTGCGGAAGGTCCGGGCCGCGTCGGGCTCCCGCCGCCGCATCACCAGCATCGCGACGCACACCGCGACGAACGCGGCCAGCGTCCCCGCATTGGCCAGCGCCGCGATCGCGTCGATCGGCATCACGCCCGCGATGATCGCCACCAGCACCGCGGTCAGGACCGTGATCCGTACCGGCGTGCCCCGCTTGGACACCTTCGCCAGCGACGCCGGCAGCAAGCCGTCGCGCGCCATCACGAAGAAGATGCGGCTCTGCCCGAACAGGAACCCCAGCAATACCGTCGGCAACGCGATCACCGCGCTCGCCGCCAGGAAGGTCGCGAACCCCGGCTGCCCGACGCCGCGCAGGATCAGCGCCAGCGGCTCGGGCGAATCGGCGAAGGCGGAGAAGCGCAGCGCACCGACCGCGGCGACCGCGACGCCCATGTAGATGACGACGCACGCCACCATCGACCCCACGATCCCGATCGCCAGGTCGCGCCCCGGGTTCTTCGTCTCCTCCGCCGCGGTCGAGATCGCGTCGAAGCCGTAGAAGGCGAAGAAGATGATCGCCGCCGCCGCCATCACCCCGCGCTCCGCGCCGTCCGGCGACACCGACTTGGCGAAGCCGAACGACATGAACGGATGCAGGTTGGCGGCGTCGAAATGCGGCACCGCGACCGCCACGAACACCGCCAGCGCGATCAGCTTCACCACGACGAGGACGGCGTTGAGCGTCGCGCTCTCCTTCGTCCCCAGCGACAGCAGCCCCGCGACCACCGCGATGATGAACACCGCCGGCACGTTGACGATACCACCCAGCTCCGGCCCCTGCGTCAGTGCCACCGGGAACCCCCAGGGCGTCAGCAGCGCGCTGGCATAGCCCGACCAGCCCACCGCCACGGTGGACACGACCAGCGAGTATTCCAGGATCAGCGACCAGCCGATCATCCAAGCGATCACCTCGCCCAGTGCGACATAGCTGTAGGTATAGGCGCTGCCCGACGCGGGGATCATCGTCGCCATCTCGGCATAGGCGAGCGCCGCGCAGGCGCAGATCGCGCCGGCGATCACGAACGACAGGATCACCGCCGGCCCGGCGCGGTCCGCACCCACGCCGATCAGCGTCAGGATGCCGGTCCCCACGATCGCACCGACTCCCAGCGCGACCAGATGCGGCCACGACAAGGTCCGCGCCAGCACGGTGCCGCCCTTCTGCTCCACCGCCATCGGCTTCCTGCGCAACAGGCTCATCGTTCCCCTTCGTCTTATGGTGTCAGCGGATACGTGTAGGCGGTGCGGACGGCCGGCGAAACCCCGGCCCCGTCACCGTCATGCCGGGCTCGTCCCGGCATCCACCGTTCCGCGCACTCAACGGCGGTGAGGCGCGAGGCGCCCTGGACCCCCAAAAAAGGTCCGGGGTGACGAACCGCGTGCACAAGCGACGCGCCCCCCTCACCCCCGCAACGCCGCCACCAGCGCCTCGACCAGCGCGCTCTCCCCCACCCGCCGCGCCGAATCAGCGGCCGTCACCAGCCCCACGACCCGCCGCCGCGCAAACCCCTCCAGCGGCACCACCGCGACGCCATCGCCCGCGAAGCATGCCGGCATCACCGTCACGCCCAGCCCAGCGGCGACGAACGCCGTCGCGCGATCGTCGTTCGTCGTGCGCGCCGCCATGAACGGGCGCACCCCGCGGCTGGTGAAATGCCGGCTGACCTCGCTCAGCGCCTCGCAATGCCGCCGCACGATCATCGGCTCCGCCGCGACGCGCTCCGCCGCGACACACGCTTCTCTGGCCAACGGGTGCCCCGCCGCCATCGCCACGCCATAACCTTCCTCGAACAGCGGCGCCCCGCCCATATCGGGCGCCACCACCGCATCGACGCGCCCGCGGTCCAGCGCCGCGGCCAGTTCGCGGTCGCGCCCCTCTACCAGCTCCAGCCGCTCGCCCGGTGCCGCCGCCAGCGCCTGCGCCACCGCCACCCGGATCACGCGCGCGGGCAGCGTGGAGACGATCCCGACCCGCATCAGCCGCGCGCCGGCCTCGGTCAGCCCGCCCTCGGCGCGCGCGAATTCCGCCTCGATCCGCCGCGCATGGCCCACCAGCCGGCTACCCGCGGCGGTCAGCTCGACCCGGCGGCTGGTGCGCATCAGCACCGGCTCGCCCAGCAGCCCCTCCAGCCGGGCGATTCCCGCCGACAACGTCGGCTGCGTCACCCGGCACGCCGCGGCGGCGCGCGTGAAGCTGCCCTGATCGACCACGGCCAGGAAATAGCGCAGCAACGAGCGGTCAAGCATAGACGCCATCTATCGTTTGGCATGGGCGACGGCAATTTTACTATCGCCCGCCGCTGCCCTAGTTTCGGCGTCGACGAACAGGAGAGACGCATGCTGGGCCTCGATTTCGCGCTGGGCGAGACCGCGGAGATGATCCGCGACACCACCCGCCGCTTCGCCGACGAACGCATCGCGCCGCTGGCCGCGCGCATCGACGCCGACGACTGGTTCCCCCGCGACGAACTCTGGCCCGCGATGGGCGAGCTCGGCCTGCACGGCATCACCGTCGACGAGGTGGACGGCGGCCTCGGGCTCGGTTATCTCGAACATGTCGTGGCGCAGGAGGAGGTCGCCCGCGCCTCCGCCTCGATCGGCCTGAGCTACGGCGCGCATTCGAACCTGTGCGTCAACCAGATCCGCCGCTGGGCCAATCCGGAGCAGAAGGCAAAGTACCTGCCGAAGCTCATCAGCGGCGAACATGTCGGCAGCCTCGCCATGTCGGAGGCGGGCGCGGGGTCCGACGTCGTATCGATGAAGCTGCGCGCCGAGCGGACGGATGCGGGCTATGTCCTCAACGGCACGAAATTCTGGATCACCAACGCCCCCTATGCCGACGTCCTCGTGGTGTACGCCAAGACCGGCGAGGGAAGCCGCGGCATCACCACCTTCCTGATCGAGAAGGACATGCCGGGCTTCGCGATCGGGCAGAAGATCGACAAGATGGGGATGCGCGGCAGCCCCACCGCGGAGCTGGTCTTCACCGATTGCGAGGTGCCCGCCGCCAACGTCATGGGGCCGGAGAACGGCGGCGTGGGCGTGCTGATGAGCGGGCTCGATTACGAGCGCACCGTGCTCGCGGGGATCCAGCTCGGCATCATGCAGGCGTGCCTCGACACCGTGCTGCCGTACGTGCGCGAGCGGCAGCAGTTCGGCACCCCGATCGGCCATTTCCAGCTGATGCAGGCGAAGGTCGCCGACATGTACGTCGCGCTCAACTCGGCGCGCGCCTATGTCTATGCGGTGGCGCAGGCGTGCGACGTGGGCAAGACCACCCGCTTCGACGCCGCGGGCGCGATCCTCTACGCCAGCGAGAACGCGTTCCGCGTCGCGGGCGAGGCGGTGCAGGCGCTAGGCGGCGCTGGCTATACGAAAGACTGGCCGGTCGAGCGCTATCTGCGCGACGCCAAACTGCTCGACATCGGCGCCGGCACCAACGAGATCCGCCGCATGCTGATCGGCCGCGAACTGATCGGAGCGGTCGCATGAGGGGACCCGCGCTGACGACCGCCCTCTCGCGCGACGACGCCACCTTCCAGGCGAACAGCGCGCACAACCGCGCGCTCGCCGACGAGCTGCGCGCCCGCGTCGCGCGGGCCGCGCTCGGCGGCAATGCGAAGAGCCGCGAGCGCCACGTCGCGCGCGGCAAGCTCCTGCCCCGAGACCGCGTCGAGCGCCTGCTCGACCCCGGCACCGCCTTCCTCGAGGTCGGGCAGCTCGCCGCGAACGGGCTCTACGACGACGAGGTGCCCGGCGCGGGGATGATCGCAGGGATCGGCACCGTCAGTGGACGGCTGGTCATGATCGTGTGCAACGACGCGACCGTAAAGGGCGGGACCTACTACCCGCTCACCGTCAAGAAGCATCTGCGCGCGCAGGAGATCGCGCAGGAGAACCGCCTGCCCTGCATCTACCTGGTCGATTCCGGCGGCGCGAACCTGCCGCATCAGGCGGAGGTGTTCCCCGACCGCGAGCATTTCGGCCGCATCTTCTTCAATCAGGCGACCATGTCCGCGCTCGGCATCCCGCAGATCGCCTGCGTCATGGGCAGCTGCACCGCGGGCGGCGCCTATGTGCCCGCCATGTCGGACGAGACGGTGATCGTCCGCAATCAGGGCACGATCTTCCTCGCCGGCCCCCCGCTGGTGAAGGCCGCAACCGGCGAGGTCATCTCGGCGGAGGAATTGGGTGGCGCGGAGACGCACGGCCGCCGCTCCGGCGTGGTCGATCACGTCGCGGAAGATGACGAGCACGCGCTCACGATCGTCCGCGATATCGTCGCCACGCTGCCGCCGGCCGCCGCGACCTTCCCCATGGGCGCGCCCCCGCTCTACCCGGCCGACGACCTCTACGGCATCGTGCCCCAGGATGTCCGCGCGCCCTACGACGTGCACGAGGTCATCGCCCGGCTGGTCGACGGCAGCGCCTTCCACGAATTCAAGTCGCTCTACGGCGCGTCGCTCGTCTGCGGCTTCGCGCAGGTCCACGGCCAGCCCGTCGCCATCCTCGCCAACAACGGCGTGCTGTTCAGCGAGAGCGCGCAGAAGGGCGCGCACTTCATCGAGCTGGCCTGCCAGCGCAAGGTGCCGCTGCTGTTCCTCCAGAATATCTCCGGCTTCATGGTCGGCGGCCGCTACGAGGCGGAGGGGATCGCCAAGCACGGCGCGAAGCTGGTGACCGCGGTCGCCACCGCCTCGGTCCCGAAGATCACGATCCTGATCGGCGGCAGCTTCGGTGCGGGCAATTACGGCATGTGCGGCCGCGCCTATTCGCCGCGCTTCCTCTTCACCTGGCCCAATGCGCGGATCAGCGTGATGGGCGGCGAACAGGCCGCCAGTGTGCTGGCCACCGTCCACCGCGACGCCGAAACCTGGACGCCCGAGCAGGCCGAAGCTTTCAAGGCCCCCGTTCGCGCCAAGTACGAGGACGAAGGCAACCCCTATTACGCCACCGCGCGGCTGTGGGACGACGGCGTCATCGACCCCGCGCAGACTCGCGACGTCCTCGGCCTGGCACTCCGGGTCTGCCACAACGCCCCCATTCCGGAGCGCGCCACCTTCGGCGTGTTCCGGATGTGAGAGAAGGATCAATCATCCTCCCCAAGCTCCGCTTGGGGAGGGGGACCGCCGGCCGCAGGCCGGTGGTGGAGGGACAGGCGCGCGTCGGCAGCCGCCACGACCCCAGCGACGACGTTCGCCATATCGCGAAAGACGAGCGTCGCGGGGATCCGGAGCGTCTCGACACCATGCCCCGCAAGCCATGCATCGCGCACCTGATCGCGCGCCGACCGGTCGCCGCGATCGTGGAATCCGCCATCCACCTCGATCGCGAGCCGCGCCGCTGCGCAGTAAAAGTCGATCACGTACGGACCGGCCGGATGCTGTCGGCGGAACTTCAACCCGCCCGGGCGCTGCCGAAGCTCGCACCACAAGGCCACCTCCGCCGGCGACATGTCGCGGCGCAGGCGCCGCGCACGCCGCACCGTTCGTCCCGGCTTCTCTGGAACCGCCATCGCCCCTCCACCACCCGGCTACGCCGGGCGGTCCCCCTCCCCAAGCTCCGCTTGGGGAGGACGCTAACATGGAGCCACCCATGATCCACTCCCTCCTGATCGCGAACCGCGGCGAGATCGCCTGCCGCATCATCCGCACCGCGCGCGCGATGGGCATCCGCACGATCGCGGTCTTCTCCGAGGCCGATGTCCAAGCGCTCCACGTGCGCGAGGCGGACGAGGCGGTCGCGATCGGCCCCGCCCCCGCGCGCGACAGCTATCTCGTACCCGGGCGCATCCTCACCGCCGCGCGCGATAGCGGCGCCGACGCGATCCACCCCGGCTACGGCTTCCTCAGCGAGAACGCCGATTTCGCGCAGGCCGTCATCGACGCCGGCCTCGTATGGGTCGGCCCGAACCCCGACAGCATCCGGGCGATGGGGCTGAAGGACGCCGCGAAGGCGCGCATGATCGCCGCCGGCGTTCCGGTCACCCCGGGCTATCTGGGCGAGGACCAGTCCCCCGATCGCCTCGCCGCAGAGGCTGCCGCGATCGGCTACCCCGTCCTCATCAAGGCGGTGGCCGGCGGCGGCGGCAAGGGGATGCGCCAGGTCGACGACACCGCCGCCTTCGCCGATGCGCTCGCGTCGTGCCGGCGCGAGGCCGCCGCCTCGTTCGGCGACGACCGCGTCCTGATCGAGAAATACATCCTCTCGCCGCGCCATATCGAGGTGCAGGTGTTCGGCGACCGCCACGGCCAGGTGGTCCATCTGTTCGAGCGCGACTGCTCGCTCCAGCGCCGCCATCAGAAGGTGATCGAGGAGGCCCCCGCGCCGGGCATGGACGCCGCCACCCGCGCCGCCGTCTGCGAGGCAGCGGTCAAGGCCGCGCGCGCGGTCGACTATGTCGGCGCGGGCACGATCGAATTCATCGCCGATGCCAGCGAGGGGCTCCGCGCCGACCGCATCTGGTTCATGGAGATGAACACCCGCCTCCAGGTCGAGCACCCCGTGACGGAGGCGATCACCGGACAGGATCTAGTCGAATGGCAGCTGCGCGTCGCCGCGGGCGAGCCGCTGCCCTGCACGCAGGATGACCTCGCGATCCACGGCCACGCGATCGAGGCGCGGCTGTATGCGGAGGATCCCGCCAAGGGCTTTCTCCCCTCGATCGGGACGCTGGAGGCGTTCGATCTGGGGGATGACATCCGCATCGACACCGGCGTCAAGCAGGGCAGCGTCATCTCGCCCTTCTACGACCCCATGATCGCCAAGCTGATCGCGCACGGCGACACGCGCGAGGAGGCGCGCGAGCGGCTGGCGGATGCGCTGGACGAGGCGATCGTCTGGCCGGTGCGCAGCAACGCGGGCTTCCTCGTGGAAGCGCTCGACCATCCCGATTTCGTCGCGGGACGAGTCGACACCGGGTTGATCGCGCGCGAGGGCGAGGCGCTGATGCCCCCCGCGCACCCCAGCGAGGAAGCGCTTGCCGCCGCCGCCGCCGCGCTCGCCGGCGCCGCCTTCGCCCCCGGCTTCCGCCTCAATGCGCCCGCCCGGCGCGAGGGCATGTTCCTGCTCGACGGCGCCCCGATCGCGATCGACTTCGCCGACGAGCCCGCAGTCGAGGAGCGCGAGGACACCGCGGTGCTAATCTCGGAGGGCGGCCAGACCTGGGCGCTCGCCCCCTATCGCGCCGCTGGCGTGGCGGCGGGCGGCGCGGCGGACGGCGCGATCCTGGCGCCGATGCCGGGCCGCGTCATCGCGGTCGACGTAGCCGAAGGCGCGACGGTCACGCGCGGACAGAAGCTGCTGACGCTGGAGGCGATGAAGATGGAGCACAGCATGACCGCCCCGTTCGACGGCACGCTGGTGGCGTTGAACGTCGCGACAGGCGCGCAGGTGACGGAAGGAACGCTGCTGGCGAAGATCGAGGCGGCGTAAGACGCCCCTTCATCACCCACCCCGGCGAAGGCCGGGGTCCAGTAACGGAACGATGGTGGTGAGATACCAACGTTCCCCAACTTGATCCCGGCCTTCGCCGGGGTGGAGAGGGATTGTACGCCTCACCCCTCGCCCACCGGCGCCACGCCCAGCCGCGGGATATCGATCGCCGGGCAGCGGTCCATCACCACCTTCAGCCCCGCGGCTTCCGCGCGCGCTGCTGCGGCCTGATCGATCACGCCCAGCTGCATCCACACCGCCTTGGCACCGATCGCGATCGCCTCGTCCACCACCTCGCCGACCTTGTCGGAGCGGCGAAAGATTTCGACCATGTCGATCGGATCGCCCAGCTGGTGCAGGTCGCGGAAGACGAACTCGCCATGGACATGCTCGCCGGTGATCTGCGGGTTGACCGGGATCACGCGATAGCCATGCGCCTGCAGCGTCGCCATGACCCCGTACGACGGCCGCTCCGGCCGGTCGGACGCGCCCACCAGCGCGATCGTGCGGGTTTCCTCCAGCAGCGCCTTGATCTCGGCATCGGCGTTCAGCGGCATGACGTTTCTCCTCCTGGAAAGAACGCCTTGGCCTGCCGACCGATCCTCCATCCCTGCCGTCACCCCGGCCTTGAGCGGGACCTTTGCAAAACGGCTGCCACCGCGCTGCTTACACGCCGTGCTCCTGCGAGGGCAGGAGCCCAGGATCAGGCAGAACAACGCCTGAAGGGACCGGCAACCCTGCGCTCCTGCCTGCGCAGGAGCACATTGGAGACTTTTGCAAAGGTCCCGCCTTGAGCCGGGGTCCTGCTTCTTTCGCGGCGTCAAGTAGCGGGACCCCGGATCAAATCCGGGTGACGCGCTCCCTCTTCAATGCCCCGCCAGCCACCCCGCCACCTGCGCGGCGATCGGCGCAAAGACCCGGTCGTCCGCCCCCGCCGCGGGCGGCTGCCCCGCATCCGACGCGGTGCGGATCGCGATGTCGAGCGGGATGCGACCCAGGAACGCGATCCCCGCCTCCTGCGCCGCCGCCTCCGCCCCGCCACTCCCGAACGGGTCCGACACCTCGCCGCAATGCGGACAGGCATAGCCCGCCATATTCTCGATCAGCCCGATGATCGGCACGCCCGCCTTCTCGAACAGGTCGATCGCGCGGCGTGCGTCGATCAGCGCCAGATCCTGCGGCGTCGACACGATCACCGCGCCCGCGGGGCGATGCTTCTGCACCATGGTCAGCTGCACGTCGCCGGTGCCGGGCGGCAGGTCGACCACGAGCGTATCGGTCACCCCCCAGTCCGCATCGACCATCTGCCCCAGCGCACCCGCGGTCATCGGCCCGCGCCACGCCAGCGCGCGTCCCGGCTCGACCAATTGCCCCATCGACAGCAGCGGCACGCCGTACGGCGTCGCCACCGGCAGCAGCACCTTGTCGCGCGCCTCGGGCCGCGTCCCCTCCACCGCCATCAGCCGCGGCTGCGACGGGCCGTAGATATCGGCATCGACCAGCCCGACCCGCCGCCCGCCGCGCGCCAGCGCGATCGCCAGATTGGCGGAGACGGTGGACTTGCCCACCCCGCCCTTGCCGCTGGCGACCGCGACGATGCGCCGCGTCGCGCGCTCCGCGGTGACGACGGTGCGCACATCGTATCCCGGCACCGCCGCCGCCATCCGCACGCTCGCCTCCAGCGCGTCGCGCGCGGGCACGTCCAGCCCGCTGGCGTCGATCACCACGCCGATGCGCTGCCCCTCGACACGCACCGTCGCGCGCGTCCCCGCTACCGCCGTAACGGCCGCCCTGATCGCTTGTTCGTCCATGGACACGATCCGTTACGCAGCGTGACGCGCCTTGCCACTGTTTTTCGTCACCGCGGCACCTATAAAGACGTCATGACCATCCTGCGACGCTGGCTCCGGCGCCCGATCATCCTTGCCGCCGACAATTCCAATGGCCCGTGGGGGGGCGGCAACGACGACAATGCCGGTCCGCGCAATCCTTGGGCGGTCCCGCCCGGCGGTCGCCGCGGTCCCGCGAAGCCGACCGCGCTCGACGACTTCCTGAAGAAGGCGCGCGGCGGTGGTGGCGGGTTCGGCGGCGGTGGCGGCGGCGGGCCGCAGCTGCCGCTCGGCGCCAATGCGCGTGCGCTGTGGATGATCGGCGCCGGCCTGCTCGTCGGTCTGTGGATCATCTTCACCTCGGTGCATCAGATCGGCCCGCAGCAGCGCGGCGTCGTCACGTACCTCGGCCGCTATTCGGGCGAGCTGGAGCCGGGCATCCGCGTCACCCTCCCCGCCCCCTTCGTCAACGTGACGAAGGTCGACGTGGAGCAGGTGCGTACCGACGAATTCCCGCAGGACGGCGGAGAAATGGTGCTGACCGGCGATCAGAACATCATCGACCTCGCCTATACTGTGCGCTGGCGCGTGTCGGACGCGCGCAACTACGTCTTCGAGATCAAGGATCCGCAGCAGACCGTGCGCGCCACCGCCGAAAGCGCGATGCGCGCGGTGCTGGCGACGACCACGCTCAACGAGGCGATCGGCGCGGGCCGCACCACGATCGAGGCGCGCGTGGCGCAGATGATGCAGCAGATCCTCGACAGCTATCAGGCGGGCGTGCGCGTGCAGGGCGTGTCGATCAAGCAGGCCTCCGCGCCGCAGCAGCTGGCCGACGACTTCAACGCCGTCACCGCCGCGCAGCAGGAGGCGGTCGGCAACCTCAACAACGCGCGCAGCTATTCGCAGCAGGTGATCGCGCGCGCGCAGGGCGAGGCATCCGCCTTCGACCAGGTGTACGAGCAGTACCGCCTGGCGCCCGAGGTGACGCGCCGCCGCATGTATTACGAGACGATGGAGGCCGTGCTGGCCAGGACCGACAAGACGATCGTGGAAGTGCCGGGCGTGACGCCGTATCTGCCGCTCGACCGCATGCGCAAGCTGCCCGAGCCGGGCGAGCAGGCCGCCGCGCCGGCACAGCCTCAAGCCCAGACGACGGCCCAGCCGCAGGGGGGGCAGCGCTGATGCCGCACTGGTTGCGCAACCCCGTCGCTGCCGGCCTGCTGGCGCTGGCGCTCGTCATCATCGCCGCCGCGACCTTCGCGATCGTGCCGGAAACGCAGCAAGCGGTCGTCCTGCGGCTCAACAATCCGGTGCGGCTGGTCAACCAGTGGCAGCCGGGGCAGGTCATCGGGCGCACCGGCGCGGGCGTGATCGCGCGCATCCCGTTCGTCGACAAGATCGTGTGGATCGACAAGCGCGTGCTCGACGCCGATCTCGACAACACGTTGGTGCTGTCGACCGACCAGCTGCGGCTCAACGTCGATGCCTTCGCGCGCTTCCGCATCGTCGATCCGCTGCGTGCGGTGACCTCGACCGGCAGCACGTCCAATACGGAGGAACGCGTCGCCGACCAGCTGCGCCCGCTGCTCGGCACCGCGCTGCGCAACGAACTGGGCAAGGTGCCGTTCTCGATGCTGCTCAGCCCGGAGCGCGGCCGGGTGATGGACGCGATCCAGGCCTCGCTCCAGCGCTACGCCCGCCAGTATGGTGCGGAGATCGTCGACGTGCGCATCAAGCACGCGGACCTGCCGGAGGGCAGCCCGCTCGACAGCGCGCTTCAGAGGATGCGCACCGCGCGCCAGCAGGAGGCGAACACGATCCGCGCGCAGGGTCAGAAGCAGGCGCAGATCGTCCGGGCCGAGGCCGATGCGCAGGCGGCGCGCATCTATGCCGATGCGTTCAGCAAGGATGCCGACTTCTACGACTTCTACCGCGCGATGCAGAGCTATCGGCATACGTTCGGCGCCGATGGCGGGCCCCGTCCGGAGGGGTCGACGAACGTCATCCTGAGCCCGAACAACGCCTATCTGCGCGAATTTGCCGGCCGTGGGCGCTGACATGGTCAACATCCGGGCCAACATCCGCGGGTTTCGGGGCGGAGAGATTGTCGTTGCCCTGCGTTCACATTCAATCGGCGTTCATCGCATGATCGCCACCGTGCGACGCGTCGTTCCCCTTACTATGACGGGTGATTGAGAGGACATGAAGAAAGTGCGGTATGCATACGCCCTGACCGGCGCCATCCTCCTCGGCGGCACGGCGGCGTCGCTGACGCTGCAGAACCCGGCGACGGCGCAGGTCGCGCAGAACGAGCCGGGCGCGATCAACGCCGCCGCGCCCCGCGCCGGCGCACCGATGAGTTTCGCCGACATGGTCGCGAAGCTGCAGCCCGCGGTCGTCAACATCTCCACCACGCAGAAGGTGACCGTCCAGCAGCAGGCGAACCCGTTCGCCGGCACGCCCTTCGGCGAGCTGTTCGGCCAGTTCGGCGGTGGTGGCGGCGGCGGTGGCGCGCCCGTCACCCGGGAGGGCCAGTCGCTCGGGTCGGGCTTCCTGATCTCGTCCGACGGCTATGTCGTCACCAACAACCACGTCATCGCCCCCGCGGCGCGCGGCGCGACGGTGGAATCGATCACCGTCACGCTTCAGGACCGCAAGGAATACAAGGCGAAGCTGATCGGGCGCGATCCCACGTCCGACCTCGCGGTGCTGAAGATCGAATCCCCCACCCCGCTGCCGTTCGTCCGGATGGGCGATTCGACGAAGGCGCGCGTGGGCGACTGGGTCGTCGCGATCGGACAGCCGTTCGGTCTGGGCGGCACGGTGACCGCGGGCATCGTCTCCGCGGTCCACCGCGCCACCGGCAACGGCCCGTTCGACAGCTTCATCCAGACCGACGCCGCGATCAACCAGGGCAACTCCGGCGGCCCGATGTTCAACATGAACGGCGACGTGATCGGCATCAACAGCCAGATCTATTCGCAGTCGGGCGGCAACATCGGCATCGGCTTCGCGATCCCCGCGACCGAGGCGAAGCCGATCATCGACACGCTGATGAAGGGCCAGAAGGTCCAGCGCGGCTATCTGGGCGTCGGCATCCAGCCGGTGAACGACGATATCGCCGCCGCGCTCGGCCTGCCCAAGAACCAGGGCGAGATCATCGGCCGGGTCGAGCCCGGCGGCCCCGGCGCCAAGGCCGGCCTGCGTGCGGGCGACGTCGTGACGCAGATCAACGGTCAGGCCGTGACCCCGGACCGGACGCTGTCCTATCTGGTCGCCAATGCCGCCCCCGGCTCTACGATCCGCATGAACGTCATCCGCGACGGCAAGCCGACGACGCTGACCGCCACGGTCGCCACCCGTCCGTCCGAGGATCAGCTCGCCTCGCTGACCGGCGCGGGCGACGACGACGATGCACTGCCCGACGACGGCAGCGAGGCGACGGCGCCCAGCTCGCTCGGCGTGACCGTCCAGCCGCTTACGCCGCAGATCGCTCGTCAGGTCGGCGTCGATTCCACGGCGCAGGGCGTCGTCGTCGCATCGGTCGATCCCTCGACGGATGCCGGACAGAAGCTGAAGCGCGGCGACGTCATCTCGTCGATCAACTCGCAGCCGGTTCGCACCGCCGCCGACGTCGCGCGTATCGTCGCTGCGGCCAAGGCGGCGGGTCGCCCGCAGGTGCTGCTCAACATCACCCGCCAGCGCACCAGCGGCGTGTTCGTACCCGTCAAGATCCGCTGATCGTCGTCGTCACCCCGGCTCCCCGCCGGGGTGACGGCGCCGCCGTCGCGCGATAGGCTCGCTTCCGTAACGGAGGAGCGGGCATGGGCGACGACGGCAGCATCTTCATCGGCGCAGGCAGCGGCGGCATTGCACCGCAGAACCTCGACCTGCGCCGCGCCAACCGCCACGGCCTGATCGCGGGCGCGACCGGCACCGGCAAGACGGTCACGCTGCAAGGCGTGGTCGAGGGCTTCTCCGCCGTCGGCGTCGCCTGCTTCGTCGCCGATGTGAAGGGCGACCTCTCCGGCCTCGCACTCGCCGGCTCGCCCGCCGCCAAGACCCACGCCGCCTTCGCCGCGCGCGCCGCGGAGATCGGCGATACGGCGTGGCGCTATGCCGACACCCCGGTCCAGTTCTGGGATCTCTACGGCGAGCAGGGGCACCCCGTCCGCACCACCGTCAGCGAAATGGGGCCGCTTCTGCTGGCGCGGCTGATGGGGCTGAACGAGGTGCAGGAGGGCGTCCTGACCATCTCCTTCCACGTCGCCGATGCGGAGGGGTTGCTGCTGATCGACCTCGACGATCTGCAGGCGATGCTGGCGCATTGCGCGGAACGGTCGGAAGAACTGACCACCACCTATGGCAACGTCTCCAGACAGTCGATCGGCGCGATCCAGCGCGCTTTGCTCCAGCTGCGCTCGCAGGGTGCGGCCAACTTCTTCGGCGAACCCGCGCTCGAACTGAACGATTTCCTGGGCACCGACGATCAGGGGCGCGGCATCGTCAACGTGCTGGCCGCAGACAAGCTGATGGCCGCGCCGAAGCTCTACGCCACCTTTCTGCTCTGGCTGCTTTCCGAGCTGTTCGAGCATCTGCCGGAGGTCGGCGACCCCGAGAAGCCGGTGCTGTGCTTCTTCTTCGACGAGGCGCATCTGCTGTTCGACGACGCGCCCGATGCGCTGATGGAGAAGGTGGAGCAGGTCGTCCGCCTGATCCGATCGAAGGGC
The DNA here is from genome assembly GCA_913774925.1 of uncultured Sphingomonas sp. Classification (GTDB taxonomy): domain Bacteria; phylum Pseudomonadota; class Alphaproteobacteria; order Sphingomonadales; family Sphingomonadaceae; genus Sphingomonas. The sequence continues at coordinate 6,234 of CAJYKB010000046.1, read as the reverse complement.
GTCGGCGTCTATTTCATCACGCAGAACCCGATCGACATCCCCGACAAGGTGGCCGGCCAGTTGGGCAATCGCATCCAGCACAAGCTGAACGCCTTCACCCCGCGCGATCAGAAGGCGGTGCGCGCCGCCGCCGAGACGTTTCGCGCCAACCCCGCGGTCGACGTCGCCAGCGCCATTACCGAGCTGAAGACGGGCGAGGCTCTGGTGTCGCTTCTCCAGCGCGACGGCGCCCCCGCCCCGGTCGAGCGCACGCTGATCCGCCCGCCCGCCAGCCGCGTCGGCCCCATCACGCCCGACGAACGCCGCGTCCTGATCCAGACCGACCGGATCGGCGCGAAATACGACACCGTCGTGGACCGCGAATCGGCCGAGGAACTGCTCGCCGCCAAGACGCACGAGGCCGCCGCCGCGCTGGCCGCCGCCCGCGCGCAGGACGACGCCGAAAAGGCAGCCGCGCTCGCCGCGAAGGAGCAGGCGAGGGCCGCCAAAGAGGCCGAGCGCGCGCATATCGCCGCGCAGCGCGACGCCGATCGACAGGCGCGCGAAGACGACCGCGCACGCCGCGCCGCCGAGCGCGAGGCGGCGAACAGCCCGTGGAACAAGGCGATGACGTCCGCCACCCGCTCCGCCTCCTCCGCGATCGGCCGCAGCGTCGCCAACGAGGTGACGAAGGCGGTGCTGGGGTCGGGACGCGGCAGGAGCGGCGGCGGGCTGCTGGGTCAGGTCGTGCGCGGCGTTCTTGGCGGCCTTCTGCGGCGGTAGCCGCTGGGGGAGAAGCCCAGGCCTGCGTCAATCCGCAGCGGGATGACGAGGATCGGGTCCCTTGCTACCGCGTGCGCCATGCCGACCTACACCGCCATATCCCACGCCGAGCTCGTCACCCTTGTCCGCGCCCTCGCCGATGTGTTCGCTGCCGGCGGCTGGACGCCCGCCCATATCATCGGTGTGGGACGCGGCGGGCTGACCCCGGCGGTGTACCTCAGCCACGCGACCGGCTGGCCGATGCTGTCGATCGACTATTCCTCGCAGTCGGAAGAACTGGCGGCGGACGCGATCGCCAAGCTGGCGTTACGCACCCGCGCGGGCGAACGGCTGCTGTTCATCGACGACATCAACGACAGCGGCCGGACGATCGGGCACCTTCGCGCGATGCTGGCGCGCGAGGGTGCGGCAGCGGGCGCCGTCCGGTTCGCCACGCTGATCGACAACATCCGCTCGCAGCAACGCGTCGAATATGCCGCCCGCGCGATCGACCGCGACGTCACCAAGGACTGGTTCGTCTTCCCGTGGGAAGCGATGGCCCCGGACAGCGCGATCGCCGCCGATGCGGCCGAGGTGCCCGACCGGATCGCGTGACGTTCAGCCGACGATCCCGGTCACCTCGACCGCGGCATCGCCGAGCGCGCGCACCTGCCCGCTGACGATACCCGATACCAGCACCCGGGCGCCGGGTTCGGCCACCACGTCGCCCTTGACGATCCCGCTCACCTCCACGCGGCAGCCCGCGGCGACGGTCACGGATCCGCCGACGATCCCCGGCACGTCGCCGTCATGCGCAATGCGGACATCGCCGCCGACGATGCCGCGCGTCATGGCTTGATGAGCCCGATCTCGATCAGACGCTCGCGCAGATAGCCGTTGGCGGTGATCGACTGCGGATAGCGGTCGGGGTTCTCCGCGGTGATCGTCTGCGGCAGCGTCTCGATCAGGAAATCGGGCGCGGGATGCAGGAAGAACGGCATCGAATAGCGCGAATGCCCGCGCCGCTCCGGCGGCGGGTTGACGACGCGGTGCGTGGTCGACGGCAGCACGTGGTTGGTCAGCCGCTGGAGCATGTCGCCGACGTTGACGACCATCGCGCCCTCCGGCGGCTTCACCGCCAGCCACTGCCCGGTGGCACGGTCGAGCAGCTCCAGCCCGGCCTCTTCCGCCCCCAGCAGCAGCGTGATGAGGTTGATGTCCTCGTGCGCGCCCGCGCGCACCCCCTCGGCATCGGCGGGGATCGGGGGATAATGGAGCAGGCGCAGCACGGAATTACCGTCCTTCACCGCCGGGTCGAACCAGTTCGGCGCCAGCCCCAGGTGCCGCGCGATCGCCGACAGCAGCCGGTCGCCCGCATGATCGAAGGCCGAAAACAGCTCGACGAACGTATCCTTGAAGCCCTGGGGCCGTGCCGGCCACACGTTGGCGGCCATCTCGTCGGCGTAGCGGTGCCCCTCGGGCAGTTCGCGGCCGACATGCCAGAATTCCTTGAGGTCGACGTGCCGCGCGTCCTTCGCGATCTCGGTCTTGAACGGCGTGTAGCCGCGCGCGCCGCCGCCGCCGGGAATATGATAGCCGCGCTTTTCCTCGTCCGGCAGCGCGAACAGCTCCGCCGTCTCCTGCCAGGCACGATCGATCAGCGGCTGCGGCACGCCGTGGTCCGCGACGATAGCGAAGCCGAAGCGCTCGAACGAGCCGCCCAGCGCCGCGGCGAACGCGTCGGGGTCGCGGTCCTGATCCTTCAGACTGAGCGTGGGAACCTGGGCGGCGGGGGTGTCGAGCATCATGCGATCCTGTTGAATGTCGTCAGGGAGATAGGCGTTCCGCGCGCCGCGCGCCAGCCGCAGGACGGAACCGCGCACGCCGGTCTGCCGTTCCTCGCCAACCCAGCAGGAGGTTCATCATGGGCGGTCAGCATATCCATGGCCAGGGTTCCGGCGACGACGGCTACGACGAGGACGGCTATGACGAGAGCCAGCGTGCGGAGATCCTAGAGGCGACGCGCGACGGCCCGAGCGACGGGACGATCATCGTCGACCTCGATCCCGACATGGGCGAGGATGACGAGGAGGAAAGCGAGGACGGGCTCGACCTGACCGACGGAGAGACCGGCGTAACCGACGCCACCGTGGAACAGGACGAATCCGATGTCGCCGAGGACGAGCTACAGGAAGATTTCGACGACGACACCGTTGCGGAAGAAGGCGACCTCGACGATCGCGACGACGTCGCGTTGAAGCCATAGCGTTGACGCGCCTGTCGCCTGCGGGCAGGTCGGTGCGATGATGATCGCGGCGATCCTCCTGCAGGCAGCGGCCACCGACCTGCCGGCGGTGCCCCAGCGCTTTTCCATCCTGGCGCCCGTACCGACCCAGCCGTGCACTCGGCGAACCGCAGAGGACGAGATCGTCGTGTGCGCCGATCCGCTTCCGGCCCAGTCGCTTCCGCTGCCGGGCGAGGCCGCGTCGCCCCGCCCTGTCCCGGTCAACCGCAGCGTTACAGGCACCGGCGCGCTCGCCGCCGAGGCCTCTCCCTGCGACGCGGTGGCGCGGGGGTGTCAGGTCGGCGTCGACGTCCTGGGCATGGGCACCGCACTGGTCCGCAGCGTGCAGAAACTCGTCGCCCCGGGCAGCTGTTGCGAGGACCCGGGCGAGGGCACCAGCACCGGGCAACTGGTGGTAGATGCCGGGAAGGGCGCCGCGAAGCTCTTCCGCCGTCGCCCCGACAAGCGCAACCGCGTCGCGATCCCGATCGACGATCCCGTCACGACCGGGCGCGTACTGCCCTGATCAGACGTCCCGGCGTCAGGCGAGGATCGGCATCCACATCGGCTCACCGATGACGCTCTGCGACCCACGCAGCCGCTCGAGCGCTCCGGCGACGCAGCGCTCCGGGCCTTCGTGGGTGACGATCACGACCAGCACGTTGCCGTCCGGCTGCGCACCGCGCTGGATCAGGCTTTCGATCGACACTCCCGCGTCGCGCATCGCCGCCGCAAGCTCCGCCAGAACGCCGACGCGATCGGGGACCGCGAAGCGCAGATAGGCGCGCCCGCGCCGCTCGCCGCCATCCGCCTTGTTCGCGGTCGCCAGCGCATCCGCCGGCATGGCGTAGGGCGCGCCGAACTCGCCGCGCGCGATGTCGATCAGGTCGGCGATCACCGCGCTGGCGGTCGGCCCCTCGCCCGCGCCCGCACCCTGGAACAGCAGGCGACCGACGAAATCGCCCTCCGCCACCACCGCGTTGGTGGGGCCGGTGACATTCGCGAGCGGGTGGTCGGTCGGCACCAGATGCCCGTGGACGCGCTGCAACAGCCCCGCCGCCCCCGCCTCGGCCACACCGATCAGGCGGATGCGATAGCCAAGCGCCGCGGCCTCCGCGATGTCCGCCGCCAGCAGATGACGGATGCCCGAGATCGCGACCTCGCCGAAGGCCGGTGCGGTGCCGAAGGCGACGCTCGCCAGGATCGACAGCTTGTGCGCCGCATCGACACCGTCGATGTCGAACGAGGGGTCGGCCTCCGCGAAGCCCAGCGCCTGGGCCTCGGCCAGCACTTCGGCGAAGTCGCGCCCCTCCGCCTCCATCTTCGACAGGATGAAATTGCAGGTGCCGTTGAGGATGCCGTAGACGCGCGCGATCACGTTCGCGGCCGCACCGTCTCGCAACCCCTTGATGACCGGGATGCCGCCCGCCACCGCCGCCTCGAACTTCAGCGGCGCGCGGTGCGCCTCGGCCACGCGCGCCAGCTCCAGCCCGTGGTGCGCCAGCAGCGCCTTGTTCGCGGTGACCAGACCCTTGCCGGCCGCCAGCGTACGACGGGCCAGGGCGAGCGCCGGGCCGTCGGAGCCGCCGATCAGCTCGACCACGACGTCGGCATCGACGTCCGCCATCGATGCGGTATCGTCGATCCAGTCGAAACGGGTCAGGTCGACCCCGCGATCCTTCGCACGATCGCGCGCGGAGACGGCGACGACCTCGATCGGGCGACCGGCACGGCGCGCGATCAGCTCGCGATTGGCGTCGAGCACGCGAATGACGCCGCCGCCCACCGTCCCCAGCCCTGCCAATGCCACCCGCAACGCGTCAGCCATTTCCGCCTCCTGTCAGGCGGCCCGCCTAGGCGGTTCGTGTTCCCGTGTCGAGACAGGCACCGGATCGGGACAGTTGCACATTTTGCATTTACGCGCCGCGCATATTGCACTTGCACAGAAACGTGCTGCGATGCACAAGGACTGTGCCTTTCAGGCATCCTCTCCTAAAAACTTTTCGGCCGGGTCTCACCCGGCCTTTTTTTTGGCCTCGTGCTGGTCTAACGAACTCCTGCTCGCACCCAAAACAGATCAGCGCGCAGGATGGGATGTCGCCGGTCGGACCGGCATTCGCGGTCAGAGGGGGGTGAGCGGCGCCGGATCCGCTCCCCCTGGCACAGCGATCACCTGACATGCTGCCGCTTCCCGCCTCGCCGCAAGTATGCCACGCTCACGGCATGTCGACTTCTTCACCCGCCTCTCCCGCCGAACTGACGTTGCGTGGCGTCCTGCTGGGCGGGGCCATCACGCTGCTGTTCACCGCCGCGAACGTGTACCTCGGGCTGAAGATCGGGCTGACCTTCGCCACGTCGATCCCCGCGGCGGTGATCTCGATGGCGGTGTTGCGCGCGTTTCGCGGGTCGTCGATCCTGGAGAACAACATCGTCCAGACCGTGGCCTCCGCCGCGGGAACGCTCGCGGCGATCATCTTCGTGCTGCCCGGCCTCGTCATGGTCGGCTATTGGCAGGGCTTCCCCTTCGTCACCACTGCCGCCATCACCGCGACCGGCGGCGTGCTGGGGGTGATGTTCTCCGTACCGCTGCGCCGCGCGCTCGTGGTCGATACCGACCTCCCCTATCCCGAGGGACGCGCCGCGGCCGAAGTGCTGAAGGTCGGTGAGGAGAGCCGGCAGGGCGGCGCCGACAGCGCACGCGGCATGCGCGCGATCGTCACCAGCACTTTGGCGTCGGCCGGCTTCGCGATCCTGACCCAGACCAAGCTCGTCGCGGCGGAGGCGGCGACCTTCTTCCGGGTCGGCGGCGGCGCGACGGGAGTGGTCGGCGGCCTGTCGTTCGCGTTGCTCGGCGCGGGGCACCTGATCGGGCTGTCGGCGGGGATGGCGATCCTCGCCGGCGTGGCGATTGGCTGGTGGATCGTGCTCCCGATCCTGACGGCGGCAGCGCCGCAGGCCGGCGACGTGGCGCAATGGGCGAGCACCGTCTTCCGCAACGACGTCCGCTTCTTCGGCGCGGGCGTGATCGGCGTCGCGGCGATCTGGACGCTGCTGCGCATCGCAGGCCCGTCAGCGAGGCACGCAGCCCTCCGACGACCGGGCCTGCGATGCGCAGCAGCGTCCAGATCGCCGCGACGCCGATCACGCCCGCGCCGAAGAAGCGGACGTCGTTGCGGAAGACGGTGCTCGCCCATTGCGCCACGTCGCCG
>CAJYKB010000045.1 GCA_913774925.1 uncultured Sphingomonas sp. | reverse complement strand
GCCAGCTTGCGCGCGTGCCCGGGATGAACGCGATCGTCCTTCGTCGACAGGTAGAAGAACGCGGGCGGGTACGCGACGCCCGGCTTCACGTTCTGATACGGCGAATAGCGGCGGATGAACGCCCAGTCCGCGGGCTTGTCCGGGTCGCCATATTCGTCGATCCACGACGCGCCCGCCGACAGATGCGTGTAGCGCTGCATATCCTCCAGCGGCGACCCTGCGATCACCGCGCCGTACAGGTCGGGGCGCTGCTGCATCGCCACCCCGACCAGCAATCCGCCGTTCGACCTGCCCGAGATCGCGATCCGCTTCGGGGCCGAGACGCCACTGCGTACCAGATCCTCCGCCACCGCATGCAGGTCGTCGAAAACGTTCTGCCGCTTCTCGCGCAACCCCGCCTGATGCCATGTCGGCCCATATTCGCCGCCCCCGCGCAGATTGGCGAGCACATAGGCGCCGCCCTCCTCCGCCCAGAACAGCGCCAGCGGCCCCGCGCGATACGGCTCGCTCGTCAGATAGGTCGGCGTCTGCGCCAGCCGGAACCCGCCATAGGCGTGGATCAGCGCCGGCATCGGCCCCTTCGCACCCTTCTTCGTCACCAGAAAATAGGGCACCCGCGTCCCGTCCTTCGACGTCGCGAAGCGCTGCGTCACCTCGAATTGCGCCGCGTCGAACCGCGCCGGTAGCGATTGCACCACCCTCGACTGTGCCGCTGCGTCGACCCGGTACAGCGTCGGCAGGGTCAGCAGCCCCTCCACCGTCACGAACGCGGCGTCCTGCGCTCCCGCCGTATTGTCCAGATGCACCGTGCTGTTCGCGGGCAGCGGCACCGCCGTCGCCGTCCACCGCGCATCCGCCCCGCGCCGAAGCGCCAGCAGCTTGCCCGATACGTCGTCCAGCACCTTGACCCACAGCACATCGTTGCTGGCGGCAACCTCCTCGATCGCCTGCGACGCACCGGGCGCCATCACCAGTTCCGGCTGCGGCCTGCGCCCCGCGGCGATATCCGCCAGCGACCACGCCACCAGCGACCCGACCGGGAACGCGCCCATGGCACGGTTCAGCCGAGCCACCGCACGCCCGTCGATTACCGCCTGCACGTCCGCGCCCATCGGCAGGTTCAGCGGCACCAGCCGCCCGTCCGCGGTCACCAGCGACCGCGCCCGATCGAAGAACGACCGCCCGACCGTCACCATCGGCCAGCGCCGCCCCTTGTCGACCATCGCGCCGACATCCACCTCGACGACCGATACCGGGGCTTCCTGCACCGTCCGCGCCGCCGACAGCGGGGTGCCGCGCTTCCACACCTTCGCGATCCGCGGATAGCCCGACGTCGTCAGCGACCCCGCGCCCGAATCGGTCGCCACCAGCAGCGTGTCGCGGTCGATCCAGGTCGCATCCCCCTTCGCCGCCGGCATCGCGAAGCCGCCGGTCACGAACGTGCCCGTGCCCAGATCGAATTCTCGCACCACCTGCGCGTCGGTTCCCCCGGGGCTCAACCGCACCAGGCAGCGCGCATAGTCGGGCTCCAGACAGTCCGCACCATGCCAGACCCAGCTCCTGCCCTCCGCCTTGCCCAGCGCATCCACGTCGATCAGCGTGCGCCAGCGCGGCTTCCCGGCGGCATAATCGTCCAGCGCCGCGACCCGCCACAGCCCGCGCGGATGCGCGGCGTCGCGCCACAGGTTCAGCACGCGGTCACCGATCACGTCGTCGGGCTGCGCGATCTGCGCTTCGTCGTCCAGGATCGCCTTCGCCCGTGCGCGGTCCCGCTCGAACCGCGGCGTCCGCGTCAGCGCCGCCTCCGTTTCCGCATTCCACGTGGCGACCTGCCGCAGCGCCCGCGCGCCCTCCACGTCCTCCAGCCAGCGATAGGGGTCGACGGCCGGCGCGGCGGCGAGCAGAACGGGAAGGAACGCAAAAGACAGCAAGGCTTTCATTCCCGAAGCGATTATCGAACGGAGACCCGGATGGCCAGCGACGAGCATGACGACGACCTCCTCCAACTCGGGCTGGTCCGGATGCAGGCCGCGAAGGCGAAGAGCGGCGAGCGCGCCGTCGTCGTGCTGGAGGGCCGCGACGCCGCGGGCAAGGACGGCACGATCAAGGCCATCACGAAGCATCTGTCGGTCCGCAACACCCGCGTCGTGGCGCTGCCCAAGCCCAACGATCGCGAGCGCACGCAATGGTATTTCCAGCGCTACGTCGCGCACCTGCCCGCCGCGGGCGAGCTCGTGATCTTCAACCGCAGCTGGTACAATCGCGCCGGGGTGGAGGTGGTCAACGGCTTCTCCACCGCCGCCGAACAGGCGCAGTTCCTGCGCGACGTGCCCGATTTCGAACGGATGCTCGTCGAAAGCGGTATCCGCCTGGTCAAGCTATGGCTGGACATCGACCGCGACGAGCAGGCGAAGCGTCTCGAAAAGCGCCGCACCGATCCGCTCAAGGCGCTCAAGGTCTCCGACCTCGACGCCGTCGCACAGGACAAGTGGAAAGGCTATTCCGCGGCTCGCGACACGATGCTGGCGCGCACCTCGACGCCCGTCGCGCCATGGACATGCGTGCTGGCCGACCACAAGAAGCGCGCGCACCGCGCGATTATCCGCCACCTTCTCCACACGCTGGCACCGGAGAAGGTGGCCGCGGACGTCCCTGCGCCCGACGCGGAGGTGTTGTTCGCCTACGATCCGACGACATCGGAGCGGCTGGCGAAGTGACCCGGCCTCACCCTCACCCTTCCGCGACCTCGTCGCTCCCTCCCTCTCCCACCGGGAGAGGGAAGGGGCCCGCCCGGCGCAGCCGGGTGGGGAGGGTGAGGGCGACACGCCCGCCACCGCCCTCAATCAGTCCCCCGTCACCTTCGCCGGGCCCAGATCGCCCTGCCCCACGCTGCCCGCCGCCATCGACAGCATCGCATTCAGGCTCTTCTTCGCGCGAACGCGCAGATCCTCGTCGATCTCGATCCGCGGGGTCAGATCGCGCAGCGCGACGTACAATTTCTCCATCGTGTTCAGCGCCATATACGGACAGATGTTGCAGTTGCAGTTCCCGTCCGCCCCCGGCGCGCCGATGAAGGTCTTGCCCGGCATCGCCTTTTCCATCTGGTGGATGATGTGCGGCTCGGTCGCGACGATCAGCGTGTCGCCCGCCATCGCCTGCGCATATTCCAAGATGCCGCGCGTCGAGCCGACGTAATCGGCATGGTCCAGGATTACCGCGGGACATTCCGGATGCGCCGCGATCGGCGCACCGGGATGCTGCGCCTTCAGCTTCAGCAGCTCGGTTTCGCTGAACGCCTCGTGGACGATGCACACGCCCGGCCACAGGATCAGGTCGCGCCCTGTCTTGCGCGCCAGATAGCCGCCCAGGTTGCGGTCGGGACCGAAGATGATCTTCTGGTCCGCCGGGATCTGGCTCAGGATCTTCTCTGCGGAGGACGAGGTGACGATGACGTCGGACAGCCCCTTCACCGCCGCGGAGCAGTTGATGTACGTCAGCGCGATCGCATCCGGGTGCTGCGCGCGGAAGGCCGCGAACTGGTCCGGCGGGCAGCTGTCCTCCAGCGAGCAGCCTGCATCCATGTCGGGCAGGATCACCGTCTTCTCGGGCGACAGGATCTTGGCCGTCTCAGCCATGAAGCGCACGCCGCAGAACGCGATCACGTCCGCATCGGTCGCCTGCGCTTTCCGGCTGAGGTCCAGGCTGTCGCCGACGAAATCGGCCAGATCCTGGATTTCCGGCTTCTGATAATAATGCGCCAGGATGACGGCGTTGCGCTCCTTGCGCAGTCGCTCGATTTCCGCACGCAGGTCGAGAGCCCGAAGGTTGGTCGGCTGTTCCATGCCCGTCAGATGGCCCGCATCGGCGGCGGGATCAAGCGGAGCTCGCAGGGATCAGGACGCATTCCCCATCGCGTCCGCCCCGAGCACCTCCTGCAAGGACCGCGTCAGGTCCCACTGCGAAGCGTCGCCCCGCCGCGGCTCACCGGCGAACCGCACCTTCACCGTCACCGGCAGCCCCGCCGCGGACAGCGTCCCCGCGAACAGCCGCTCCAGCGCGGCGCGTCCGTTCTCGCGCGCCTTCGCGATATTCTGCGGCTCGCGCGCCTTCGCGGCGACCACTTGCGTCGCGGTTTCGGACACGCGCTTCTGCATCTGCGCCATCGCATCGCGCCCGACGAACAACCCGGATGTCTGATCGACCGTCACATGCGCCTCGTCCACGTTCGGGCGGCCGACGACGACGTCGGGCACCTCGACCAACAGCGTCCGCCCCTTCGCATCGTAGCGGAAATCCCCGGGATCGAGCGGGCGCAGGTCGACGAAATAGTCGACCTCGTACGGCGCCTTCACCACGCGCGACGCCTTCAGCCACCCCCACCATCGGCTGCTCGCCGCGGTCGCCTGCACCGTCCCCGACAGGCGGCTGACACGCAGGTCGCTGCTGCCGTACAGCCGCCCCGCGACGACGCGCGCCACCGCCAGTCCGTTGTCGTCGGTGGCGACGGTATAATCCTGGGTGTAGCGACTATAGCCGATCAGCGCCGCGACCACGATCACCACCGCCAGCGCGACCGCCAGCGCGTTGCGGCCGACACCGGTCACGCGATCACCCGCCACGCATCACCCGCCGTCGCCACCAACCCGCGCCGCTCCAGGTCAATCAGATGCGCCAGCACCGACCGTTCCGCCGCGCCGAACAGCCGCGGATCCAGCCCGACGTACATCTTCTCGACCATCGCGGGGATCGCGCGCGGCGCCTCCGCCAGCAGGCGCAGGATCTGCCCCTCGCGCTGGCGGCGATGCCCCAGCATCCCGCGCACCAGCCGCTCGGGCCGGTCGATCTCCACACCGTGGCCAGGATAGAAGACGCGGTCCTCGCGCCCCATCAATTTCTCCAGGCTGGCCATATAGTCGGTCATGTCGCCATCGGGCGGCGACACGACGCTCGTCGACCAGCCCATCACATGGTCGCCCGAAAACAACGCCCGCGTCTCCGGCAATGCGAAGGCGAGGTGGTTCTTCGTATGCCCCGGCGTCGCAATTGCCTGAAGGGTCCAGCCGGTTCCGGAGACGCTATCGCCCTCTGCCAGCACGCGGTCGGGCGCGTAATCGGGATCGAACGCATCGTCCGCGCGCGGCCCCTCGTCCATCAGCGCGAAGGGTGCCGCGCCCACGATCGGCGCCCCCGTCTCCGCGCGCAGCCGGATCGCGCCGGGCGAATGATCGCGGTGATGGTGCGTAATGACGATCGCCACCAACGGCCGCCCCGCGACGACGCGCAGCAGCGTGTCGTGATGCGCCGCATCGGCGGGGCCGGGATCGATGATCGCCACGTCGCGCTCGCCGACGACATGCGTCTGGGTGCCCGTATAGGTATAGGGCGACGCGTTGGGCGCCAGCACCCGCGTCACCAGCGGCTCCAGCGTCATCGGCACGCCGGTGGGAATGTCCTCTGCCATCCGCCCCGACATGGCGAAGCGCCCGGTGGGGCGCAAGGTCCAGCGCGTCTGCGCCCCTCACGACCGCAAGATTGCCTGCCACACCTTGCACTTGCCCGGCGAAGGCGGGACCTTCGCAAAAGTCTTCGATGTGCTCCTGCGCAGGCAGGAGCCCAGGGTTGCCGGTCCCATCAGGCGTCGTTCTGCTTGATCCTGGGCTCCTGCCTTCGCAGGAGCACGGCGTGTACGCCGCGCGGTTGCAGCCGTTTCGCAAAGGTCCTGCGAAGGCCCTGACCCATTTGAGAACACCGTCCGCATCCCGCGATCCGGCCCGTTACTGGACCCCGGCCTGCGCCGGGGAACCTTCCGTTCGGCCCGATCTGACGCCGGCCGTGCACCGGGTCGCCCCGGGGGTCATGCACGGCCGGCGGAAGGCGTCAGTCGTCCTGCGACGGCCGGGCCTTCATCTCGTCGATCGAGCGATCGATGCTGTCGAGCGCGTGGCGGCGCTGTTCGTCGCTCAGTCCATGCGTCGCCAGGACGCTCTGGCGCGCGCGCTGGAGCGAGACGAGCGACACCCGCTGCGCGACACGCGCCTGCGCCGCCGCCTGCTGGCTCATCGCCTCGATCCGGTTGGTGCACACGATCATCACGCGGTGCTCGCCGTCGCGCGAGCTGATGACCGTCTGGCGGACACCGCGCCCCTCGCTCTCGCCGCAGGAACGCTGCACCACCGTCGGTGCGCGCGCCGCCATCGCCGCCGCGCTGCGTGTCCGGCGCTCGATGTCGCGCGTCTGGCGCGCGATCTCGCGCGTGTGACGCTCCATGTCGCGGGCAGAGGCCGCCTCGTCCCACGCCGCCGGGGGGGCCGGGGGGGCAGGCGGCGCCACGTCGCCCACGACGGGCGGCACCGGCGGCGTCGGGGGCACCGGCAGCGGATGCTCGGCGAGGTAGCGCGCGGCATCCGCACCTTCGTACGTCCGCGTCCGGCCGTCCTTCACCACCACGATCCGCGTGTGCCGCCCCTTGCCGGCCTCGGGAACCGCCGGTGCCGCGGGCGGCTGCGGCAGCCCCGGGGTCGCGGGCACCGCCGGTGCCGCGATCGTGCGCAGCGCGGACACCGGCTTCAGCGCGGCGATATCCACCCCCGTCGTCTCCTCCACCGTCGTGCGCACCCGCTCGGCGGCCTGAGTGCCCGAGGCGGTCGCCCCCAGCGCGGTTAGCGCCAGCGCCGCGATCGCCCCGCCCCCTGCCGCCACGCGGCGGCGCGATACGCCCTTGTTGCCCAGCATCCTCAATCTCCCTTTCAGATCCTTGACGGTGTTCAGATGGCACGTCGGCGACACCGCGCGCCCATGCGCCGCCTTCACGATCGCGCAGCCATAGGCATGCCGCGCCTCCGCGCCGCAGCGCGCCAGCACATGCGCGTCGTTCGCCAGTTCCTGGTCGGCGCGAAACGCGCGGAAGGCGATCCAGGCGAGCGGGTTGAACCAGTGGAGCGCCAGCATCGCCAGCGCGACCCAGTTCGCGATCAGGTCGCCACGCGCATGATGGCCGAGTTCATGCTCCAGCGTCAGCGCGCGCTCGCCGGCCTCGAACCGCGCCGCGAAATCGCGCGGAAAGGCGACGACCCGGTCGATCACCCCGAACGCCAGCGGCCCGCTGGCCGCCGCGCTCTGCACGATCGTCACCGACTTCACCCGGTCCACCGCCACCCCGTGGTGCAGCACCCGCCAGCGGAAGCGCCAGTAACCGACGACCTGCCACGCCATCAGCGCCACCGCACCCGCGCTCCACAGCAGCACCGCCGCCTCCGCCCAGCCGATCGGCATCCCGGCGTCGGCGACCGGCGGCAGCGTCACCACCGGTGCGCCCAGATACAGCGTCAGCGGCTCGGGCGTCGGCAGCACCGGCAGCGCCTCGCCGCGCCATCCCGCGGGCAGCGGCGGCAGCACCATCCGCGCCACCGGGATCGCCCATAAGGCATAGGCCACCTGCGCCCCGAACGCGCGCCGCACCGGCACCCGCACCGCCAGCACCGCCGCCATCAGCAATGCCGTGGCGAGTATCGCCTCCACCAGCCACGCGCTCATTGTTTCAGCGCCTTCAGCAGCGCCTCGATTTCGGAAATGTCCTGGTCGGTCAGTTCGTCGCGCTCGGCCAGATGCGCGACCAGCGGGGTCAGCTTGCCGCCGAACAGCCGGTCGATCAGCCGCCGCGACTCGCCCGCGACATAATCCTCACGCGCGACCGCGGGGCGATAGAGATAGCGTCGCCCGTCGACGTCATGCGTCACCGCCTGTTTCGCGAGCAGCCGGCCGAGCAGCGTCTTGACCGTCGCGCCGCTCCAGCCCCGCGCGGGATCGACCCGCTCCGCCACGTCCTGCGCCGTCAGCGGGCTATCGTCCCACAGCACCTCCATGACCGCATGTTCGGCATCGCTGATCCGTTCCGCCACGACTCGCCCCTCTCATCAACTACGCCTGTAATCGTATCGATTACGTCCGTAGTCAATGGGGCTATTGTGGGTGGGTGTCGGTGTTTCTTACAGCCGACCGCTACGGGGACGGGCGCTTAACCATCGCAACGGGCAGTCTGCCTCGCCTTGCCCGGATCTGGCACGCCGCCTGCTATGGCAAGGGGGCACCGAGCGTGGACACGCTTCAGCCGGGCGGGGTGTCGCTCTTCGATCTCGCGACCCCCGCCCGCACCCGGTGCGTCCCTCCGAGTATCCATCCGTCATGCCGGACTTGTTCCGGCATCCAGGGTTCCGCGCACCTCGCGCCGGGTGGCGGGCGTAACCCCGGACCCCGGAACAAGGCCGGGGCGACGATGCGTGCGCGAGTAAGCCGCGCACGAAAAAGCGGCGCGCCCTCTCGGACGCGCCGCCAAGGACTTCAGCGAAAGAACGCCTACTTCGCGGTCGCGAAGAGCTCCGCCAACTCGCCGGACTCGTACATCTCCATCATGATGTCCGATCCGCCGACGAATTCGCCCTTCACGTACAGCTGCGGGATGGTGGGCCAGTCCGAATAGGCCTTGATCCCCTGCCTGACCCCCTGGTCCTGCAGCACGTCGACGCTCTCGAACTCCGCGCCCAGCCGCTCCAGGATCGCCACCGCGCGGCTGGAGAAGCCGCACTGCGGGAACAGCGGCGTCCCCTTCATGAACAGCACCACATCGTTGTTCTTCACCACCGCGTCGATGCGGGCGTGGGCGTCATCGGTCATCGTCGTATCCTCGGAAATCATGCGCACCTACTTCGGGACGGCGGTGGTCAACTGCAAGGCGTGGAGTACGCCCCCCATCCGCCCGCCGAGCGCGGCATAGACCGCCTGATGCTGTTTCACCCGCGGCATTCCCGCAAAGGACGCCGCCGTCACCCGCGCCGCCCAATGGTCGTTGTCGCCCGCCAGGTCGGTCATCTCGACCTCGGCATCGGGAATGCCCGCCTTGATGAGTGCGACGATCTCCTCGCCTGCCATCGGCACTTTGGCTTACTCCGACTGCATCAGCTGGCGGCGCGCCTCGACGGTCTTCTCGTCCAGCACCTGCCGCACCTTGGCCTCGTCCACGTCCAGCCCCGCGGCGGTCAGGTCGCCGAACAGCTTGCGCACCACGTCCTCGTCCCCGGCTTCCTCGAAGTCCGCCTGGACCACCGCCTTGGCATAGGCGTCGGTTTCGGCTGGGGTCAGCCCCATCAGCTCCGCCGCCCACTGCGCGGTCAGCCGGTTGCGCCGCGCGGTGATGCGGAAGGCGACTTCCTCGTCGCGCGCGAACTTGGCTTCGAAGGCGCGTTCCCGGTCGTCGAACGTCGTCATGATGGCTCCCGTTGTGCAGTTGCGGTCGGGCTTAGAGCGGGCGGAGGCGGGGTGCAACACGGCCGACCGTGTTCCGGCGAACGCCGGAACCCAGAGTCGCACGGGATGGCGCCCGTGACCCTGGGCTCCTGCGTCTGCAGGAGCGCGGTCGCTATTCCGCGACCCGCACCACCAGCTTGCCGATGGCACCGCGCGCCGCCATCTTCGCGATCGCGTCGCCGCCCTTCTCGAACGGGAACACCTCGGTCACGCGCGGCGCGATCTTGCCGGCCTGCCACATGTCGAACAGCTGCTGGATGTTGGCGCGGTTGCGCTCCGGCTCGCGCGCCGCGAACGCACCCCAGAACACGCCGCACACGTCGCAGCTCTTGAGCAGCGTGAGGTTGAGCGGCAGCTTGGGGATGCCCGCCGGGAAGCCGACCACCAG
>CAJYKB010000044.1 GCA_913774925.1 uncultured Sphingomonas sp. | reverse complement strand
CGGCTATGCCAAGGCGGCGGGCTTCCGGCTGGCGGGCACCTCGGAGGTGAACGCCAATCCGAAGGACACCGCCGATTGGCCCGATGGCGTGTGGACGCTCCCGCCCAGCTATGCGCTCAAGGACAAGGATCGCGCCCGCTATGCCGCGATCGGCGAAAGCGATCGCATGACGCTCCGGTTCGTCAAGCCGCGCTGAGGCGCGGGCGTTCAGTCGCCCAGCTTGTCGACCTTGTCGCGCAGCCGCGCCAGTTCGGCCTTCAGCGCCGCGATCTCGCCGTCCTTGCCCGCCGCGCCCGGCGCGGGGGCGGCGGGGGTCGCGGGCTTGAACGCCTGCGCGGCGGCCTCGAACATCTCCATGTTGCGCTTGGCGATCTCCGCGAACGGCGACCCCGCGAACGCGCCCTCCACCGCCGACTTGAACTGCGACTGGTTGCGGCGGAAGCTATCCATCGACGCTTCCAGGTAATCGGGCACCATCGCCTGCATCGAATCGCCGTACAGCGCGATCAACTGGCGCAGGAAGTTCACCGGCAGCATCGTCTGCCCGCGGCTTTCCTCCTCCATGATGATCTGTGTCAGGACGTTGTGGGTGATGTCCTCGTCGCTCTTGGCGTCCACCACCTTGAACTCGCGGCCCTCGCGCGTCATCGCCGCCAGATGCTCCAGCGTGATGTAGGATGAGCTTTCGGTGTTGTAGAGCCGGCGGTTGGCGTATTTCTTGATCACCACCACCCCGTCGGTGCCCTGCTGCTTCTTCATCGCGCGAGATCCCCCGTGACCGAACCCATTCGCCGTATTGCACAAAATATGGCGCTGCAACACGAACAATTCGGTCCGCGCCCGCTCCCGCTGTTCCTCGACATGCTGCGCCGCGAAGCCGCAACATCGCCGCAATATGCGGAGGCGGCGCTGGCGGGCCTGCGCCGCTATCAGGAGGCGCCACGCCGCCGCCGACGCGGCCCGCCGATCCGCTTCCGCAGCGGTGCGGCGCGGTTGCGCGACGGCGCGCGCGGGGTGGACGCGCCGCCGGTGGTGCTCATCCCCTCGCTCATCAATCCGCCCCACGTGCTGGACCTGGCGCCCGGCCATTCGTTGCTGGCGCATCTGGCCGAGGGCGGCTTCCATCCCTGGCTGGTCGACTGGGGCCACCCGCGCCAGCAGGACGCGGGGCTCGACCTTGCCGGCCATGTCACCCGCCGGCTGATCCCGCTGCTCCGGCGGATCGGACGCCCGCCGCTGCTCGTCGGCTATTGCCTGGGCGGCACGCTGGCGCTCGCCGCCGCCGCCGCGCTGCCGCCGGGCGCGGTCGCCGGGGTCGCCACCGTCGCCGCGCCGTGGCATTTCACCGGCTATGGCGCCCCGGCGCGCCAGCAACTGGCCGACCTATGGGCGCAGGTCGCGCCCGGTTGCCGTGCGCTGGGCGTGCTGCCGATGGAGGTGCTGCAAACCGCGTTCTGGCAGCTCGATCCGCGCCGCACGATCGCCAAATACGCCGCCTTCGCGACGATGGACGCCACCGCCGCCGCGCGCTTCGTCCTGCTGGAGGATTGGGTGAATGGCGGCGCGCCGCTCACCTATGCCGCGGGCGCGGATCTGTTCGAGGCACTCGTGGCGCAGGACCGGCCCGGGCGCGCGGCGTGGTCGGTCGGCGGACGGATCGTCGATCCGCACGCCCTGCCCTGCCCCGCGATCGAGTTCGTCTCCCTGACCGACCGGATCGTGCCCGCCGCCACCGCCGCCGGGCTGGCCGAGCGGCGCGACCTTGCCGCGGGGCATGTCGGCATGATGGTCGGCGGCGGTGCGCGCGCGCTCCTGTGGGCACCGCTCGCCGAATGGCTCGCCCGGCACGCGCGCTGAGCGCGAACCGGCCCTGTTACGACCAGTGCCGCTCGAACCGCTGCCCCAGCCCGGTCAGCAGCTCATACTGGCTCACCCCGCTCGCCGCCGCGACATGCACCAGATCGTCGTCGAAGCGCACCCAGTCGCCCTCGCGCACCGCCGCCGCGCTGGCATCCAGCGCCAGCAGGTCCATCGACACACGTCCGATCACCGGCAGCGGCGCGTCGCCCGCGAAGGCGCAGCCGCGATCCGACAGCGCACGGCGATACCCGTCGGCATAGCCCAGGTTGACGATCGCAACCGGGGTATCGACCTCGGCACGCCACGTCGCATTATACCCCACCGTGTCGCCCGCGCGCACCACGCGCCGTTGCAGCACCTCCGCCGCGATCGTCGCCACGGGGCAGATCGCCCCGGCCAGCCCCGGCGCCGGCACCCCGCCGTACAGCGCCAGCCCCGGCCGGGTCAGGTCGAAGTGATAACCGGCCCCCAGAGCGATCCCCGCCGAATTGGCCAGGCTCATCCGTCGCGCGCTGGTGCGCCCGGTCAGCGCCGCGAAGGCGGCGCGCTGCGCCTCGTTCATCGCG
This sequence comes from uncultured Sphingomonas sp., assembly GCA_913774925.1. Taxonomy (GTDB): domain Bacteria; phylum Pseudomonadota; class Alphaproteobacteria; order Sphingomonadales; family Sphingomonadaceae; genus Sphingomonas. The sequence goes on along the minus strand of CAJYKB010000044.1, from coordinate 7,430 downwards.
TGGTCGGGTTCGTCGGCGCAGGCCAGATGGCTCATCACCGTATCGATCGCCACGCCGTCGAGCATCCCGGCGGCGATCTCTGCGCGCCCGATGCCCAGCCGGTTCATCCCCGTGTCGATCATCACGTCGCACGCGCGCCCGGCCGCGACCCCGCGCCACCGCACCAGTTGCGCGGCGGTGCTCAGCACCGGGCGCACCCCCGACAGCCGCGCCAGCGCGGGCAGGTCGGCGTCGCGCAATCCATGGAGTACCGCCAGCGACGCGCCCGCCGCCAGTGCCAGGTCCGCGACTCCCTCCGCCTCGGCCCAGCTCGCCACGAACAGGTCGCGACACCCGGCGCCCAGCAGGCGCTCGACCACCGGGCGCGCGCCCAGCCCATATCCGTCGGCCTTCACCGCCGCGCCGCACGCCGCCGTGCCGCTCAGCCGCGCTAGCGCGCGCCAGTTCGCAACCAGCGCGTCGGAGGACAGGTACAGGCGGTTCGGGCGATGCGACATGCCATGCCGGTTAGCGCCTGGCTCCGTCGCGCGCCACCGTCGCGCGCACCGCGATGGCGCGCGCTGCTGTGGATAACTCAGTGGACAATCGCCTGATAACCCCGGCACGGCGCGTGGAAATGCCGTGCACGGGCCGTGGACAACGCTACCCGCCGATCGCCATCGCGCCCGCCGCCGCGAAGCCGGCGATCGCCAGGATCCCCAGCACCCGCGCCAGCGATTCCTTGCGATAATCGCCCAGTCGCGCCTCGTTCATCCAATACAGGCCCGCCGGCGTCTTCTCGATCGCGCCAAACGCCAGCATCCGTTCGAACACGCGCCGGTCCAGCCGCTTGTCGGGCATGTCGAAGCGGGTGGCCGTCTCCTTCGACGTCGCCCCGGCGGAGGTGAAGTGCCAGACGACGCGATTGCGCGCCTTCGCGATCAACGCGGCCATGATCGTGCCGGACATGGGAAAGCTCCTCGTTACTTCTTGCGATTCTGGTGACGCAGATTGCCGGGCCGCCCGCGCCGCTTCAGCACGCGTGGCGGCTTGACGCCCTTCGGCGCCGCACGCTCGGTCCGCGCGCCGCCGTAACGGCCTTCGGGCAGCTCGAAGCGCAGCGCGCCCGACACCGGGTTCGCCTCGGCCAGCCGCAGTTCCAGCCGCTGCCCCTGCGCATATTCCTCGCCGCTCTGCTCGCCCACCAGCCGCCGCGCCGCCTCGTCGAAGCGAAAATATTCCCCGCCCAGATCGCGCACCGGCATCAATCCGTCGCCGCCGATCCCGTCGACGGTCGCGAAGAAGCCGAAATTGGTGACGCCGGTGATCCGCAACTCCACCAGCTCGCCGACGCGCTCGCTGAGGAACGCCGCGACATAGCGGTCGATCGTCTCGCGCTCCGCCTCCATCGCGCGGCGTTCCAGCTTGCTGATCGTCGTGCCCGCCAGCTCGAAGTCCTCGTCGCCGTTCAGCCCGCCCGGCCCCAGCGCATAGGCCGACACCAATGCGCGGTGCACCATCAGGTCGGCATAGCGCCGGATCGGCGAGGTGAAATGCGCATAGCTGCCCAGCGACAGCCCGAAATGTCCGTGATTGGCGGGCGCATAATAGGCCTGCGTCTGCGTGCGCAGCACCTGCTCCATGATCTCGGGCCGGAACGGCACGTCGCCCACCCGCTCCAGGATGCGGTTGAACGTGGCGGGCTTCACCACCTGCCCCAGCGCGAACGGCACCTCGAACGTCTCGAGATAATCCTTGAGCGCGACCAGCTTCTCGCGCGCGGGCGGTTCGTGGACGCGGTACATCACCGGCGCCTTCTTCGCCTCCAGCGCCTTGGCGGCGGCGACGTTCGCGGCGATCATATAATCCTCGATCAGGCGATGCGCATCGAGCCGCTCGCGCGGCGCGACCGACATGATCCGCCCTTTCTCGTCGAGCACCACCCGTCGCTCGGGCAGGTCGAGGTCGAGCGGCTCGCGCTTGTCGCGCGCCTCGGCCAGCGCGCGCCAGCAATCCCAGAGGTTAGCGAGTTCCGAACGTAGCCCTCCCCCCTCCGGGGAGAGGGTTGGGTGCGCGGCCGGTGTCTCACCGAGACCACCGCCCGAGGCATCCCCTACGCCAACCCCCTCCCCAGGGGGGCGGGGGCTAGAAGCGTCGACCATCGCCTGCGCATCCTCATAGGGGATGTTCGCCACCAATCGCACCACCGCGCGCGTGAACCGCCAGCTCTTCAGCGCGCCCGCCTTCGTCACCTGAAGGTGACCCGCCAGCGCCGCGCGATCCTCGCCCGCCTTCAATGAGCAGACATCCGCCGACAGCACTTCGGGCAGCATCGGCACGACCCGGTCGGGGAAATAGACCGAATTGCCGCGCGCCCGCGCCTCGCGGTCGATCGCGCTGCCGGGTCGCACATAGAAGCTGACGTCGGCGATCGCGACGATCGCCTTCCACCCGCCCGCGTTCGCGGGATCGTCGTCGGGCGCCGCCCACACCGCATCGTCGTGATCGCGCGCGTCGGCGGGGTCGATCGCGACGATCGGCAGATGGGTCAGGTCTTCGCGGTCGTCCCCCAACGGCTGTCGCGCGACGCGCCGCGCCTCGTCCAGTGCCTCCTGCACGAACGTGTCGGGGATGCCGTGCTTGTGGATCGCGATCAGCGAGAAGCTGCGCGGCGCGAACGGATCGCCCAGCCGCTGCACCACCTTGGCCATCACGCGCGGCGGCCGTCCCGACAGCTCGGCGCTCACCAGGTCGCCCGCCTCGGCCCTCCCGGCATCCACGACCAGATATTCGCGCCGCTCCTTCTTCTCGACCCCCTGGAGCCACAAGCGCTCCCCCTCGCGCCGCAGCACCCCGATCACCTGTTCGGAGGCGGGCGCCAGCACCTTCATCGGATGCGCGGTCCAGCCGCCGCCGGTCTCCTCGGTACGCGCGAGGATGCGCTCGCCGACCCCCAGCGCGCCACGCTTGCGATCGCGCACGCGGATGCGTGGGGTCGGCACGTCGGCCTCCCACCGCTCGGGCACCGCCCATACGTTGCCGCCCTGGTCGATATCGGCGATCCGCAGCACCGTCACCTTGGGCAGTCCGCCCATCTTGTGGAACGCGCGGCCGGGCGCGGAATCGATCAGCCCCTCGTCGCCCATGTCCTTCAACAGCGCCTTCAGCGCGATCTTCTGTTGCGCGGTCAGGCCGAAGGCGCGCGCGATCTCGCGCTTGCCGGCGGGGGTCGCGGAGGACGTGATGAAATCGAGGATCTGCTCGCGCGTCGGCAGGCCGGGGCTGGGTTTCTTTGGCACGGGCCCGAGATAGGGCGTGCGAGGCGGGAAAGCCATGCGTCCCTTTAGCCCTCTCCCCCCAGGGGAGAGGGTGGGGTGAGGGGTCGAGGTCTCACCGAGAGGCCGGTCTCGGAGAGACGCCATCCCTCTCCCCACGGGGGAGAGGGCTTAAGCCCCTACCGCCCTGCCGTCGTCAATTCGCTGATCGGGTGCACCGGCTGCGCCGACATCGTCCGCACCAACGTCTCGAAACGATCGCCCGTCACCCGGATTTCGTTGAATGCGGGTGGCGAGTTGCGCGTCCGTTTCGACAGCGTCCCCGCCCCGATCATCCGCAGTCGCCAGCCGTTGCGCTCATACGGCATGTCGAACGGATCGTGGACATGGCCCGACAGCACCGCATGCACCCCCGCGTCGGCCAGCGCCGCCAGCGCGACGTCACCGCGCTTCGTCTTCGCGGTCCCCTGGCTCCCGCCGTCGATCAGCGGGTGGTGCCCGGCCACGAAGATCAGATTGCCGCGCGGCGCCGCCTCGACCAGCGCCAGCGCACGGCGCAGCGATCCGGTGCTCACCCGCCCCTTCGACCAGTTCCAGCGCCACTGTGCGCGCGCGGTGGTCTTCAGCGGCACGATCGTGATCCCGTCGATCTCCAGCGGGCGCTCGATCATCTTCTCGACCGCGGCGTAGCGCGAATAGGGGGCGAACAGCCGGCGCAGCGGATCCCAGTAATATGGAATGTCGTGGTTGCCGACCTCCAGCGTCACCGGCACCCCCAGGCTCGCCAGCCACGCACCGCCCTCGTCGAACTCGCGCTTTGTCGCGCGCATCGTCAAATCGCCGGTCATGATGACCGCGTCGGGCTTCTCCAGCGCCACCACTTCGCGGAACCACTTGACCGCCGCGGGATCTTCGGCGCCGAAATGTACGTCGCTGACGTGGAAAAGCCGGGTCATTCCTGTCCTTTGTCGATCGTCACCACGGCAAACGCGTCACCCGGCGATCGGCTGCGTCATCCCCCGAAGGAGCGCCCGCCGCCCCAGCCTCCGCTCGACCGCGCCGAGACGCGCCCGCCGAACCCGCCGCGCGACACCACCGAGCTGCGCGTCTGAATGCGCTGCGTGGTGATCGGCGCGGTCACCGCGCGCGACCCGACCTGATAATTATAGCCGCGCCCGCCATAGCCGCCGCCGTACAGCCATGCACCCGACGGCGTGTACCAGCGGTCGTCGCGGTTGTTGCGATACAGTCCGTTGTAGCGATAGCCCGACCCGTCGAGCAACCGCCCGATCATGAACCCGGTCAGCAGCGGCACGAAGAAGCTCTGCCCACCCTCGTTCCGCGCCAGGCACTGGCCCGATCCGAACTGGTCCTCGCACAGGCTCTTTTCATCGAAGCGCGGCGCCGCCTTGCCGTCGGTGGTCGCGGCCTCCTTCGCGGCATTCTCGCACGTCACCTTGGCGAAGGCGCCGCTCGCGACGCATTCGTCGACGGTGCGGAACGCCGACACCTCGGTCGGCGCGCCGAACTGCTGTTGCTGGTCCGGCGTGCCGTCGCAGCCCGACAGCATCGCCAGCGCGCCGGCGGCGGTCAGCCCGGCGGCGGCGGAGCGCTTGCGCCGGGGCGGAAGAAGATCGGTCATCGCGTCAGCCTCAATAGCTCATGCAGGCGGCGTTGAGCAGTCCGAGCGCGATCGAGGTCGCGGCCATATAGACCGCGCTCGCCACGTTGCCGGTCTCGATCCGCGCCGCCAGGTCGCGGATCACGATACGCCGCACCACCAGCGACGCCACCACCTGGATCACCCCGGCCAGCACCGCCCACGCCACGAACTCCAGCGGGTTGGCGGTCACCTCCAGCGCGGCGGCGAGCGGCAGCGCGAAGCCGACGATCGCCCCCCCGAACGTCACCGCCGCCGCCATATTGCCCTCGGCGACCAGCCGGCGTTCGTCATAGGGCGTCGACACCTGATACAGCCACTTGAACACGCCCAGGAACAGGCATGCGATCGCGAACGCGATCAGGAAATGCCCGGCCCCGAACAGGAAGGCGGTGGTGTCGAACATGCGCGCGATCCCCTTTTCTACGCGATCGTGTGTCTAGCGCACGATCCCCTCGCCCGAAACCGTCATTGCGCGCGAACCACCCACCCCGTTCGTGCTGAGCCTGTCGAAGCACGTGCCCCGGACACAGCGCCGGAGGAACGCCCTTCGACCAGCGCAGAGTGAACGGCCAGGTGACGCTACGCCGAAAACTCCGCCGGCGACAGCGGCAGGCCGATCATGATGTCGTGCGTCGTGTCGCCCCCCTCCGGCCGCGCCGACAGCGCGAGCAGCAGCTCCTGCCCCTCCGGCGCCAGATCGCGGACGTAGAGCATGCATTGCTGGCGGATATGCTTCACCGGCTCGCCGTCACGCTCGTAATAGAGCGCTTCCCACAATTGCACCGGCGGCTGGACGCGCTCGTCGCCATCGTACCAGAAACGGCGGAAGGGCGGCAGCCCGGCCTCGTTCCACACCGGCTGGCTCAACCGCTCGCGAAACGCCGCATCGTCCCACCCCCCGGTCGCATAGGTCGAGGACCACGGGCGGAACAGCGTGAAATCGTCGGCGTCCGATCCGTCGGGCTGCTGGCTCACCGCCTGCAGCATCAGTTCGTCGTCGGTATAGAAGCGGTGGACATAGCCGCCACCGTCGTCGAGCTTGATGATCCCCTGCGCGGTGATCTCCAGCGTGTCGCGGTCGAGCGTGAAGGTGCCCCCCGCCAGCCGCCGCCACGCCAGCGCGTCCAGCTGCACCATCCGCCCGATCGTCACGTCGCGCACCACTGCCACCGCGCTCTTCGCGTCCTCGCGTCCGCCGCCGAACAGGCTGCCGAAGATCATGCCGCTTGCGTCTCCACCTGGCCCACCTACCTTGCCAAACGCTGCGGGCATATGCTTGGGGTGTCAAGCATACCGAGAGGACGACAACGTGGACGACACGACGCGGGTGTGGACGATCGAACGGCTGGCCGAGGCGCTGGCCGCGCCCGATCACCTGGGTGAGGTCAGCGTGGAACGCGTCGGCGAGGTGCTGCGCGTCACGCTCCACGACCACGGCGACCTGTCGGTCTTCCTCAGCGTCGCGGGCGAGCAGATCGTCGTCTCGACGCTGCTGTGGCCGGTCGCCGAGATGGACGACGCCGCCGCCTTCAACCACTTCCTGCTCAAGGCGCAGAAGCTGGTGCCCTTGTCGAACTTCGCGATCACCGAGGTGGACGGTCGCGAATATTATGAGCTGATCGGCGAACTGTCGGTCGAATCGTCGCTGCGCACGATCCTGATCGAGCTGCGCGTGCTGGCGCATAACGCGCTGGATGCCGCCGCCGATCTGCGTCACGCCTTCGCGGCTGCCTGAGGAACCATCATACCATGTCGATGTGGAAGCAATTCGTCACGCTGATCCGCGGCACCGCGCACGAGGCGGGGCAGTCGGTGGTCGACGCGCGCGCGCTGACGATCCTCGATCAGCAGCTCCGCGACGCCGGGACGGCGCAGGCCAAGGCGCGCGACGATCTCGCCACCGTCACCGCCAAGCGGCGGATGATCGAAAAGGACATCGAACAGCTTGTCGCGCAGCGCGACAAATATGAGGCATCGGCGCGCGCCGCGATGGGGCGCGGCGACATGGACCTCGCGCGCGAGGTGGCCGAGCGGCTGGCGCAGATCGAGCGCGAGCTGAACGCCAAGAACCCGCAGGTCGCCGACATGCGCGGCGCCGAGGACCGGATGCGCGGCATCATCAAGCAGGGCGACGGCAAGATTGAGGCGCTGCGCCGCGAGGTCGACGTCGTGCGCGCGAACGAGAGCGTGCAGCAGGCGCAGGCGCAGATTGCCAGCAACACGCACGGCGCGCAGTCGCAGCTCGGCTCGGCCGCCGACAGCCTCGCCCGGCTGAAGGAACGCCAGGCGGTCCGCGACGAGAAGTTTCGCGCCGCCGCCGAGCTGGAGGACATGCGCACCGGCGCCGACCTCGATGCCAAGCTGGAGCGCGCCGGGTTGCTGCCGGGCGCGTCGAGCGCCGACGACATCCTCGCCCGCCTGTCCGCGCCGCGCGACGGCGGCGAGGCGCGCCGCGAGACCGGGCGGCTCGACGACAAGTCGGGCGGCTGATCCGGCGTGGAGCGGATCGTCAC
>CAJYKB010000043.1 GCA_913774925.1 uncultured Sphingomonas sp. | reverse complement strand
GGTCACCGCGCGTTCGGCGGCGGCGAACCCGGCCTCGATCGTCCGCGCATGCTGGAGCAACCCGGCGCCGGCATCGGTCAGCGCGACGCGGCGGTTGGTGCGATCGAACAACGTGCGCCCCAGTTGCGCCTCCAGCCGCGCGATCCCCACCGACAGCGTCGGTTGCGACACGTTGCACGCCGCCGCCGCGCGCGAGAAATTGCCGGTGTCGACCACGCTGAGGAAATAGCGAAGATGGTACCGGTCGATCATAGACGATATCTATACACAGCTTGCGCGCCTTTCAATTTTGCAGCGCCATCGCCGCGGCCTAGGATGCGCGCCAACGAAGAAACAGGAGAGAGCGATGGACCTCGATTTCGGTCTGGGCGAGATGGCGGACACGATCCGCGACACGGTGCGGCGCTTCGCGACCGACCGGATCGCGCCGATCGCCGCGCGGGTCGATGCCGAGGATCGCTTCGCGCGCGAATTGTGGCCCGAGATGGGCGCGCTGGGGCTGCACGGGATCACCGTCGAGGAGGCCGATGGTGGCCTGGGCCTCGGCTATCTGGAGCATGTCGTCGCCTGTGAGGAGGTCAGCCGCGCCTCCGCCGCGATCGGGCTCAGCTACGGCGCGCATTCCAACCTGTGCATCAACCAGATTCGCCGCTGGGGGTCGCCCGAGCAGAAGGCGAAGTATCTGCCAAGGCTGATCTCGGGCGAACATGTCGGCAGCCTCGCCATGTCGGAGGCGGGCGCCGGGTCCGACGTCGTGTCGATGAAGCTGCGCGCGACGAAGGTCGACGGCGGCTGGCGGCTGAACGGCACGAAGTTCTGGATCACCAACGCGCCCTATGCCGACACGCTGGTCGTCTATGCGAAGACCGACATGGACGCCGGGTCGAAGGGGATCACCGCGTTCCTGATCGAGAAGGACGTCGCGGGCTTCTCGATCGGGCAGAAGATCGAGAAGGTCGGGATGCGCGGCTCGCCGACCGCCGAACTCGTGTTCGACGATTGCTTCGTCGCCGACGCGCAGGTGATGGGGCCGCTGAACGGCGGGGTGAAGGTGCTAATGTCCGGCTTGGATTACGAGCGCGTGGTGCTGTCGGGCATTCAGCTCGGGATTATGCAGGCGTGCCTCGACACCGTGCTGCCCTACGTCCGCGAACGCCGCCAGTTCGGGCGCCCGATCGGTGAGTTTCAGCTGATGCAGGCCAAGGTCGCCGACATGCACGTAGCGCTCAACGCTGCTCGCGCCTATGTCTACGCGGTCGCCAAGGCGTGCGACGCGGGGCGTACGACGCGGTTCGATGCGGCGGGCTGCATCCTGCTCGCCTCCGAAAGCGCGGTGAAGGTCGCGGGCGAGGCGATCCAGGCGCTGGGTGGGGCCGGCTATACGACGGATTGGCCGGTCGAGCGCTATTGGCGTGACGCCAAGCTGCTCGATATCGGCGCGGGCACCAACGAGGTGCGGCGGATGCTGATCGGGCGCGAGCTGATCGGCCATGACGCACCGCGCGCGCAATGACGACGCTCCGCTCGCTGGTCGATGTCGGCGCCGACACCTTTGCCGCCAACGCCGCGCACAATCGCGCGCTCGCCGAAACGCTGCGCGATCGCAGCGCCCGCACCGCGCTGGGTGGGTCGGAACAGCACCGCGCGCGCCACGTCGCGCGCGGCACGCTGCTGCCGCGCGACCGCGTCGACCGGCTGCTCGATCCCGCCGCGCCGTTCCTGGAGATCGGCGCGCTGGCCGCGAACGGCATGTATGAGGATGGCGCGCCTGGCGCGGGGATGATCGCGGGCGTCGGGCGCGTGTCGGGACGCGAGTGCATGATCGTCGCGAACGATCCGACGGTGAAGGGCGGCGCCTACTTCCCGATGACGGTGAAGAAGCACCTGCGCGCGCAGGAAATCGCCCGCGAGAACCGTCTGCCGTGCCTCTATCTGGTCGACAGCGGCGGCGCGAACCTGCCGCATCAGGCGGAGGTGTTCCCCGACCGCGAGCATTTCGGGCGGATCTTCTTCAACCAGGCGCAGATGTCGGCGGAGGGGATCGCGCAGATCGCGTGCGTGATGGGCAGTTGCACCGCCGGTGGCGCCTATGTCCCCGCCATGTCCGACGAAAGCGTGATCGTCCGCAACCAGGGCACGATCTTCCTCGCCGGTCCGCCGCTGGTGAAGGCCGCGACCGGCGAGGTGATCTCGGCGGAGGAACTGGGCGGCGCGGAAACGCACGGGCGCCGATCGGGCGTGGTCGATCATGTCGCGGAGAATGACGAGCATGCGCTGCTGATCGTCCGCGACATCGTCGCGACGCTGGGTGCGAAGCCGGCGCCCGACGTGACGCTGAAGCCACCGCGCGCGCCGCTGCTCGACCCGCAAGAGCTGTACGGCATCGTCCCGCAGGACGTTCGCGCGCCCTACGACGTGCGCGAAGTGATCGGGCGGATCGTCGACGGCTCCGACTTCCACGAGTTCAAGGCATTGTACGGCACGACGCTCGTCTGCGGCTTCGCGCATATCTGGGGGATGCCGGTCGCGATCCTCGCCAACAACGGCGTGCTGTTCAGCGAGTCCGCGCTGAAGGGCGCACACTTCATCGAACTGGCGTGCCAGCGGCGCATTCCGCTGCTGTTCCTCCAGAACATCTCCGGCTTCATGGTCGGCGGGAAGTATGAGGCGGAGGGGATCGCCAAGAACGGCGCGAAGCTGGTCACTGCCGTCGCCACCGCCTCGGTGCCAAAGATCACCGTGCTGATCGGCGGCAGCTTCGGCGCGGGCAATTACGGGATGTGCGGACGCGCCTATTCACCACGCTTCCTGTTCAGTTGGCCCAACGCGCGCATCTCGGTGATGGGCGGCGAGCAGGCGGCGAGCGTGCTGGCGACCGTCCACCGCGATGCGGAGACCTGGAGCGCGGAAGAGGCCGAACGCTTCAAGGCGCCGATCCGCCAGAAATACGAGGACGAGGGCAACCCCTATTACGCCACCGCGCGGTTGTGGGATGACGGGATCATCGATCCGGTGCAGACCCGCGACGTGCTGGGCCTCGCCTTCGCCGCCACGCTGAACGCCCCCGTGCCGGAGCGTGCGCGCTTCGGCCTGTTCCGGATGTGACCGCGATGATCGAAAGCCTGTTGATCGCCAACCGCGGCGAGATCGCCCGCCGCATCATCCGCACCGCGCGCGCGCTGGGCATCCGCACGATCGCGGTCCATTCCGACGTCGATGCCGCCATGCCGTTCGTGCGCGAGGCGGACGCGGCGGTGTGCATCGGCACCGCGCCTGCCGCCGACAGCTATCTGCGGCAGGACCGCCTGCTCGACGCCGCACGCGCGACCGGCGCGCAGGCGATCCATCCCGGCTATGGCTTCCTGTCGGAGAACGCCGACTTCGCCGAGGCGGTGGTCGCCGCCGGGCTGGTGTGGGTCGGTGCCCCCCCGGCCGCGATCCGGGCGATGGGGCTGAAGGATGCCGCCAAGGCACGGATGATCGCCGCCGGGGTTCCGGTCACGCCCGGCTATCTGGGCGAGGACCAGTCGCCGGCGCGGCTGAAGACCGAGGCGGATGCGATCGGCTACCCCGTCCTCATCAAGGCGGTCGCGGGCGGCGGCGGCAAGGGGATGCGGCAGGTCGATGCGCCCGGCGACTTCGCGGAGGCGCTGGCGAGTTGCCAACGCGAGGCGGCGGCCTCGTTCGGCGACGATCGCGTCCTGATCGAAAAGTACATCCTCTCGCCCCGGCACATCGAGGTGCAGGTCTTCGGCGATGCCCACGGCAATGTCGTCCACCTGTTCGAGCGCGATTGCTCGCTTCAGCGCCGCCACCAGAAAGTGATCGAGGAAGCCCCCGCGCCGGGCATGGACGCCGCGACACGCGCGGCGGTGTGCGACGCGGCGGTACGCGCGGCGAAGGCGGTCGATTATGTCGGCGCGGGCACGATCGAGTTCATCGCCGACGGCTCCGAAGGGCTGCGCGCCGACCGCATCTGGTTCATGGAGATGAATACCCGCCTGCAGGTCGAGCATCCCGTGACCGAGGCGATCACCGGGCAGGATCTGGTCGAATGGCAGCTCCGCGTCGCGAGCGGCGAGCCGCTGCCGAAGACGCAGGACGAGCTGTCGATCACCGGATGGGCGATGGAGGCGCGGCTCTATGCCGAGAATCCCGCGACCGGCTTCCTGCCGTCGACCGGCCCACTGGACGTGCTGCGCTTTCCGTCCGGCGTGCGCATCGACAGCGGGGTCGAGGAGGGCGGCGACGTCACGCCCTATTACGACCCGATGATCGCCAAGCTGATCGTGCAGGGCGCGACCCGTGCGGAGGCTGCAAGCCGGTTGGCGGCGGCGGCGGGCGGGACGCGCGTGTGGCCGGTGCGCACCAACGCCGCCTTTCTCGCCCGTGCCGCCGCACATCCGGATTTCGTGGCGGGGCGCGTGGATACCGGCTTCATCGCGCGGCACGCCGACGCCCTCGTTCCCGCTGCCGAGCCGTCGCCTGCGATCGTCGCGGCGGCGGCGGCGGCGATCGTGCCGGCGATGGGCAACGATCCTTGGACGGCCCTGCGCGGGTTCCGCGCCAATGCCACCCCCGCCATGCGCGTCGCGGTGGAGGTCGCGGGTCAGCCGTATCTCACCGACCCGGCGTCGCTGCCGGACGCAGCGGTCGTCAATGGCGTGATCTTCGTGCGTGGCGAGGCATGGCCGTTCGGTGCGCGGCGCGCCGACCACCTTGCTGGTTCCAGCGAGGGAGACGGTGCGCTGCTCGCCCCGATGCCGGGCCGCGTGATCGCGGTGCCGGTGGTCGAGGGCCAGCGGGTGGCGCGTGGCGAGCGGCTGATGGTGCTGGAGGCGATGAAGATGGAACAGGCGCTGGTCGCGCCGTTCGACGGGGTCGTCGCCGAGTTGAAGGCAATCGAAGGCGCGCAGGTCACCGAGGGCATGGTGCTGGCGCGGATCGTGACGGGAGAGGATTGATGGCCGGACGCCACTATGACGAATGGCAGGTCGGCGACCGGATCGTCCACGAGATCCGCCGGACGGTGACCGAGACCGACAATCTGCTGTTTTCGACCATGACCCACAATCCGCAACCGCTGCACCTGGATGCCGAGGCGGCGCGCGCCAGCGAGTTCGGACAGATCCTGGTCAACGGCACCTTTACCTTCGCGCTGATGGTCGGGCTATCGGTCGGCGACACGACGCTCGGCACGCTGGTCGCCAATCTCGGCTACGACAAACTGGAGATGCCGAGCCCCGTCTTCATCGGCGATACGCTGCGCGCCGAAACCGAGGTTCACGACCTGAAGGACAGCCGGTCGCGTCCCGAGGCGGGGATCGTCACCTTCGCGCATCGTCTCATCAACCAGCGCGATCAATTGGTGTGCCAATGCCTGCGCACCGCGCTGCTGAAGCGACGTCCGGCATGAGGCTACGGTCGCTGCTGTTCGTGCCCGGCGACCGGCCCGAGCGGTTCGCCAAGGCCGCCGCCAGCGGTGCCGACGCGCTGATCCTCGATCTGGAGGATGCGGTCGCGCCCGGCGCGAAGCCGGCGGCGCGCGCGGCGGTGGCGGAGCATCTGCGTGGTCCGCGCGACGGCGCGGCGGTGTTCGTGCGCGTCAACCCGCTCGGCACCGTGCTGTGCGTTGAGGATCTGGCCGCGCTGGCGGGATTGCGCCCCGCCGCGATCGTCCTGCCCAAGGCGGAGGGCGCGGCCAGTGTTCGCGCGCTTCACGATCGCTTGGCGGCGGCCGGGATCGCGGCGCCGATCCTGCCGATCGCGACCGAAACCCCGGCGGCGATCTTCCAGCTCGGCAGCTACGCCGGGTGCGGCGTGCCGTTGGCCGGGCTGACCTGGGGTGCGGAGGATCTTCCCGCCGCGATCGGGGCGGCGACCAGCCGCGAGGACGACGGTCGCTTCACCCCGCCGTATGAGCTTGCCCGCTCGCTGACCCTGTTCGGCGCGCATGCCGCCGGGGTGGCGGCGATCGAAACGGTCTATCCGGCCTTTCGCGATCTCGACGGGCTGGACGCCTATGCGCGGCGCGCGGCACGCGACGGCTTTACCGGGATGATGGCGATCCACCCGGCGCAGGTCGCGACGATCAACGCCGCCTTCACCCCCACCGACGATCAGGTCGCGCACGCCCGGCGCGTCATCGCCGCGTTCGATGCGGCGCCGGGGGCAGGGGTGTTGCAGCTCGACGGCAGGATGATCGATGCACCGCATCTGGTGCAGGCGCGGCGGCTGCTCGACCGGCACTGAGCGCGCACGGAACCCGGCGGGTTCTCCGGCGCTCTGCGGGGATGCAGGATGATGACAGCAACGGCGCCCGCCATCGCGCGGTGCCCAGCGGACGGCTGGCGCGGCTCGGCGGTTTCGGGCGGCTCGCGGGCGGCGTCGCGGGCGGGATGCTGGCGGAGGGCGCGCGGCGGCTCGCGGCGGGGGAGCGTCCGCGTGTCGGTGACCTGATCCTCACCCCCGGCAATGCCGCGCGCGTCGCAGACCGCCTGTCGCACCTGCGCGGCGCGGCGATGAAGCTGGGGCAGATGATCTCGATGGACGCCGGCGACGTCCTGCCCGCCGAGCTTCAGACGATCCTCGCGCAACTGCGCAACCAGGCGTATCGCATGCCCCCGCAGCAGCTCGACGGCGTGCTGCGCGCCGAATGGGGCGCGGACTGGCGCCGCCGCTTTCGTCATTTCGAGGCATCGCCGATCGCCGCTGCGTCGATCGGGCAGGTCCACCGCGCCACGCTGCCGGACGGGCGCGTGCTGGCGATCAAGGTGCAATATCCCGGCGTCGCCGACAGCATCACGTCGGACGTCGACAATGTCGCGACCTTGCTGCGCGTCTCCGGCCTGCTTCCCGCGACGCTGGACCTGAAGCCGTTGCTGGCCGAGGCGAAGCGGCAATTGAGCGAGGAGGCCGATTATATCCGCGAGGGGCAGCAACTGCGCGCCTATCGCGAGCGGCTGGCCGGCGACGCACGCTATGTCGTCCCCGCGCTGGAGGAGTCGCTTACCACCCGGCGCGTGCTGGCGATGGAATTCGTCGAGGGCCGCGCGATCGAGACGTTGGCCGATGCGCCGCAGGAGGAACGCGACCGCGCGATGACCGCGTTGATCGCGCTGGTGCTGCGCGAGATCTTCGCGTTCGGCGTCATGCAGACCGATCCCAATTTCGCGAACTATCGCTGGCAGGCGGATGGCGGCCGCATCGTCCTGCTCGATTTCGGCGCGACGCGGCCCGTGCCGGCGGACACCGCCGATGCGTACCGCCGCCTGATCGCTGCGGGCCTGGCGCACGACCGCGACACCATTCGCGACGTGGCGGTCGAAACCGGCTTCCT
>CAJYKB010000042.1 GCA_913774925.1 uncultured Sphingomonas sp. | reverse complement strand
ATGTCCACGCCGCTGATCTTCATGGGGCTTCGCCTATGGAAAAGAGCTGGCCGCACCGTGCGGGCGACCGGGTGGCGGCGACTTAGCGGTTGCGCGCGCCTGCGGCAAGCAGCGGATAGGGATCGATTGCCTGTCCCTGATACCAGCGCTGCTCGGGCGTCGTGCGCGTGACGCCGAAGTGGAGGTGGTAATTGCCCGCCCCAGCATTGCCGCTGTCGCCGACATAGCCCAGCGTCTGCCCCGCGCGGACGCGCTGCCCCTCGGCGATGCCTGGGGCGTAGCCGGCGAGGTGCGCATAATAATAGGTCCACCGCCGGTCGGGCGACCGCTGGTAGAGCGTCGTGCCGCCCGCGTTGCTGAGGAAGAGTTTCTCTACCCTGCCCGGCCCCGCGGCGACGACGGGGGTTCCGGCCGGCGCCATCAGGTCGATGCCGGTATGCGCACGCGCGCCGCCATCACGCGGATCGCCCCAATTGTCGCGCAGGTCAGCGCGATCGTAGCCAGACACCGGCAGCGTCAGCCCGCTCGTCGACACGAGGGGAGCCCCTTCGACCGGCGGCGGTTCGGTCTGCGTCGCGACGGCACGGCGCGTTCGATCGGCGCCATCGAACGACAGCAGCGAGGCGAACCCCGCCACCGCCAGCAGGATCATGGCGAGGATCGACCAGCCCAGCCGCGTCATCGCATCCCCCTGCCCTATGCCTGGAAGATCACCGGCGTGCCGCTCTTCACCATCAGCGCGACGCGCGCCGCGTCCCAGTTGGTGAGGCGGACGCAGCCGTTGGACTGCGCGCGGCCGATCTGCGCCGGCTCGCTGGTGCCGTGGATGCCGTAATGCTCCTTGCTGAGATCGATCCACACCACGCCGACGGGGTTGTTGGGGCCGGGCGGAATGATCTGCGGCTTCTTGTCGTCGCTCACCCCCTTCAGGATCAACGGGTTCATCTTCCAGTCGGGGTTGGGCGAGACGTGGAGCACCTTCCACGTGCCCAGCGGCAGGGGATCGCGCGACGAGCCGATCGTGGCGGTATATTGCGACACCAGCCGGTCGCGGTCGTCGTACACGCGCAGGATGCCGTCGGACTTGTCGACCACGATCTTCGCCGCCTTGGGCACGTTCGCCTCCACGTTGAGCGAGGCGAGCGTGGCACGCCACGCGGGCGTGGCATCGGCGGGATAGGCGCGCGACGACGGGAAGGTGTTGGGAACGCGGATCTTCGTCCCCGGCGCGATCGTGGTCACGCCGGGATTGAGCTCCGCCAGGACGGCGGGCGTAGTGTGGAAGCGTTCGGCCAGCTTCTCCAGCGGGCGCGCATAGGCCATCGACGGCAGCTTGGCCTTCTCCGCGTAATCCTCCGGCATGTGCGGCACATAGGGGCCGCTCATCGCGCCGCGATCCAGCGTCACCTCCAGCGTCGGGCGCAGGCCGGCGTACGGGCGCAGCGCGGCGAGCGTCGCCGTGTCGGGCTTGCCGGTCGCCGGCAGCCCGCGGCTCTGCTGGAAGCCCTTGAGCGCGTTCGTCAGCGACTGCCCGCCGCGTCCGTCGATGATGCCGGGGCCGAAGCCCAGACGATCGAGCACGACCTGCGTGCGCATGACGGCGGGGTCCATCGCCGGAGGTGCGGGTTGCGCAAGGACCGGCGCCGCGAGCGCCAGGGCTGTCAGGACGGCGATACGCTTCACGGACCTCTCCCTCTTTACGGTGCCGGAACAACGCGCGGAGGGCGAGGTGGGTCCGTCGCGATCAGCCCTCCGCCAGCACCGCAGCGAAGGCGCGCACCGCTGCCGCCTCGTCACCATTCCAGACCGCGCCGGACACCGCGATGAAGTCCGCACCGGCCTTCACCAGCGGTGCCGCGTTCGCGGGGGTGATCCCGCCGATCGCGACGCTGGGCAGCTCGAACAAGGCCGACCACCACGACAGGATCACTGGTTCAGGGTGGTGCGACACCTCCTTGGTGGTGGTGGGATAGAAGCTGCCGAAGGCGACGTAATCGGCGCCCGCCTCCCCCGCCTCCATCGCCAGGTGGCGGCTGTCGTGGCAGGTGACGCCGATCTGGACGCCCGGGCCCAGGATCGTGCGCGCCTCGCGCGCATCGCCGTCCTCCTGCCCCAGATGCACGCCGTCCGCGCCCAGCCGCTTGGCGAGCGACACCGAGTCGTTGACGATGAACGCGACCTCCCGGTCCGCGCAGACCCGCTGGAGCGGCTCGGCGAGGCGCGCGGCGGCGTGCTGGTCGATGTCCTTCACCCGGAACTGGAAGGCGGCCACTGGCGCCGCATCCAGCGCCCGGGCCAGCCGATCGGGGAAGGCACCGGCCACGTCGAGCGGCGAGATGAGGTACAGCTGGCACGGCGGGCGCGACATGTCGCGTTCGAACGCAGCGGCGAAATCGGGGTCCAGGGGGCCGAGCGGGTCGTCGATCATGCCGCCCCGCCTACCCGCTCCCACGCCGCGGCGAAAGCGGGTGTGTCGTCGAGGCGGTGCGCGACAACGTGGAGAATATTGGGGACCCGGGATCGCGATCGGCGTGTCTCCTCCCCTCCCGTCATGCCGGGCTCGTCCCGGCATCCAGGGTTCCGCGTCCATTGCGCAGGATGGATGCGCGGAACCCTGGACCCCGGAACAAGTCCGGGGTGACGGAGTGCGCGGGGTGAGGTCCCGCGCGCCGATCACAACGACCACTACGTGCCACCGGGAGGGAACGAACCCCCTCCCTCGCGTCATGCCGGACGTGTTTCGGCATCCGGGATGACGTCCGGCATGACAGGTGGGTGGCTAGGCCCCGTCCGCCAACCGTGTTACACTCTCCGCATCACGCCCGACCGGGGGGAGAGTGTGTGATGCCGTTCCGACGCTCCTATTACGCCGTCCTGCTGCTCGCACCGTTGGTGCTGATCGCCTTCTGGCCGGGGTATTTCGCCATCCCGCGCCAGGTGGTGCTGGGCGTTCACGCCCACGCGATCACCGCGATCCTCTGGCTGGTGCTGCTGGCCGTGCAGATGTGGGCGATCCGCACGCGGCGCGGGCACCTGCACCGGGCGCTGGGGATGGCGCTGTTCGCGGTCGTACCCGCCTTCGTCGCGGGCGGTGCGCTGGCGATCCAGGCGATGATGGCCAAGGCGCTGGCGGGGCACCCGTTCTATGCGCGGTTCGGCCCCGGGCTGGCGGCGGCGGATACGCTCGCGACGCCCTGTTTCCTCGCGCTGGTGGCCTATGCGGTGGCACGGCGACGCGACGTCCATGCGCACGGCGGCGCGATGCTCGCGACCGCGGTGCTCGTGCTGCCGCCCGCGCTGGGGCGTGTGCTGCCCGCGGTCCTGCCGATAATGCCCCCGCTCCACCCGTTCGTTCCCGCTTTCTACGCGGCGCAGGTGGTCGCGATCGTCGTTGCGGTCGTGGCGGCGCGCGCAGATCGGCGACAGGCGCTGCCGTTCCTGCTGGTGGCGGCGGATGTCGCCGTGCAGGTCGCCGCCTTCGCCCTGCTCACGCCCTCACCGCCCGCGCTGCGGGTGTTCGCGGCGGTGACCGCCATCCCGGCCGTCTTCGTCGCGCTGGCCGCCATCGTCGCGGCCGGAACGGTCTTGTGGTGGGCGTGGCGCACCGGCGGCGGGGTCCGCCGCCGGTCGCCCGCGGTCGCGTATTCCTGATTCTTGTAGATCGCGACCAGCTTCTCCAGCATCGCCAGCGCCTCGCCGCGTTCGCGCTGGAAGGTGTTGCGCCCGATGATCGAGCCGTTGCCGCCGCCGTCGCGGATGTCGCGCGCGTCCTGATAGACCGCATCGGCCCCCTTGGCCGCACCGCCCGAGAACACCACGACGCGGCGCCCGGCGAAGCTCGACTGGACGACGTGGCGCACGCGGTCCGCCTGCTTCGACCAGTCGGTGCCCTCGTAGCTCTTCTTCGCGTCCTTCTGCTCGATATGGTCGCTCGGCAGCTTCACCTTGATGATGTGCGCACCCAGCAGCGCCGCCATGTGCGCGGCATAGGCGCCGACGTCGAGCGCCAGCTCGCCCGCCTTCGACAGCTCGCCACCGCGCGGATAGCTCCAGATGACGGTGGCGAGACCCGCCGCGGCGGCTTCCTCGCGCAGTTCGCGGATCTGCTCCATCGCGTCGAAGATGCCGTCCGAGCCCGGATAGATGGTGAAGCCGATCGCGGCGCAGCCCAGCCGCAGCGCGTCCTCGACGCTGCCGGTCTGCGCCTGCGCGATCGAGGTCGCCCAGCTGTTGGAGCTGTTGACCTTCAGGATGGTCGGGATCTGGCCCGCGAACGTGTCGGCGCCCGCCTCCAGCATGCCGAGCGGCGCGGCATAGGCCGACAGGCCCGCGTCGATCGCGATCTGATAGTGATAGTGCGGGTCATAGGCCGGCGGGTTGATCGCGAAGCTGCGCGCCGGGCCATGCTCGAACCCCTGATCGACCGGCAGAATGATGAGCTTGCCGGTGCCGCCCAGCTTCCCGTGCATCAGGATGCGCGCGAGGTTGGCCTTCACCGCGGGGCTCGTGCCCTCGTACTTGTCAAGAATGGCCTTCACGGTCGGGGTCATCATATTCTCCTACGTGTCTGATCTAGTTAGAGAGCGAGCCAGCGGCGCAGCGCCTGATCGACCTGTTCCATGCGCGTGGCCGACGCATGGCCGATCACCTTGACGATGCGATGACGCCGCACGCTGGTGATGCGGTCGACCTGCACCTCGCATTCGACCGGAAGGCCGGTATGTTCCTGCGGCGAGATGGCGACGCGGAACAGCGCCTCGCCGCCGACGATCGTGGTCAGCGGGCACAGCGTCACGGTCGCGTGTGTTTCGTTGAACAGATCCGCCTGCACCACCACGCAGGCACGGGCTGCGCCGTCGCAGCCCTCCGGAGGGGCGACCATAACGATCGCACCGTGCGCGA
Source organism: uncultured Sphingomonas sp. (assembly GCA_913774925.1). GTDB lineage: Bacteria > Pseudomonadota > Alphaproteobacteria > Sphingomonadales > Sphingomonadaceae > Sphingomonas. The sequence continues at coordinate 26,217 of CAJYKB010000042.1, read as the reverse complement.
TCGCCGGCTCCGTTCCCGAAACGGGCGTCACTTCCACGCGGCATCCTCCGCCTCGGCGACTTCCCAGAAGGCATAGTCCGCCTGCGTGTCGCGCCGCGACGCGCGCTGCGACTGACGCCTCGCCTCGCGGCGGAACGCCTCGTCGTGCAGCTCGACGTAGCGGCGAACCGCCTCGCGCGCGATGTCGCTCTTGCTCCGCCCCTGCGTGCGTGCAACGGCGGCGAGCCGCTCTTCCAGTTCCGTGTCGAGCCTGACGCCGAGCAACGCGACCTCCGTTTAACGCGTTAAACGATAGGCGGTCCTTTGTTGCGGGGCAACCCGAATTACCGACCGGATTTGACACATCGTCGCGCGTGATGGAGCCTCTGCGCGGGGGGACTTCGATCATGGCGATTCGATATTCGCGGGCGGCGATGCTGCTCGCGCCGATGCTGGCGGTCTTGGCGGCGCAGCGCGGCGATGCACGACGCCCGGCGCTGGGGGACATGGCGCCGGCGTTCACGCTCAAGACGTTCGACGGGCGCACCGTCACGTCGCAGGAATTGCGCGGGAAGGTGGTGATCCTGAACTATTGGGCGACGTGGTGCGCGCCCTGCCGGCAGGAGCTGCCGCTCCTGGACACCTATTTCAAGTTGCAGGAGCGTCACGGCCTGCGCGTCTTCGCCGCCACGACCGAGGATTCGGTGCCGGCCTACCGATTGAAACCGCTCTTTGCGAAGATGAGCATGGTGCCGGTCAAGCGGATGGCAGGTGCCTATGCGCAGGTCGAGGCGCTGCCGATGAACTACATCATCGATCGTCAGGGACGCATCCGCTACGCCAAGGCGGCGGCGTTCACGCTGGACACGCTGAACGCCGAGGTGGTGCCGCTGCTGAACGAACCGGCACCGGAGGGGACCAGCGCGACGGAATAGTCCCTGGTCGTCACCCCGGGCTTGCCCCGGGTTCCCGCTGTCTCGCGACACCCGAAGACAAAGCGGCACTCCGGTTCAGGGCCGGGGTGACGGAGGTCGGCGCCGTTACTTCTGCAGCGCCGCCACGCCCGGCAGTTCGCGCCCCTCCATCCACTCCAGGAACGCACCGCCCGCGGTCGAGACGAAGGTGAAGCTGTCCCCTGCCCCGGCGTGGTTGAGCGCAGCGACGGTGTCGCCGCCGCCCGCGACGGAGACGAGGCTGCCCTCCTTGGTCAGCGCCGCCGCAGTCCGCGCCAGCGCGACGGTCGCGGTGTCGAACGGACGCGTCTCGAACGCGCCCATCGGGCCGTTCCACACCAGGGTACGGCAGGTCTTGAGCACGTCGCCCAGCGCCTCGACCGCGGCAGGGCCGACGTCGAGGATCATCTCCTCCGCCGCGACCTCGTGCACGTTGACGGTGCGGGTCGGCGGATCGGCGCGGAATTCCTTCGCCACCACCACGTCATACGGCAGATGGACGGTGCAGTTTGCCTTGTCCGCCGCGTCGAGGATCTCCTCCGCGGTGCCGGTCAGGTCGTGCTCGCACAGGCTCTTGCCCACGTCGACGCCGCGCGCCGCCAGGAAGGTGTTGGCCATGCCGCCCCCGATGATGAGGTGATCGACCCGCGCGACGAGGTGCTTGAGCACGTCGAGCTTGGTCGACACCTTCGCCCCGCCGACCACGGCGGCGACGGGATGCTCGGGGTTGCCCAGCGCCTTCTCCAGCGCGTCGAGTTCCGCCTCCATCGCGCGACCGGCGAAGGCGGGCAGCTTGTGCGCCAGCCCCTCGGTCGAGGCATGCGCGCGGTGGGCAGCGGAAAAGGCGTCGTTGACGAAGAATTCGCCCAGCGCGGCGAAGCGATCGACCACCGCGGGGTCGTTCTTCTCCTCGCCGGCGAAGAAGCGCGTATTTTCCAGCACCGCGATGTCGCCCGGCTGCATCGTCGCGACCGCATCGGCGGCACCGTCCCAGTCCACGAAGCGGACCGGGCGGCCCAGCACCGCCTCGTACGGCTTGACGATCTGCGCCAGCGACATCTCGGGGTTCGGCATCCCCTTGGGGCGGCCGAAATGCGCGAGGACGAGGACGATCGCGCCCTTGTCCGACAGTTCGGCCACGGTGGCGACGGTGGCGCGCAGGCGGGTGTCGTCGGTGACGCGGCCATCCGCCAGCGGCACGTTCAGATCCTCGCGCACCAGCACGCGGCGGCCCTGGACGTCACCGATATCGTCGAGCGTACGGAAGGACTTGGTCATGATTCCTCGATCCTGATAGCATCGTTGATCGCGATCCAGCCGCCCTGGATCACCTTTGCGCAGGCACCCCCGCGCCAGTCGGCGAGCAACGCGGCCTTCAGGCCGGGCGCCAGCGCCTCCATCCGCTCGCACGGGTCGGTTTCGCGCGTGACTTCCAGCACCACGTCCGCGCCGATGCGCAGGCGGACGCCCGCCACCTGCGGCAGGTCGAGCCCGTCGACCAGCAGGTTGGCGCGGCGCTCCTCCCAGCCGATCGTATGCCCGACCTCCGCCATCGCCGCGTCCCAGTCGCCGCGCTCGATCAGCGTCACCTGCCGCTTGTACGGCTTGCGTTTCATCGCGCCGCGGAAATCGCCGTGGATGCCGCCCTCGGGCGACACCTCGACCCGGTCGACCAGTTCCATCGGCGCCTTGGGAAAGGCGTGACGCGCGATACCGATCAGGGTGCCCGCCACGCCCCGCGCCCTCAGCCCAGCTTCGCCATCGCGGTCGCGGTGTCGACCATGCGGTTGGAGAAGCCCCATTCGTTGTCGTACCAGCTGACGACGCGGACCAGCTTGCCGTCGATCACCGCCGTCTCCAGGCTGTCGATCGTCGACGAGAACGGCGTGTGGACGATGTCGATCGAGACCAGCGGCTCGTCCGAATATTCCAGCACGCCCTTCATCGGGCCTTCCGCGGCGGCCTTCAGCAGCGCGTTGACCTCTTCCTTCGTCGTATCGCGCGACGGCGTGAAGGTCAGGTCGACCAGGCTGCCGTCCGGGGTCGGCACGCGCACCGCCGAACCGTCCAGCTTGCCCCTCAGCTCGGGCAGCACCTCGCCCACCGCGCGCGCCGCGCCGGTGGTGGTCGGGATCATGCTCATCGCCGCGGCGCGCGCGCGGCGCAGGTCCGGGTGGATCTGGTCAAGGATCTTCTGATCGTTGGTATAGGCGTGGATCGTGGTCATCAGCCCGCGCTCGATCCCGATCGCATCGTTCAGCACCTTGGCGACCGGCGCCAGGCAGTTGGTGGTGCACGAGGCGTTCGACACGATGGTGTGGCCCGCCTCCAGCTTGTCGTGGTTGACGCCGTAGACGACGGTGAGGTCGACGCCCTTGGCCGGGGCCGAGATCAGCACCTTCTTCGCGCCCGCGTCGATGTGCTTCTGCGCACTCTCGCGGTCGGTGAAGAAGCCGGTGCACTCTAGCACGATATCGACGCCCAGCTCCTTGTGCGGCAGGTTCGCGGGATCGCGCTCGGCGGTGACGCGGATGCGCTTGCCGTCGATCACCATGTCCTGCCCGTCCGCCTCGACGGTGCCGGCCCACTTGCCGTGGACGCTGTCGCGGCTGAACAGCCACGCGTTCGACTTCGTGTCGGCGAGGTCGTTGATCGCCACCAGCTCCAGCTCGCTGCCGCGCTCCAGCAGCGCGCGCGCCACCAGTCGGCCGATCCGTCCGAAGCCGTTGATCGCTACCTTCGTCATCGTCGTTCCTCGCCCCATCAATGTCCGATGCGCGCGCTCTTGCGCAGGCGCGAGCGCGTCCGTCAACCGCCGCGCGCGCCCGGCCCGTCCCGCAACAGGCTTGTCGCCGCGGCTGTGCGATCCTATTCGCTTGGCGCATGGACAATCCCGCGATCGCCCGGCTGGACGCCGCCATCACCCGCGTCGAGCGCGTCGTGGAACAGCGCCGCGCCGCCGCCGCCAAGCTGGAGCGGCGGCACGCGCAGCTGCGCGACACGATGACGCAGGCGGTCGCCGCGCTCGACCGAATCATCGCCAACGATCCCGCCGACGAGTCGGAGAAGAATTGATGGCGCGCGTCACGCTGAAGATCGGCGACACCAGCACCGAGGTCGGCTGCCGCGACGGCGGCGAGGCGCGGCTGATGCAGGCCGCCGCGCTGATCGACGAGCGTTGGGAAGATGCCAAGCGCGCCGCGGGCGCGGGCGGGGTCAACCGGGTGATGATGCTCGCTGCGCTGATGGTCGCCGACGCGCTGATCGACGAACGTGCCAAGCCGCCGCCCGAAACGCCCGAGGGCAAGGCGCTCGATGCGCTGTCGCTGCGGCTGGAGGCGCTGGCGGACGCCCTTGAGAAAGCCGGGCCGAGCGCCTAAGTATGACGGCGGCGGGTTCTGCCCGGTACGAGCCGGAAATTATCCCTGAGGCTATTCTTCATCCAAGGGGGTTGTCCCTGCTAGGACCCTGGTCCGACGTACATGATCCCCACCTGACGTATTGGGCGTCGGTGGATACTTTGGCACACGGCCACGGCGGTCCCGCCACCCGCCCCCCTTTCCCGACATGACCGACAAGAAGGCCTTGCGCGCCGCGCTGCGCGCCCGGCGCGACGCCTTCGCCGCCACGGCGGTGGAGGCAATTCGCGTCGACCCGGCGTTCGTCGCCCTGCTGGCGCCGGGATGCGTCGTCGCCAGCTACGTACCCGTCGGTGGCGAGGCAGATCCGGCGCCGCTGGAACAGGTGGCGCTGGCGCACGGCTGCCATCTGGCGCTGCCGCAGGTGCTCGACCGGGCGACGCCGCTGCGCTTCGCGCTGTACGACCCCGCCACCCCGCTCGTGCCCGGGCCGTTCGGCCTGCGCCAGCCGCCCCATGACGCGCCAGAGGCCGCACCCGACGTGGTACTGACCCCGCTGGTCGGGTTCGACCGCGTGCTCAACCGCATCGGCCAGGGCGCGGGGCATTACGATCGCGCTTTCGCCGCCTTCCCCGCGGCGCATCGCATCGGTATCGCGTGGAGCGTGCAGGAAATCGATCTCATCCAGCCCGACCCGTGGGACGTGCCGCTCCACGCCATCGCCACCGAACGCGCGTGGATCGTGCGCGCATGACGCCGTCATGGCGCAAGCCGGCCGGCATGCTGCTGATCCTGCTGCTGATCGCGATGTGGTGCGTGGCTGTCGTATCGCTGTCGGGGACGGTGGGCGGGTGGCACTGGCTGCTCCAGCTCGTCTTCTACGTCGTCACCGGGATCGTGTGGATCACCCCGCTCAAGCCGCTGCTGCGGTGGATGGAGACGGGCCGCTGGCGCTAGGCGTTATGACGCCGGTCCGTCATCGTCGGGCGGGTTCACCGTGCCGCCGTCGCGGCGGATGAAGCTGATCTTCCCCTGCGGCTCCAGGATCGCCCATTCGACATCCGCCATCCGCGCGATGCCGGCGAGGCGCATTTCCGATTCGACCTCCGCGCGCGTCATCCGGTCGCGGCGCAGATTGTCCTCGAGCAGTTCGCCATGCCGCACGATGACACGCGGCGCCCCCTCCAGCGCGGTCTTGAGCCGCGGGAAGAGATAGGCGAGCCAGCCCAGCACCAGCCCCCAGAAGGCGAAGGTGACGATCGCCAGCGTCGCGCCGGTCAGGCTGAAGTCGTTGTGCGTGATCCCTTGCTGGATCAGATCGCCCATCACCACCAGCACGACCACCTCGAACGGCGTCATCTGCCCCAATTCGCGCTTGCCGAGCAGCCGCAGCAGCACGAACAGGACGAAGAACATCGCGGTGGCGCGCAGTACGATGTCCATCAGGGCAGCACCCGCATCGTCACCGGCACGCGCGCCAGCACGCGCGCGCCGTCGAGCAGCACCACCTCGCCGCGGGTGCCCAGCGTCAGCGGCGGGTTGATCTGACCATCGACCTTCACCTCCAGCCGCTCTCCTGGCCTCAGCGGGCCGTAGTGGAAGCGCCAGAGGCCGGCGCGATGCTACTCACTCTGTGCGGCGGTAAGTTGCGTGTTGATCGTCATGTCGCGCCACAGCGCGGGCGGAAGCGCGATGACCGCATCCGCGATCGGGCGGCGCGCCTCCACGACGATGGCGGTTTCGAAGACGAGACCGCTACGCAACGTCCGCGGCGTCTTGATCGTCAGGGTTGCCGCGGCCGTTTCGATCCGCGTCACGGGCGACCGCGCGCCGCCCAGCATGCCCGTCATGGCAAGGATCGGGAGCGCCGCGATCAACAGCAGTGAGATCGGCGTCGCATGGCGGTGAAAGCCCCCGCGTGGCCGGGAATGGCCGGCGTGCAATCCGTCGGGATAGCCGCTCGCCATCAGCTCCCGCCTCCTCCGCCAGAGAAGACGTAACGATCGGTAATGATGAGGGTTTCAACGCTAGTCGCTACGGATAACCGTAGGAATGGCGCGAGTGACGGGGCTCGAACCCGCGACCTCCGGCGTGACAGGCCGGCGCTCTAACCAACTGAGCTACACCCGCTTGCAAAGCGACCGACAGGCGCACCCGGACCGACGCCGGAATGTCATTCCAGCGCGGGGAATCCTGCTTGCCGCATGATTTCCACGCATCGACTGCGGACAACCGCAGGGATGGCGCGAGTGACGGGGCTCGAACCCGCGACCTCCGGCGTGACAGGCCGGCGCTCTAACCAACTGAGCTACACCCGCTTGGAGAAGCGTGAGGCGCGCCAACTAGGCGGCGCCCCGGTGGCTGTCAACGCGATTCTTCGTCTTTTTCGCGCGACCGCCATCCCGGTTGCGGCGATGCCCCGTTCTCGCGCGTCAGCGTGCCGTGCTCGAACAGGAAGCCGGCGATGTCCGGGCGCCCCGCCGCCGACAGGATGGTCTGGACGATGATGAGGATCGGCACCGCCAGCAGCGCCCCCACCGTGCCCCATACCCAGCCCCAGAAGCTGATCGAGATGAGGATCATCACCGGGTTGATGGTCAGGCGGTGCCCGACGATCAGCGGGGTGACGACATTGGCCTCCACCAGGTGGAAGCCGTACATCATCGCCGGCGCGGCGAGCGCGGTCCAGACGTCCGAAAAAGTCATCAGCCCGCCCACCGCCAGCAACAGCGCGGCGACGACGGGCCCGAAATAGGGAATGTAGTTCAGCAGCGCGACGATGCCGCCCCACATCAGCGGGAACGGCATCCCCAGCAGGTGCAGCGCACCCGCGACCAGCAGCCCGAGCGAGACGTTGATCGCGGTGATCGTGCCCAGATAGGAGGAGACGGCGTCGACCATCTCCTGCATCACGCGCGCGGTCGCCATCGCGCCGCCGAAGCTGGCGCGCGCGGTGATGAGCCGCTCGCGCATCCGCGTCCAGCCGGAGAGGAAGAAGAACGCCACCAGGATGGCGTAGAACACCTGCACGATGACCGCCGGCGCGGAGGTCGCCGCCAGTTCGACGATCGAGCTGGGCGGCGCCACCGCCGCCGTGGGCGACGGACGCACCGGCGTGGACGCGATCTGGCGCAGCGTGCGGTTGGCGTAGCGCTCCAGACTGGAATAGAGATCGAGCAGCGGCGCCAGATTGGCCTGGATGCGCCCGATCCGCGTCGGCAGCAGGCGGAAGAATTCGGTCGCGGGCACCACGATCGCGGCCAGCGCGACATTGGCGACGATCAGGAACAGGATCACGCACATCAGCGCGGCGAGCGCGGAGGGGATGCGGCGCCGCTCCAGCCACTCCAGCAGCGGGATCAGCGCCAGCGCGACGACCAGCGCGACCGCGGTGGGCATGAAGAACTCCGCCCCCTCCTTCAGCGCGAACGGCAGGCCGACGACCAGTCCGATCCCGGCGGTCAGCGTCAGCGCGGCGAGCAGCCGGTCACGGCGCAGCGCGATGACGGGGCCGTCGGTGGCGGCGTCGCCGGGTGCGTCGGGCGAGTGCGGCGGCGCGTCGTGAGGAAGATCGTACATGGTGACAGCTAACGCCAATCTGGCCCGCAGGCCAAGCGGTTACAGGTCGCGAAGCGCCGTCGGCGCGCGATCGGCTATTCCGCCGCGTCGCGCGCCCAGGCGCCGTCCTCCAGATACAGATAGTCCGGCTCGAACTCCGCGACCCGCGCCAGCCCGGCGGCGTTCAGGATGCGCACGGTGCCGCGCGCCACATCCGCCAGCCCGTCCTCGCGCAGCCGCCGCAGCGTGCGGTTGACGTGGACGCTGGTCAGCCCGCACGCCTCGCCCAGATCCTGCTGCGTCAGCGGCAGCGCGAACCGGCCGTCGTCGGTGCGCCCGACCGCGTCGAGGCGGTGGAACGTCTCCATCAGGAAATGCGCCACCCGCCCTGCCGCATCCAGGCGGCCGAGGCGGAAGATCCACTCGCGGTGCAACGCCGCGTCCAGCAACGTCGAACGCCACAGCAGCCGCGTCAGGTGCGGCATGTCGCGCGTCAGCGCGTCGAGTCGCGCATGCGTGATGACCGCGACGCGCGCCTCCGACAGCGTGCCGACGTCATGGTCGAGCATCTCGAGCGGATAGCCGTGGAGATCGACGAAATCGCCCGCCACCTGAAGCGCGACGAGCTGACGGAAGCCATCGCGCGCGTCCATATAGCGACACATCGTCCCCTCGAGCAGCAGCGTGCTGTAGCGCACGCGCTGCCCGCGATTGACGACGATCGTACGCGCGGGCAGCGTCTCGACACGATCGACCGCGGCCTCCAGCGCGTCCTTCTCCGCCTCGGTCATGCGCTCGCGACCGCGCCCGCGCAGAAAATCCCTCGTGACGCGCATCGATCGCCTTCTCTCGAATGTGACCGGAGCGAAACGATCTACGCGGCGATACGATCCTCGAACAAGGTTTTCAGGTCGCGTTTCAGGATCTTGCCATTGGCGTTGCGCGGCAGCATCTCCGCGGAGAAGCGGATCGCGACCGGCACCTTGAACGCCGCCAGCCGCTCGCGCACCCATGCCTGAAGCTCCGCCTCGGTCGCCTGAGCATCGGGGGCCAGGTGTACGACCGCCGCGGGCTCCTCGCCCAGGATACGGTGCGGAATGCCGATCAGCGCGCAGTCGGTGACCGCGGGATGATCGTAGAGCACGTTCTCCACCTCGGTCGAATAGATGTTCTCCCCGCCGCGGATGATCATGTCCTTGGCGCGATCGAGGATGAAGCAGAACCCCTCCTCGTCGATCCGTGCCAGATCGCCGGTGCGCACCCAGCCGTCGACGAACGTCGCCGCGGTCGCCTCCGGCTTGTTCCAATAGCCCTTCACGATCATCGGCCCGCGCGCCCAGAGTTCGCCGATCGTGTTCGTCGGCAGCACGGTCACGCCATCCTCGTCGCGCACCTCCAGATCGGCGACCGCGACCGGCGGCCCGCAGCTGTCGGGGCGGTGGAGGTAATCCTCCGCGCCGTGCGTGGTGACGGTCGCGGTCGTCTCGGTCATGCCCCAGCCGTTGCCCGGCATCGCCTTCAGGTCGCTGGCGATCTTGCGCACCAGCTCGGGCGCGGACGGGGCGCCGCCATAGCCGATGCTCTCCAGGCTGGAGAGGTCGTACTTGTCGCGGTCGGGATGCTCCAGGATCTGCCACGCGATCGTCGGCACGCCGCCGGTCGCGTTGACGCGCTCGCGCTCGATGATCTCCATCGCGCGCACCACCTCGAACTTGCGCATGTAGATGGTGGTGTGCCCCGCCGCCATCGACCCCATCAGTCCCGCGGACAGCGCCGTCGCGTGGAACAGCGGGATCACCGTCAGCGACACCTTGCGCACCGGATCGGGCAGCGGATCGCCGCGGCGCAGGATCATCCGCGCGGCCGCATAGCCGGTCGACAGGATGTTGGTCATGAAATTGCGGTGGGTGGCCAGCGCCCCCTTTGGCTTCCCCGTGGTGCCGCTGGTATAGAGGATCGTGGCATCGTCCTCCGGCGACAGATCCGCGTCCGGCAGGTCGCGGTCGGGCAGCGTGGCCCAGTCCTGCGGCGTGCCGATGACGTCCTCCAGCCGTTCGCCCCCCTCGACCGGAGCGGCGGCGCGCGTAACCAGGTCATGGCGTAGCGCGGGCAGTTCCGCCCTGTGCGGTGCGATGCGGTGCCAGCGCTCGTCGTCGCACACCAGCAGCGACGCGCCCGAATCGGAGAGACCGTAGGCCAGCTCCTCGCCGGTCCACCATGCGTTGAGCGGCACCGCGACCGCCCCGATCGCGGTCGCGGCGAAGAAGGCGACGATCCATTCCGGCAGGTTGCGCGCCGCCACCGCGACCCGGTCGCCCTTCGCCACGCCCAGCGAACGGTAATGCGCGGCCAGCGTCGCGATGGCGCGGAACTGCGCCTCGTAGCTGACGCGCTCGTCCTCATGGATGGTGGCGAGCGATTCGCCGTGCGTGCGCGACAGCCGCACCAGCGCGGCCATGTGCGCTGGGGCGTTCTTCCACACACGCGTGGGAACCCCGCGGATGTCGATCGTCTCCATCTCGAACCGCGCGCCCGGCGCGGTGAGCGCGGCGCGGACCTCGTCCATGCCCATCGCGGGCCAGGCACGTTCCATCGTCACGGCGTTCCTCTCATCAACTTGAACATTCGGTTCGTTCGGATGCGAGACTAGAGTTGATTTACGCTGGGCTCAAGCGATAGACGTGGCACGACATTCGAAGCAGGGGTATGGAGAGGCCATGAAGATCGCCAAGGCCGAGAAACACGGCTTCGACCCGCGTCGCCTCGCCGCGATCGATGCGCTGCTCAAGGAGCGCTATCTCGACACCGGCGGCTTCGCGCAGGCGCAGCTGCTGGTCGCGCGCGAGGACCAGATCGTCCATTTCTCGCACCAGGGCACCGCGCGCGAAGGCGGATCGGCAGTCGACGAAGGGTCGCTGTTCCGCATCGCCTCGATGACGAAGCCGATCACCTCGGTCGCGTTCATGATGCTGGTGGAGGAAGCGAAGGTCGCGCTCGATACGCCGGTCCACCACGTCCTGCCCGAACTGAAGGGCGTCGGCGTCTATGACGGCGGCGGCGCGGGCGTGCCGTTCATGACGAAGCCGGCGCAGGCGCCGATGCGGATGGTCGACCTGCTGCGCCATACCGCGGGGCTGACCTACGGCTTCCAGAACCGCAGCAACATCGACGCCGCCTATCGCGAACAGAAGCTCGAGAACTGGCACGGCAACCTCGACCTCGACGGCTTCGTCGGGGCGCTGGGGAAGCTGCCGCTCGAATTCTCGCCGGGCAGCGCGTGGAATTATTCGGTCGCCACCGACGTGCTCGGGCTGGTGGTGGAGCGCGTGTCGGGGATGAAGCTGCCGCGCTTCTTCGAGGAGCGGATCTTCGCGCCGCTCAAGATGCACGACACGTTCTTCACCGTGCCGGGCGACAAGATCGACCGGCTGACCGACTGCTATACGCTGGTGCCCGGCAAGGGGCGGCAGATGTTCGACCGCGGCGCGGAGAGCATGTGGTCGGTGCCGTTCCGCTTCACCTCGGGCGGCGGCGGGCTGGTGTCGACCGCGCTCGACTATCACCGCTTCTGCCTGATGTGCCTCAACGGCGGCGAGCTGGACGGCGCGCGCATCCTGGGGCGCAAGACGCTGGAACTGATGACGCAGAACCATCTGCCCGGCGGCGCCGACCTGTCGACCATGTCGCGGTCGCTGTTCAGCGAGACGCAGAATGCGGGCACCGGCTTCGGGCTAGGCTTTGCGGTGACGATCGATCCGGCGCGCTCGATGATGCCGGGGTCGGTGGGCGAATATTATTGGGGTGGCATGTTCTCGACCGCCTTCTTCGTCGATCCGGTCGAGAGGATCAGCATGGTGTTCATGACGCAGCTGTCGCCCTCGATGATCTACCCCATCCGCCGCGAGCTGAAGACGATGATCTACGCCGCGCTGACGTGATCCGATGTACCCCGGCAAAGGCCGGGGTCCAGTTGGGAAGGCGTCGCGACGATGCGCCGCGCTAACCAACAGCAACCTTCGATACTGGACCCCGGCCTTCGCCGGGGACCAAGGAGCCCGATATGACGTCCCCCTCCCCCGTCCGCACCGAACGCCACGACGACATCCTGGTCATCATCTCCGATTCGCCGCCGGTCAACGCGCTGGGCGCGGGCGTGCGCGACGGGCTGGAGGCCGGCGTCAAGGAAGGCGTGGCCGACGCCAGCATCAAGGCGATGGTGATCCGCTGCGACGGCAAGACCTTCTTCGCGGGCGCGGACATCACCGAGTTCGGCAAGCCGCCCAAGGGCGCAAGCCTGCACGAGGTCATCGACATGATGGACGCGAGCAGCAAGCCGATCGTCGCCGCGATCCACGGCACCGCGCTGGGCGGCGGGTGCGAGGTCGCGCTGGCGTGCCATTACCGTGTCGCGGTGCCGAGCGCGGTGATGGGGCTGCCCGAGGTGAAGCTGGGCCTGCTCCCCGGCGCGGGCGGCACGCAGCGCCTGCCGCGCGTTGTCGGCGTGAAGGCCGCGCTGGAAATGGTCGCGATCGGCGATCCGATCCCGGCGAAGAAGGCGGCCAAGGTCGGGCTGGTCGACCGCGTGGTGGGCGAGGATTCGCTGGAGGCCGACGCGATCGCCTTCGCGCGCGAGATCGCCGACACGCGCCCGATCCCGCGCGTTCGCGACAAGACGGTCGCCCCCGATCCCGAGGCCGTGGAGGCCTTCCAGAAGGCGCACGGCCGCAAGATGCGCGGCTTCGACGCACCCGCCGCCAATATCGCCTGCGTCGTCGCGGCGAGCGAGAAGCCCTTCGAGGAGGGCATGAAGTTCGAGCGCGAACAGTTCATGAAGCTGATGACGGGAACGCAGTCCGCCGCGCAGCGCCACATCTTCTTCGCCGAGCGGCAGGCCGCGAAGATCGACGACGTCGATCCCAAGACCCCGCTGCGCGCCATCAACAAGGTCGGCGTGATCGGCGCGGGTACGATGGGCGGCGGCATCTCGATGAACTTCCTCTCCGCGGGCATCCCGGTGACGATCGTCGAGATGCAGCAGGACGCGCTCGACCGCGGCACCGGCGTGATGCGCAAGAATTACGAGGCCAGCGCCGCCAAGGGGCGCTTGAAGCCCGACGCGCCCGAAAAGCTGATGGGGCTGCTGACGCCCACGCTCAAGCTGGAGGACCTCGCCGACTGCGATCTCATCATCGAGGCGGTCTATGAGAATATGGACGTCAAGAAGGAGCTGTTCGGCAAGCTGGACGCCATCGCCAAGCCCGGCGCGATCCTGGCGAGCAACACCAGCTACCTCAACGTCGACGAGATCGCCGCCAGCACGAAGCGGCCCGAGGACGTCGTGGGCATGCACTTCTTCTCGCCCGCCAACGTCATGAAGCTGCTGGAGGTGGTGCGCGGCGAGAAGACCGCGGGCGACGTGCTGGCGACCGTCATGGCGCTGGCCAAGAAGATCAAGAAGGTCGCGGTGGTCGCGGGCGTCTGTCACGGCTTCATCGGCAACCGCATGCTGAGCCCGCGGCAGATCGAGGCGAACAAGCTGCTGATGGAGGGCGCCACCCCGCAGCAGATCGACAAGGTGCACGTCGACTTCGGCATGCCGATGGGGCCGTTCCAGATGAGCGACCTGGCGGGCGTCGACATCGGCTGGCACCGCGACCCGACGCGGATCGAAAGCATCCGCGACGCGCTCGCCGCCGAGGGGCGCTGGGGGCAGAAGAAGAACGCCGGCTTCTACGACTATGACGAGAAGCGGAACCCCTCCCCCTCCCCGCGCGGGGCGGAGATCATCGAGGACTTCCGCAGCCGCTCCAACCTGCCGAAGCGCGAGATCACCGATCAGGAGATCGTCGAGCGCACGCTGTATCCGATGGTCAACGAAGGCGCGCTGATCCTGGAGGAAGGCAAGGCGCAGCGCGCGTCGGACGTCGATGTCGTCTGGATCTACGGCTACGGCTGGCCGGTCTATCGCGGCGGCCCGATGTTCTGGGCGCAGACCGAGGGGTTGGACAAGGTCGTCGCCGGGCTGGAGAAGCACGGCTTCAAGGTCGCGCCCAGCCTGAAGGCGGCCGCGGAGAGCGGGGGGAAGCTGTGATCGCTTCCGGGCGCGCAATATCGGCAGGCTTCCTGTTCCCCGGCGAAGGCCGGGGTCCAGTTGGCAGCGGCTTCCCGCATTCCACGACGCGCGCCCGCCTGGACCCCGGCCTTCGCCGGGGAACGGACGTGAGCGCATGACCCAGCGCACCGCGCTACAGACCGCCGCCGCGATCCGCTCCGGCGAGACGACCGCGCTTGCCGAAACCGATGCGGCGATCGCCCGGATCGAGGCGGGCGACGGCACGCTCAACGCGGTCGTCGTGCGCGACTTCGATCGCGTGCGAACGGCCGCGGCCGAGCTAGACGCGCGGATCGCCAAGGGATTCGACGCGACGCTGCTCGGCGTGCCGATGACGATCAAGGAAAGCTATGACGTCGCCGGGCTGCCGACGACGTTCGGCTTTGCCGAGCATCGCGACTTCGTGGCGCAGGAGGATGCGGTCGTCGTCCAGCGGCTGAAGGCGGCGGGTGTGGTGCTGCTGGGCAAGACCAACGTTCCGCCCGCGCTCGCCGACCTGCAATCCGACAATCCCGTTTACGGCCGTACCCTCAACGCTGTCGATCCGACGCGCAGCGCGGGCGGATCCTCGGGCGGCTCCGCGGTGTCGCTGGCGGCGGGGTTCGTGCCGCTGGAGTTCGGCTCCGACATCGGCGGGTCGATCCGCGTCCCCGCCGCGTTCAACGGCGTGTGGGGGCACAAGCCGACCTGGGGCGTGGTGCCCCCGGACGGGCATTTCTATCCCGGCACCGATAGCGCGCGCACGGCCCTGTCGGTGGTAGGGCCGATGGCGCGCGATGCGGACGACCTCGACGCGGCGCTCGGCGTCGTCGCCGATCACCCGCTCGCCCCGGCACGACAACATGCGCCAGGCCAGTGGCGCGTCCTACTGCTCACCGCGCATCCGATGGCGACCGTCCAGCATGCGATCGTCGAGGCGCTGGAGACGCTGGGCGAGCGCTTCGCCGCGGCGGGCGCGACGGTCGATCGCGACAGCGACCTCCTGCCCGACCTCGCGCGGCATCACGACGGCTATTGGCAGATGCTCAACATCGCCATGTCGCGCCGCATGCCGCTGCCCGAGGGCGCCGAGCCGCCCGCGCTGGAGACGTGGCACCACCTCCACGACGAACAGGCGCGCATCCAGCGCCAGTGGCGGCGGCTGTTCACCCGTTACGACGTGGTGATCGCGCCGACCGTGGGGATGACCGCCTTCCCGCACGATCCGACGCCGCTCGCGACGCGCGGGCTGGCGATCGACGGCGAGGACACCGTCTTCTTCCACCAGTTCGCCTTTCCCGGCCTCGCCACCTTCCCGATGCTGCCCGCGACCAGCGTGCGCATCGGCACCGACCCGGACGGGCTGCCTATCGGCGTGCAGGTGATCGCCGATCTCTTTGCCGACCGTACCGCCATCGCCGCCGCGCGCACCGCGCACGAGCTTTCATGGAGCGACCGATGACCACCGACCTCGACACCTTCCGCACCGAGACGCGTGCCTGGCTGGAAGCGAACTGCCCGCCCGAAATGCGCGAGCCGATCCGCACCGAAAAGGATGCCGTCTGGGGCGGGCGCGACCAGAGCGACCTGACCCCGGCGCAGAAGCAGTGGATGGACGCGATGGGCAGTCGCGGCTGGACCGTGCCCGACTGGCCCAAGGAATATGGCGGCGGCGGGCTCTCGGCCGCCGAGACCAAGGTGCTGCGCGAGGAAATGGCCGCGATCCGCGCGCGCAACCCGCTCAACAGCTTCGGCATCTCGATGCTCGGGCCGGCGCTGCTGAAGTACGGCACGGAGGAGCAGAAGAAGCGCTTCCTGCCCGAGATCGCGCGCGGCGAGATCCGCTGGTGCCAGGGCTATTCGGAACCCAACGCCGGGTCCGACCTCGCCAGCCTCGCCACCAATGCCGAGGACAAGGGCGACCATTTCCTCGTCAACGGCCAGAAGATCTGGACCAGCTACGCCGACAAGGCCGACTGGATCTTCTGCCTGGTGCGCACCGACAAGACCAACAAGCACAACGGCATCAGCTTCGTGCTGTTCGACATGCGCACCCCCGGCGTCTCGACCAAGCCGATCCTGCTCATCAGCGGCTATTCGCCCTTCTGCGAGACCTTCTTCGACAATGTGAAGGTGCCCAAGGAGAACCTCGTCGGCGAGCTGAACAAGGGCTGGGACGTCGCCAAGTATCTGCTCGGTCACGAGCGCGAGATGATCTCGGGCATGGGTCTAGGCGGCACGAGCGGCAAGAACCCGCTGGTGCTGGGCGCGCTCGCGACGATCGGCGTCGATCACGACGGCAAGCTCGCCGACCCGCTGCTGCGCGCGCAGATCGCGCTGTTCGAGGTCCGCGCCAAGGCGTTCGCGGCGCAGAGC
The DNA here is from genome assembly GCA_913774925.1 of uncultured Sphingomonas sp. GTDB lineage: Bacteria > Pseudomonadota > Alphaproteobacteria > Sphingomonadales > Sphingomonadaceae > Sphingomonas. Next base: position 9,901 of record CAJYKB010000042.1, on the reverse strand, counting down.
GAGCGCTTCATCGACGAGCTGAAGGCCGGTCGCGCGCACCCCGCCCAGCCCAGCATGATGAAATATTACGGCACCGAGCTGAACAAAGCGCGCTACGAGCTGCTGATGTCCGCCGGCGGCTCCGACGAGCTGGAATGGGAGAGCGAGGCGAGCAACGGCGGGCGAGAGGCGCGCGCGTGGCTGCGCACCAAGGCGAACTCGATCGAAGGCGGCACCAGCGAGGTGCAGCTCAACATCATCGCCAAGCGCATCCTCGAGCTGCCGGCGTAACACGCTTCCCGTTCGTGGTGAGGAGGGGCTGAGCATCGTCGAAGCCCCGTCTCGAACCACCTGCCACCGTCCTTCGAGACGCCGCTTCGACTTCGCTCAGCGGCTCCTCAGGACGAACGGATTGTCTCCTTCCCGGAGTATGAAATGCCCCTATTCCTGAACGACGAACAGACGATGCTGCGCGACACCGCGAAGGACTTCGTCGGTGAGAACGCCCCCGTCAGCCACATGCGCGACTTGCGCGACTCCAACGACCCCACCGGCTTCAGCCGCGACCTATGGAAGCAGTTCGCGGAGATGGGCTTCACCGGCATCCTGATCGGCGAGGACGCGGGTGGCCTCGGCCTCGGCCATGTCGAGGCGGGGGTGGTACTGGAGGAGATCGGCCGCAACCTCTCGCCCTCCCCCTTCCTGACCACCGCGGTGGCGGCGGTCGAGGCGCTGAAGGGCACCGCGCAGGCGGAGCGCTGGTTCCCCGGCATCCTGGCTGGCGAGACCGTCGCCGCACTGGCGATCGACGAGGGCGCGAAGCACCGCTCGACCGTGGAGATGAAGGCGGAGCGCGCCGGCAACGGCTTCCGCCTGACCGGAAAGAAGCAGTTCGTCACCCACGGCCATGTCGCCGACCTGCTGATCGTCGCCGCGCGTACCGCCGGGTCGGCGGCGGACGAACAGGGCGTGACGCTGTTCGCGGTGCCCAAGGACGCTGCGGGTCTGACCGCCACCCCGGAGCGGCTCGCCGACGCCAGCCTCGCCGCGCGGATCGCGTTCGAGGGCGTCGAGGTCGATGCCGATGCGGTGATCGGCGAGGTGGATTCGGGGCGCGATCCGCTGAACCGCCTGCTGCGCGCGGGCCGCACCGGCGCGGCGGCGGAGATGCTGGGCGTCGGCAGCGGCGCGATGGACATGACCGTCGGCTACCTGAAGGAGCGCAAGCAGTTCGGGACGCTGATCGGCAGCTTCCAGGCGCTCCAGCACCGCGCCGCGCATCTCTATTCGGAGATGGAAGTGGCGCGCGCCGCGGTCCTCAAGGCGCAGCAGTTGCTCGATGCGGGAGACGAGCGCGCGATGCAGGCGGTATCGGTGGCGAAGGCCATGACCGGGCTCGCCACGACGCTGGCGGTGCAGGAGGGCGTCCAGATGCACGGCGGCATGGGAATGACCGATGCGTTCGACATCGGCTTCTACATGAAGCGTGGGCGCGTGCTGGCGGAGATGTTCGGCGATTCGAACTTCCACGCCGACCTGCTGGCGACGACGGCGGGGTATTGACCAGCCACGTGCTCCTGCGCACGCAGGAGCCTGGAATCACGAGCGCGACGCCTGCGGCCCTGGGCTCCTGCGTGCGCAGGAGCACGTAGATGACCGACACGCCCCCCACCCCCGCCGCGTTGGCCGCGGACCTCGTCGACCTGCTCGACGTCGAGGAGATCGACACCGACCTCTATCGCGGCCGCCGCTCCGCGGGCGGCGTCGGGCGCGTGTTCGGCGGGCAGGTCATCGCACAGGCGCTACAGGCGGCGCAGCGCTCGACCGACGGCGCGGGTGAGGACGGCGGCAAGATCGCGCACTCGCTCCACGCCTATTTCATGCGCGCCGGGTCGGAGGATCATCCGATCATCTACCGCGTGGTGCGCGATTTCGAGGGGCGCAGCTTCGCCACGCGGCGCGTGATTGCGATGCAGCGCGGACAGCCGATCCTGAACATGGCGGCGTCCTTCCAGCTGCCCGAGGACGGCTATCACCATCAGGACACGATGCCCGACGTCCCCCCGCCCGAGTCGCTCAAGACCGAGGCGGAGCTGCGCGCCGCCGACAGCGCACATGTCGAGGAGCGCTTCCGCAAGCAGCTGACGCGCCCGCGCCCGATCGAGATCCGCCCGGTCTATCCGCGCAAATGGTTCAGCCCCACTCCCGCCGACCCGGTCCAGCACAGCTGGTTCCGCGTCGTGGCGCCCGTGGGGGACGATCCGGCGGTACACCGCGCGATCGTCGCCTATGCCAGCGACATGGCGCTGCTGGGGACGTGCATGCTGCCGCACGGCGTCAACTGGACCACGCCGGGGTTCCAGAGCGCGAGCCTCGACCATTCGCTGTGGCTGCACGAGCCGGTTCGCGCGGACGAATGGATGCTCTACGCGACCGACAGCCCGTGGGCCGGGCATGCGCGCGGCATGAACCGCGGCAGCATCTTCACCGCCGACGGGCGGCTGGTGGCGACCGTGGCGCAGGAAGGCCTGATCCGGATGCGCAAGTCGCGGGGGTGACGTACCCCATCACCGGCGGCTAACCGTCACATGCCGTGCCGCCGCTGCGGGTCGGCACGGCAGGCGATGCGGTGACAAAAATTGCCTTGGCCAAGACCACCGAGAAAGGTCCGAACGTGCCGCATCGACGATAAAAACCGGGTGATCCTCAAGCGCATGTTCGCGGGTGTGACATGCCATCCGCTTTCCGCTAGCACGCCGCGCGTGAACGAACCCTCGTCAACCCAATCCGCCAGCTTGAGCGGACGCGCCAAAAGCGGGCTGGCGCTCACGACATTGTCACAACTGGTAAAGTTAGGCTGCCAAGTCGGATCCGTCGTCATTTTGTCACGCTTGCTTCGGCCGGAAGACTTCGGCTTGGTGGCGATGGTGACGCCATTGTACACCCTGGCATTCCTATTGCAGGATCTCGGCCTTACCCAAGCAACCGTACAGCGACCGACCATCACGCAAAATGAACTTTCTGGTTTGTTCTGGATCAATGTTGTGGTCAGCGCCGTTCTCGGCTTCGTTCTCACGCTCTGCTCGCCGCTGATCGCGACTTTCTACAGCGAACCACGCCTGGCCGGCCTCACCGCGGCTTTCGCAGGAATATTGTTCGTCAACGGGCTGAGTTCCCAACATGTGGCGCTACTGACCCGGCAAATGCGTTTTGGTGCCTTGTCGGTGATCGACAGCCTCGGCGCGGCGCTCGGACTGGCACTTGCCATCCTGATGGCGCTGGTTCTTCGCAGCTACTGGGCGCTGATCGTGGCGCCGCTGGTCATCGCGGTCACGACATTGGCCTTGAGCCTGTGGCTGACCCGCTGGTGGCCCACCCGCTTTGTCAGGAGCACCAACGTCGGGGAATTGGTCGGCTTCGGCGCGGGGGTGACGGGCTTCAATCTGTTCAATTTCGTCGTCCGCAATCTGGACAATATATTGATCGGACGATTCTGGGGCAGTGCGATACTGGGTCTGTATGATCGCGCATACCGGCTGTTGCTGTTCCCGTTGCAGCAGATCAATGCACCGCTCAACCGAATCATGATACCGATCCTCTCGCGACTGCATGGCGAGCCAGACCGTTATCGCCATGCCTATCTGCGCACCATCGGACAGGTCATGTTCGTGACGCAGCCGACCATATTGCTGATGATCATGACCGCGAATATTATCATACCGCTGGCGCTCGGCAAGAATTTCGCAGCAGCGACAACAATTTTCATGTGGCTTGGGCTTACCGCGCTCCAGCAACCGATCAGTTCGACCACCGGATGGCTTTTTATTACGCAGGGACGGGTCCGCACCTATTCTCTCTGGGGTGCGATCAACGCCGTTACTTGCGCGATCGCGTTCGGTGTCGGTGTGAAATGGGGTGCGGTCGGCGTGGCGGCGGCCTACGCGATCACGGATTACATCCCGCGCCTGCCCATCCTCTGGTGGCTGGCGACGAGGGAAGGGCCGGTCCGCGCCCGCGACGTGGGATATGTCGTGATGCCGTTCGTGGTCAGCGATATTCTTTCCGCTGCAACCGTTTACGTATCGTTCCTCGTCATCGGCAATCCGCTGCTCAAGCTGATCGTTGCCAGCCTACTGATCATGGGCATACAAATTCTCGTCCTGCTGACGACCAGATCGGGCCGCGCAATCCTCACCGAGATCATGATGCTCGCTCGGTCGCTGGCGCGACGTCTCTCAGGAGGATCATCAGCCTATGCCAACTAGCATGCCTGCATCACCGCGAATTCTCGCGTTCGGCAAGGGGGACATGGGTGCCGGCCCGTACAATGTCCGCTTCTATGACGCCGTCGAGGCGCAAGGCGCCGAGGTCACCGAAGCTGTCACCTCCGTTCGTTGGATATCCAAGAACGCCCATCGGTTCGACGTCGCCCACATCCATTGGCCGTCCCTTCTCTATGCCGAGCGATCAAAGGTCCTGACGGCGCGTCGCTTTGCCGTCGCGCTGGTCATCCTCGGCCTCCTGCGGGCGCGCGGCGTCAAGATCGTCTGGACGGTCCACAATCTCTACCCGCATGAACGATGTGTCATTCCGTCGCTGGATCGACGCATGCGACAGATCATGGTGCAAGCGGCCAGCCGGTTCCTGGTCCACGGGCCGACCTCGGAGAGGATCGTCCTAGACGAATTTCCCCGGATGCGCGGGCGCACGACCGTGATCGATTTCGGCCATTGGATCGGCGCCTTCCCGCAGGGTCCAAGCCGCGCCGACATGCGCGAGCAGCTCGGCATCGCTGCCGACGAGAAAGTGCTCCTCTTCATCGGGCAAGCGCGGCGGTACAAGAACATCCATGGGTTGCTGGACGCTGCGGAACAACTGGAGCGGCCGGTAACGGTCGTCGTCGCGGGACGCTTTAAGGAGCCGGATTACGAGGCCGAAATCCGTACGCTCGCCGCCAATGCTAGACAGAAGGTGATTTTGCGGATCGGGTATGTCGAGGACGATGTCATCCTGGGCTATGTCAAGGCGGCCGACGCGCTCGTCGCCCCCTATAACGACGTGCTCACATCCGGGACCGCGATGCTTGCGTTGAGCAACGGACGACCATTGATTGCGCCGAATCTTGGCTGCCTGAAGGACTTCGTCACGCCGGAGGCCGGACTTCTCTATGAGCCCGCCGATCAGGCGGGTCTTCTGGCAGCACTGAAAGAATTCGCAACGCGGCAGTTCGACGAGCACGCAATTCTGGAGACAGCACGTCGCCGGGATTGGGACAACGCGGCCCGTGCCTTCCTCGACAGCGTGGCGACATCGTAGCCCCGCCCGCCGGCTTACCGAGGGCGGCTCCACGCCGCATGGCCATGCCGGCGGCGGGGCACGCTGCCGGCCCCGACCGCCATCGCCACCTGCGGCGGAGGTATGCTCGCGCCTGCGTCGATGAACAGCTTCTTTTGGAAAATTCTTGGTCGGGGCGACAGGATTCGAACCTGCGACCCCCACACCCCCAGTGTGATGCGCTACCAGGCTGCGCTACGCCCCGACCGAAGGCGCGCTCCTACGCGCGCCGTTCGGGCAATGCAAGGCCCGTGACCCCACGAAGACGCATGGATTGCGCCGCCGCGCGCGCGATGATAGCGGCAGCGGCTTCGCGGACGGCATCGGTCGCCCGCTCAATGGCCATGCACGGAATTCCATGCTCATCTCTCCAGCCTATGCGCAGACCGCGGCGGGTGCCGCCAACTCCGGCGGCGGACTCGCCGGTTTTCTCGGCCTCGCGCCGCTGTTTCTCGTCTTCATCGTCTTCTATTTCCTGATGATCCGCCCGCAGCAGCGGCGCATGAAGACGCTGCAGACCGCGGTCGCCAATGTGAAGAAGGGCGACTCGGTCGTCACCGCGGGCGGTCTGATGGGCCGCGTCACCAGGGTGGAGGACGCCGTGGTCGAGGTGGAGATCGCGCCGAACACCCGCGTGCGCGTGGTGAAGGCGACGCTGGCGGAAGTCACCCCGCTCGGCGGCAAGCCGGCGAACGACTGACATGCTGGACTTTCCCCGCTGGAAGGTCGCCGGCATCTGGCTGGTGCTGGCCGTGCTGGTATCGCTCTCGATCCCGAGCTTCCTGCCCGAACGCGTGACGCAGAGCTGGCCGTTCTCGCCGCCGCGGATCAACCTCGGCCTCGATCTCGCCGGCGGCAGCTACCTGCTGCTGGAGGCGGACACCAACGACGTCGCGGCGACCCGGGTCGAGGCGATGCGCGAGCAGGTCCAGACCGAGATGCGGCGGCAGAATCCGCGCATCGAGATCGGCGATATCTCCAGCCGCAACGGGCAGCTGTCGTTCATGCTGCGCGATCCGTCTCAGGTCGATGCCGCGCGCGAGCGGCTGCTGTCGATCACCGGCACCGGCGCTGGGATGACCGGGCAGCGGCAGTGGGACATCCAGGTGGTGGATTCGAGCCGCTTCGTGCTCACTCCCACCGCCGCGGGTCTGGCGCAGGCGGTCGATACCGCGATGGGCGACGCGACCGAGGTCGTGCGCCGCCGTATCGACGAACTGGGCACGCGTGAGCCGACGATCATCCGCCAGGGTGCGAACCGTATCGTCGTCCAGGTGCCGGGCCTGCAGGATCCGCAGGCGCTGAAGAACCTGCTGGGCAAGACCGCCAAGCTCGAATTCAAGCTGGTCGACACCAACGCCGACCCCGCCGGACTGGCGAAGGGACAGGCGCCGGCGGGCAGTCAGGTGCTGCCCTATCCCAACAACCCCTCGGGCATCCCGTTCATCGCGGTGAAGCGTTCGGCGATCATCACCGGCGACATGCTGGCCGATGCGCGGCAGGAGTTCGAGCCGACGACGAACGCACCGCAGGTCGCGATCACCTTCGACAGCCAGGGCGGTCGCCGCTTCGCGCGGGTGACGCAGGAAAACGTCAACCGACCGTTCGCGATCATCATCGACAATTCGGTCATCTCCGCGCCCAACATCAACGAACCGATCATGGGCGGGCGCGCGTCGATCAGCGGCGGCTTCACCACCGACAGCGCCAATCAGCTCGCCATCGCGCTGCGCTCGGGCAAGCTGCCGGTCGATCTGAAGATCGTCGAGGAATCGACCGTCGGCCCCGATCTGGGCGCCGATTCGATCCGCGCCGGCATCCTCGCCTCCGCGATCGCGGTGGCGCTGGTGGTGGCATTCATGCTCGTCACCTACGGCCGGTTCGGGGTCTATGCGAACCTCGCGGTCGTCATCAACGTGTTCGTCATCCTGGGCGTGCTGGCGCTCATCAACGGCACGCTGACGCTGCCGGGCATCGCCGGCTTCGTGCTGACGATCGGCACCGCGGTCGACGCCAACGTGCTCATCAACGAGCGCATCCGCGAGGAACGGCACCGCGGACGCGGCGTGGTGCAGGCGGTGGAGCTGGGCTACAAGGAGGCCAGCCGCACCATCTTCGAAGCGAACGTAACCCACGCCATCTCCGGCATCATCATGTTCTTCCTCGGCTCCGGCCCGGTGAAGGGCTTTGCGGTCGTGCTGCTGATCGGCATCGCCACCAGCGTGTTCACCGCGGTGCTGTTCACCCGGATGCTCGTCGCGGGCTGGCTGCGCCGCACGAAGCCGAAGACGATCAATATCTAGGGCGCGACGAACGATGAAACTCCTCAAGCTCGTCCCCGACGACACCAACATCGATTTCGTCCGGCTGCGCGGCTGGGCCTTCGGCCTCACGCTGCTGCTCAGCGTGCTGGCGGTGGGCGTCACCTTCTACAAGGGGCTGAACTTCGGCGTCGATTTCGAGGGCGGCCTGATGATCGAGGAACGCTTCGCGCAGAAGCCGGACCTCGACCAGGTCCGCGCCGTCGTCGACGCGCAGGGCGTGGGCGAGGCCGCGCTCCAGCAGTTCGGCGACCCCCGCACCATCACCATCCGCCTGCCCGTCCAGCAGGGCGGCGACGAGGGCGCGACCAACGCCGCGGTGAAGAAGGTCGAGGCGGCACTGGCGCAGCGCTTCCCCGGCGCGGAGTTCCGCCGCTATTCGACCGTGTCGGGCAAGGTGTCGGGTGAATTGATCCGCAACGGCGTGCTCGCGGTGGTGCTCGCGATCCTGGGCATCGGTCTGTTCGCGATCTTCCGCTTCGAATGGCAGTTCGGCGTGTCGACGATCGTCGCGATCGTCCACGACCTGCTGATGACGCTCGGCTTCTTCGCGCTGTCGCAGTTCGAGTTCGACCTGAACATCGTCGCCGCCGTGCTGACCATCATCGGCTATTCGATCAACGACAAGATCGTCATCGACGACCGCATCCGCGAGAACATGCGCCGCTATCGCAAGATGGAGATGCGCGACATCATCAACCTGTCGGTCAACGAGACGCTGCCGCGCACCGTCATGACCTCGGTCACGATCCTGCTCGCGCTGTTCGCGCTGCTGTTCCTGGGCGGGCACGTGCTGCGCGGGTTCACCGCGGCGATGATCCTGGGCATCGTGGTCGGCACCTATTCGTCGATCTACGTCTCGTCCTCGCTGCTGATCTCGCTGGGGCTGCGCGCCGAGCCGGAGGCCGCCGCCAAGGCCCGCGCGGCGAACAGCGTGGAGGGTGCCGAGCGGGTCGGCCCGCGCACCTGATGCGGATCGACCGCGACCGCCCCGCCGCCGGGCCGCTGGTGCGCGGCTTCGGCGCGGGCGGGTTCAAGGTGGATGCGCCCGACGGCACGATGGGCGTGTACCCCGCGCTGCTGCTGACCTCGACGCGCGCCGATTCGTGGTCGCCCCCGCCGCTCGACGCGCTGGATCAGGCCGCGCTTGCGCCACTGCTGGGCGAGGCGATCGAATTCATCCTGCTGGGCACGGGCGAGAACCTCCGCCGCCCGCCGCGCGCGCTGGTCGCCGCGCTGGAGGCACGGGGCATCGGGATCGAACCGATGGACAGCCGCGCCGCCGCCAAGGCCTGGGGCGTGCTGCGCGCCGAAGACCGCCGCGTCGCCGCCGCTCTCTACCCGCTGGAGGCGTGAGCTGCCCTGAGCCCCTCCCTTTCAAGGGAGGGGTTGGGGTGGGTGGAGGCCGGGTGATACGGCCACCGCGATACGGAGCGGATCCGTACCGCCAAGCCTCCACCCACCCCCAGCCCCTCCCTCCCAGGGAGGGGGGCCATTCGTCTGGCACCCCCGACCCTGCCTCGAAACGGGGGGAGCTACTCCTCCTTCACCAACCGCCCTTCCCGCGCGCGGAAGTAGAACTGGCTCGCGACCAGCCACCCCTTGATCGGGCGCAGCGGCAGCACGGTGCTGACGATCAGCACCGGCATGCTCACCAGCACATGCACCCACCACGGCGGCGAGGCGAGGATCTGGAGCATCAGCGTGAAGACCACGCCGGGGATGCACGCGAACAGCTGGACGAACACCGCCGGGCCATCGGCCGGGTCGGCATAGGAAAAGTCCAGCCCGCACACCTCGCAGCGATCGCGGATCGTCAGGAAACCGCGAAAGATATGCCCCTTGCCGCACCGCGGGCAGCGACCGCGCGGACCGGTGCTGATCGGCGGCAGGCGGTCCCAGCGGTGGCCGCTGTCATCGGTAAAGCGGGTGTCGTCGTCATCCTGCATGGACCCGCTGTGCGCTCGCGCCGGACGGGCTTCAACCGCCGAGGCGCTGATGCAGGTGAACGAGGCCGCTCAGATGATCGTGCAGCGCCGCCGCGTTCGCCGCCCAGGTGAACCGCTCAGCCGCGGCGCGCACCGCCGCGCGCGCGGGCGGCGCCGCGATCAATTCCCCGATCGCGGCGGCGAACGCGTCGGGGGTGCGCGCGACGATCCGGCCCGCCGCGGGCGTCGTCACCACCTCGCGCGCGCCGCCGGCATCGGCGATGACGATCGGCGTCCCGCATGCGAGCGACTCGACCCAGGCATTGGCGAGCCCCTCCG
>CAJYKB010000041.1 GCA_913774925.1 uncultured Sphingomonas sp. | reverse complement strand
GCAGGTCGATTTCCTGTCGGTCGGCACCAACGACCTGACGCAATTCCTGTTCGCCGCCGATCGCGCCAATCCCAAGCTGGCGGATCGCTACGACTGGCTGTCGAGCGCGATCCTGCGGTTCCTGCGCCAGGTGGCGACGCCCGCGCGCGCGGGCGGCGTGCCGCTGGCGGTGTGTGGCGAGATGGGCGGGCGCCCGCTGGAGGCGATGGCGCTGATCGGGATCGGGATCGACCGGCTGTCGATCACCCCCGCGGCGGTCGGGCCGGTGAAGGCGATGCTGCGGTCGCTGGACCGTACCGCGCTGATGGCGTTCATGGACGGGCTGCTGGCCGCGCCGCCGCGCGACATGCGGGGCGCGCTGACGGCGTGGGCGGCGCAACAGGGCGTGGAACTGGCGTAGCGGTGCGGCGAGCCGAGCGGGCCGGGGTCGCGCGTCGGTTGACACTCAACCGGCGCTTTGGGAGACGAACGCTTTCCCGTGGCGCGAACGGGCGGTGCGATACGGGGCGGAGACAGGAATGAGCGAAGGTCAGCAACCCGCACCAGCGGCACCGGCGCAGGGACCGACCTCGGTCGGCGCCCGGCTGCGCGCCGCGCGCGAGGCGCAGGGGCTTTCCTTGCCCGAGGTCGCCGCGCGCACCCGCGTGACGCAGCGCTTCCTGGAGGCGCTGGAGAACGACCGGCTGGATCTGCTGCCCTCGCCCACCTATGCCTCCGGCTTCGCGCGGGCGTATGCGCGCGCGGTCGGGCTGGACCAGGCGGAGATCGGGCGCGCGATCCGCGGCGAGCTGGCGAGCGGGGCGATGCCGATCCGCCACCATCATATCGAGGAAATCGCCGACCCCGCGCGGGGGCCGTCGCGCGGGCTGGTGATCGTCGCGGCGGGCGTGGCGCTGGCGGTGCTGGTGCTGGGCGTGCTGTGGCTGACGACGGGCATGTTCCGCGGCACCAGCGAGGCGCCGGCCGAACAGGTGGTCGCGGCAAGCTCCCCGGTGCCCGCGGCCCGCGTGGCGCCGACACCGACCCCGGTGGGCAAGGTGGTGCTGACCGCGCGCAGCGACGTGTGGATGCGCATCTACGACGCCGCCGGGCAGACGCTGTTCCTGGGCACGAAGAAGCCGGGCGAGACGTTCGAGGTGCCGCCGAACGCGAACGGGCCGATGATCAACGTCGGCCGCCCGGACCAGCTGACGATCACGGTGGACGGACGCGAGGTGCCGCCGCTGGGCGACGGCAAGCGCGCGATCAAGGACGTCGGCATCAGCGCCACCGCGCTGGCGGCGCGGGCAGGCGGTAGCGCTCCGGTGGCCGCGGCCTCGCCTGCTGCCCGGCCGGCGGCGCCGCGCCCGCGTGTCTCGGGCAGCCCGGCCGCGACGCAGGCGGTGCCGGCGGCGTTTCAGGATGCGCCGGGAAATAGCGGGCAGTAACAGGCGCTTCAGGCTGGATACAGCCGGCGGGGTTCACGACGGATCGGGTGCATCGGCGCATTCGGGGGTAAGGGCATGAAGAAGTTTTGGCTGGCGGCGGTGTCCGTCGTGATCGCGGCCCCCGTGCTGGCGCAGTCGGGCGCGCCGCTGGAGGGGCGTGTCGTCAAGCTGGAAAGCGAGATGCGCGCGGTGCAGCGCAAGGTCTTCCCCGGCGGGGCGGGGCAGATGATCGAGCCGCAGATCGCGCCGAGCACGGCACCGGTCACCCCGGACGGCGTGCCCGCGACCAGTGCGATCGCGGACGTATCGGCGCGCGTCACCTCGCTGGAACAGCAGATGGCGACGATGACCGGGCAGATCGAGCAGGCACAATACCGCCTGCGCCAGCTGGAGGAGCAGTTCGCCGAGTACAGGAAGGCGACCGATGCCAAGCTGACCGCGCCGATCGCGGCCGCCCCCGCGGGCGAGGCGGACGTGATCGTGCCGACCGCGCCGAAACCCGCGGCGTCGAAGCCGGGTGCCAAGCCTGCGGCCGAGGCTCCGGTGGATGTCGCCGGGGTGGAGAAGCCGAGCACGGGCGACGCGGCGGAGGATGCGTATCTCTACGGCTATCGGCTCTGGTCGGCGAAGAAATATCCCGCCGCCGAGGCGCAGCTGAAGCGCGTCGTCGCCGATTACCCCAAGCATCGCCGCGCCAGCTGGGCGCAGAACCTGCTGGGGCGCGCCTATCTGGACGATGGCAAGCCGAGCCTGGCGTCGATCGCCTTCTACGACAATTACAAGAAGTACCCGGACGGCGAGCGTGCGCCCGATAGCCTCTATTACCTGGGCAGTGCGCTGGTGAAGCTGAACAAGCCGGCGGACGCGTGCAAGGTCTATGGCGAGCTGACCGACGTCTATGGCGACAAGATTTCCGCCACCATGAAGGCGGACATCGCCAGGGCGCGCACCGCCGCCAAGTGCAAGTGAGGTGACCCCGCCGCCGGATACGGCGGTGGCACGCTTCGCGGGTGACGTATCGCGGGTCGTCGCCTGCGCCTTCGACAGTGCTGCGATGGCGGAGGACGCGACGCTGGCGCTGGCGGTATCGGGCGGCGCGGACAGCATGGCGATGCTGGTCCTGGCAGCCGCGGCGTTCCCGGGGCGGGTGGCGGCGGCGACCTTCGACCATCGCTTACGCAGCGCGTCGGCGGACGAGGCGGCGATGGTGGCGGAGATATGCGCCACGCTGAAGGTGCCGCACGCGACGCTGACGCCCGATAGGTCGATCACCGGCAGCAGCATCCAGATGCGCGCACGCGAGGCGCGCTATGCCGCCCTGTCGGAATGGGCGGGCGATCGGCCGCTCTTGACCGCGCATCATGCCGACGATCAGGCGGAGACGCTGCTGATGCGGCTGAACCGTGGCTCCGGGCTGGCGGGGCTGGCGGGGGTCCGCGCGTGGCGGTGGAGCGGCAGGGTGGCGATCCTGCGGCCGTTGCTGGCGTGGCGACGCGCCGAATTGCGCGCGGTGGCGGAGGCCGCGGATGTACGCTTCGTCGACGATCCCTCGAACGACGATCCGCGGCATGACCGGACGCGCTTTCGCGCGCTGCTGGCGACGACGCCGGAGCTGGATCCGGTGCGGCTGGCCGCATCGGCGGCGTGGCTGACGGAGGCGGAGGAAGTGATCGCGCGTCAGGCGGAGCTACTCTGGAGCGAGCGTTGGTCCGGGCCGGGGCGTGCCGTCGATATCGCGAACGAACCGCGGGAGTTGCGCCGTCGTCTGGTGCGCCGCGCGATCATCGAGACGCGCCACGCACGGACGATCGTGCTGCCGGCCTTCAACGAATCGAGCAACGTCGAGCCGCTGCTGGACGCGCTGGAGGCGGGGCGGGCGGCGGTGCAGGGCGGGGTGAAGGTGACGCCGACGCGCGACGGCTGGACCTTCGCCGCGGCTCCACCGCGTCGATCACACTGACCGGCGTTCTTCGCGCGCGCGTTCCATTGCCATTAACCCACTTGTGCCTACATTGTCGCTGACGAAAGGTATCGCATGAACGACAACGATCGGCAGACCAACGGCGGCGGCGGAGATCAGAACGGAGGGGGCAATCCCAATCCGTGGATGAAGAGCCTGTTGATCTGGGTAGGCGTGCTGCTGTCGCTGGCGGTGGTGGTCACCCTGTTCGACGGTCGCTCCACGTCCGCGTCCGGCAATACGGTCGCCTACTCCACCTTCCTCGACAAGGTCGACGAGGGGACGGTCAAGGACGTCAACGTCTCGCGCGACATGATTACCGGCACCTTCAGCAGCGGCGACAAGTTCCGCACCTATCCGGTGCAGGACAGCGGGCTGATCGAGCGGCTGCGCAAGGCGGGCGTCGAGGTGGCGGGCAAGCCGGAGGAAGGCCCGTCGATCTGGATGCTGATGCTCTACAATTCGCTGCCGTTCCTGCTGTTCATCGGCATCGCCTTCTTCGTGCTGCGCCAGATGCAGAAGGGCGGCGGCGCGGGCGGCGCGATGGGCTTCGGCAAGAGCCGCGCGCGCATGCTGACGCAGAAGGAAGGCAAGGTCACGTTCGACGACGTCGCGGGCATCGACGAGGCCCGCGCCGAGCTGACCGAGATCGTCGACTTCCTGAAGGATCCGTCGAAGTTCGCGCGGCTGGGCGGCAAGATCCCCAAGGGCGCGCTACTGGTCGGCTCGCCGGGCACCGGCAAGACGCTGCTGGCGCGCGCGATCGCGGGCGAGGCGGGCGTGCCTTTCTTCACCATTTCGGGCTCCGACTTCGTCGAGATGTTCGTCGGCGTCGGTGCGAGCCGCGTGCGCGACATGTTCGAACAGGCGAAGAAGAGCGCGCCGTGCATCGTCTTCATCGACGAGATCGACGCGGTCGGTCGCCATCGCGGCGCGGGGCTGGGCAACGGCAACGACGAGCGCGAGCAGACCCTCAACCAGTTGCTGGTCGAGATGGACGGGTTCGAGGCGAACGAGGGCATCATCATCGTCGCGGCGACCAACCGCCCCGACGTGCTCGACCCCGCGCTGCTGCGTCCGGGCCGCTTCGACCGGCAGGTCGTGGTGCCGCGCCCCGATATCGAGGGCCGCATCAAGATCCTGGAAGTCCATATGAAGAAGGTGCCGCTGGCGCCCGACGTCGACGCGCGGGTGATCGCGCGCGGCACGCCGGGCTTCTCGGGCGCGGACCTCGCCAACCTCGTCAACGAGGCGGCGCTGATGGGCGCGCGCAAGGGCAAGCGGCTGGTCGCGATGGCCGAATTCGAGGAGGCCAAGGACAAGGTCATGATGGGCGCCGAGCGCCGCAGCATGGTCATGACCGAGGACGAGAAGCGCATGACCGCCTATCACGAGGCGGGTCATGCGATCGTCTCGATCCACGAAACCGCGTCGGACCCGATCCACAAGGCGACGATCATCCCGCGCGGTCGCGCGCTAGGCATGGTGATGAGGCTGCCAGAGCGCGACAGCTACAGCTATCACCGCGACAAGATGTACGCGAACCTGGCGGTCAGCATGGGCGGGCGTGTCGCGGAGGAGATCATCTTCGGCTACGACAAGGTGTCGTCGGGCGCGTCGGGCGACATTCAGTACGCCACGGGCCTCGCCCGCGACATGGTCACAAAGTGGGGCATGTCGGACAAGGTCGGCCCGGTCGAATATGCGCAGCCCGAGGGCGAGAGCTTCCTGGGCTATTCCAACAGCCAGCCGGTGCGCATGTCCAACGCGACCGCGCAGCTGATCGACGACGAGATCAAGGGCATCGTCGAGGGCGGGCTGGCCCGCGCCAAGCAGCTGCTGACCGACCATGTCGATCAGCTCCATTTGCTGGCGGGTGCGTTGCTGGAATATGAGACGCTGTCCGGCGAGGAGATCAAGCGGTTGATCGCGGGCGAAGACATCGGCCGCAACGACTCCGCACGGACGACCAAATCGGTGCCGACCGCGGGGACGTCGATCCCGAAGACGAAGCGGCCGTCGGGGCCGTTCGGGAACCCCTCCCCTGCGGGGGCGTGAGGCGGGTTTTACCGGGTTGAGAGGGCGGTCTTCGGGCCGCCCTTTTTTGTTCGCGCGGAGACGCGGAGACGCGGAGACGCGGAGGTGTTGCGGCGAGGGTGATGTGGTGGCCGCCGCAGGCAGGGTCGATCGGCTTATGGAGGTCGCGGCGTGTGGGGTGTTCCGGCCGCTCTGCGCCTCCACGTGAACATTATTCTCGCGAAGACGCGAAGACGCGAAGATGTCGTGTCCGTGTCGGCGGCTGCTTTGCTTCTCGGTGCCCTCCGTGTGCTCTGCGGGGCGCTGTGCGCCGAGGGACACCTCTGCGCGGCATCACCCGCCGCGGAAGCGCAGGCCGAGCCAGAGGGTGCGGGGGGTGGCGCGTTCGATGATGTCGGCGCCGCTGATGCCGGCCTCGACCCGGGTGTCGAAGAGGTTTTCCGCGCGTGCCTCCAGCGTCAGCGCGGGAGTGAGGGGGATGGCGAGCGCGGTGTCGAGTGTGGTGGCGGGGGCGAGCGTGCGGGTGTTGGCGTCATCCTCGAACTGGCGGGCGACGTGGCGCAGGGTGCCGGACAGCGCGCGGTCGCCATCGCGCCAGCCGAGCGTCGCGGATAGCTGGTCGATCGGGGTCTGTGCGGGGCGCAGGCCGCCCAGCGCGGCGGCGGCGCCGGATGCGGCGACGCGCGGATCGACGTGGCTCCAGGATGCGAGCGCGGTGATCGCGCCGATCGTGCCGCGCGCCTCGACCTCGACCCCCGACGAGCGGATCGCGTCGAGGTTGCGGCGGACGCGATAGGTGCCTGCGACGAAGCCGACGCCGGGGAAGGTGCCGGGGCCGGTGCCCGCGGTGACGTTGGCGATCGCGCCGGACAGATGGTTGCGGAACACGCCGGCGGAGAGCGATACGCCCGCGACCGGGGTGAGGGTGACACCCGCGTCGACCCCGGTCAGGCGCTCGGGAGAGAGCGACGCGTTGGCGGCGGTGGCATCGGTGCCGACGCGGAACGGGCGGTAGAGCTCGTTGAGCGTCGGCAGGCGCCAGCCGCGATAGCCCGCCGCGCGCAGCGTCAGCGCAGGGGTCGGCGACCAGGCGAGCCCGGCGCGCCCGGTCGCCTCGGTGCCGGTGCGGTCGGGGAAATGCTGGTTGGTGAGCGCCGCGCCGCCGGCGAGGGGCGCCTCCAGCAGCATCCCGCGCGTGATCTGCCAGCGGTCGACGCGACCGCCCAGTGTCGCCACCCACGCGCCGCGGGTCATGCTGGCGTCGGCGAACAGGCCCGTCGTGCGCGTGTCGCCGCCGGCGATGCGGCGGCGGGTGGGGCGGGCGGCGACGAAGGTATAGAATTCCTGCGTCCGACCCGACAGCGCGCGGACGTCGGCGCCGATGCGCAGGTCGTTGCCGGTGCCGACCGGGGGGGCGACCTCGATGCGGGCGCCTAGCCCGGTGGCGGGGGTGTTGTACTGGTCGAGGCTCTGCGTCGCGGTGGTGCGCGCCGTATCGATGCTGGCGAATTGCGAGGCGAAGGTGCGCGTCTGGAGATACGCGAGCGCGGACCAGCCCCAGGCACCGCGCCCGTCAAGTCGCAGCGAGGCGTCCGCCCCCCGGCTGCGGTTTCGGGTGAAGGCGGTGCCGCGGTCGCGCATGTCGGTGAAGGCGGCGACATTGGCCTGTAGCTCGGTGGCAGAGTCGACCGCGACGATCGTGCGTAGCGCAACCGACGCCTGTTCATAGGGGGCGGGGCGGTCGGCAGGACCGCGATCCTCCGCGACGGTGGGGATGAAGCCGTCGCCGCGCGCATAGGCGACGGAGAGGGTGGCGGCTCCGGACCCGCGCACCAGCGAGGCGCTGGCGCGCGCGTCGATCGAATCGCGGCTGCCGTAGGCGAGGCTGGCGAGCAGCGGGGACGCGGCGGCCGGGGCGGCGCTGTCCAGCTCGACCGTGCCGGCGAGCGCGCCGGGGCCGAGATAGCCGCTGCCCCCGCCGCGGGTGACGCGGATGCGCCCGATGCGGTCGGTGGCATAAGCGGGGAAGGCGACCCAGCCGCCGAAGGGGTCGGCCTGGGGCACGCCGTCCAGCACCAGCAGCGCGCGGCTGGACGCGTTGCCGCCGATCCCGCGCAGCGAGATCCCCTGGCTGGTCGGATTGGCGGAGCGCGAATCGGAGCGGCGGAACTGCTGGAGCCCGGCGACGTCGGCGAGCACGTTCTCCAGCCGCGCGCTGGCGCTGGCGGCGATGCGATCGGCATCGATCGTGACGATGTCGAACGCGCGGTCGCCGGGGCGATCGGACAGGCCGCGGCCGGTGACGACGATGTCCTGCGCCGCGGCGGGGGCGGCGGCAAACAGGGGAAGCAGAAGAAGGAGGCGGCGCATCGCCGTGCGTCCTAGGCGAGTCGCAGGCCGATGCGAAGCGCGGTTGACCCGCGGGCGCCGATCGTGGCAAGCGATCCCTGCGCGGGCGGGTATAGCACAATGGTAGTGCAGCAGCCTTCCAAGCTGAATACGCGGGTTCGATTCCCGCTACCCGCTCCACTTCCCCCACATTCATGCCCATATTCGTGATGTGCCGCGTCGCGCGCATCCGTGCTTGACATCGTCACACTGTTTGTGTACAAAACAGGAACATCGAGATGATGCGAACG
>CAJYKB010000040.1 GCA_913774925.1 uncultured Sphingomonas sp. | reverse complement strand
CCGCTCGACCGCGCGGCGCAGCATCGCGGGGGTGATACCCTCGAGTGCGATGGCGGCGAAGGCGGCGACGGTGCGTTCCAGCTGCCCGGTGAACTGCAACGCCAGCAGCTGCTGCCGCGCGGCGAGTTCCTCCGCCTCGAAGCATGCGGTACGGCCGGTCAGATCGTGCCACAGATCGGTGAGGGGCACCGCGCCCGCGGCGTCGTGGAGCGCCTGTCCGATCAGCTCCATCGCGTCATAGCCGCTGGTGCCGTCGACGCCCCAGCCGGCGGGCTGCGGCTCGTCCGCGGCCAGGATCTTCTCGACCACGATCCATGCCTCCGGGCCGAGGCGTTCGCGCAGGCGGCGGGTGTAGCCGATCGGGTCGGTCAGGCCGTCGACGTGATCGATGCGGACCCCCTGGATCAGCCCCTCGTCATACAGGCGGAAGACGAGCGCGTGCGTCTTCTCGAACACCGCCGCATCCTCGACGCGGACGCCGGCCAGTTCGTTGATCGAGAAGAAGCGGCGCCAGTTGAGCGTGTCATTGGCGGTGCGCCACCAGGCGAGCCGGTAATGCTGGCGCGCGAGCAGGTCGGGGAACGGCGTCGCGTCGCCCCCAGCCTGATCCTCGTCGCGGACGGGGAAGCGATGTTCGCCGTAAGCGACGATCCACCAGCGGTCGTCGTGTCGCTCGACGCTCAGTGCGCCCTCCGTCAGCGCTTGCGACAGGGGGGTGCCGAGGACCGGGAGCACGATCGGTTCGCCCCAGTCGATGTCGAATATTGCGGCGTGTTCGCTCGCCTGCCCCTTCGCCAGCACGTCCTGCCACCTCGCATTGGTGCCGGTGGCGACGCCCATGTGATTGGGGACGATGTCGATCACCAGCCCCATGTCGCGCGCGGCGAGCGCGGCGGCGAGCGAGCGGAAGGCCGGCTCGCCGCCCAGTTCGGGGTTGATCGCGGCCGGGTCCACCACGTCATAGCCGTGGGTCGACCCCGGCGCGGCGGTGGTGATCGGCGAGGCATAGACGTGGCTGATGCCGAGCCGGTCGAGATAGGGCACGATCCCTTCCGCATCGGCGAAGGTGAAGCCGGCGTGGAATTGCAGCCGGTAGGTCGCGCGCGGCGGACAAGGGGCGGTCATCCGGGTCTTTCGCTGGTGAGCAGGCGGGCGCGGCGGACGACGGCGCGCTGGGCGAGCAGCGCGTGGATGTCGGCGGGCAGGCGGCGGCGCCAATTGGGGTGTTCGTCGATCGTGCCGGGCAGGTTGGGCTGTTCCTCCAGCCCGAGCAGATCCTCCAGCGGGAACAGGGCGAGTGCGCCGGGGGCAGCGGCGACATGCGCGAGGATCGCATCGAGCGGCACGTCGGCGGGCGGATCGCCGGTGCCGCCGAGCGCCTGCCACAAAGCGGTGCGGTCGGCGGCGCGGTCGTCCTCCACCGCACGGTCGAGGCGGCGCGCCCAGTCGAGGTCGCGCGCCGTCCACCAGCCGACAACGGTCGGCGTGTCGTGGGTGCCGGTCATCGCTACCGCGCCCTCGTCCCATATCGCAGGGGGTATGAACCCGCCGCCCGCGTCACGCTCGAACGGCAGGACGCGCATCCCCATCATGCAGCGCTGCGCCAGCGCCTCGCGCAGGCCGGGCGGGACGGTGCCCAGATCCTCCGCGATGACGATGCCGCCCGCCCGCTGCGCCTCGATCGCGACGATGCGGCGCAGGTGCTCGCCGGGCATGGTGAGGTAGGCGCCCTGCGACGCGTCGGCGCCTTCGGGTATCACCCACAGGCGCTCGAGCCCCAGCGCGTGGTCGATGCGCACCCCGCCGGCGTGCGCGAAGGCGGCGCGCAGCGTGTCGATGAAGGGGCGAAAGCCGCTCTGTTCGAGGGCCACGGGGTCGAGCGCGGTGATGCCCCAATTCTGACCCTGCGGCCCGAGGGGGTCTGGCGGCGCGCCGATGCTGAGACCGCGCAGCACCTCCTGCGGCGCGCTCCAGGCATGGCTGCCGTCCGGCGCCATCCCGATGGCCAGATCGGCGATGAGGCCGATCGCCATCCCGTCGCGCGCGGTGCGCTGCGCCTGCGCCAGCGACAGGTCGGTAAGCCATTGAAGAAAGGCGAAGAAGGCGACCTCCTCCTCTTCCTGCGCGGCGAAGCGGATGACGGCATCGCCCGCGGCGTCCTGGAAGGCGGAGGGCCAATCGCGCCAGCCGTCGCCGCCGAGCCGGGCGTGGAGCGCGTCGAAGCGGGCGTGCGCCTCCAGCGTGGCGCCGCGTTGCCGGCGCCATGCCGCCGCGGCGGCGCGCACCGCCTCGCCCGCGCCAGCGTAAGCCGCTTGGAGCAGTGCCATTCGTTCCGGGATCGCGTGCCCCCAGTCGATGAGCGCGGGCGCCGGGGAGGGCGGCGCAGCGATGCCGATCAGCGAAGGGTCGGCGAGCAGGACGTTGTGGAACAGCCGCGTCGAGGGCGAATAGGGGCTGATCCGCGCCGGTGCGCCCGGAAACAGGGCGTGCGTCGGACTGATCGCGAGCGCCTGCGCGCCGATCCGGGTGAAGGCGGGGGCGGCGCGGGCGAGGATGCCGGCATCGCCGAACGCGGTCGGGGTGGCGTCGCGCAGCGCGGGGATCTGCACCGCCGCTCCCCACGCGCGGGCCGGCGGTGCGGGGCAGCGGCGCGGGGCCAGCGCGACCGTGAAGGCGCGGGCGCCCGCGACCAGCTGGTGATAACCGGGGCGCTCCGGGGCGAGGATCGTACCGTCGTCGGCGAGCGAAGCGGTGGTGCGGCCGCCATCCTCGAACACCCATTCGGCGGTGCCCGCCGTGCCACCGGGCAGGGCGAGGGGCTGGCCGGTATCGGCGGAGAGGAACGGCGTGTCCGCCGTCACGGCGGGGGTGAGGCGCGCGCCGATCGCCGCGAGGACGTCGTCGGCGACGCGCTGCGGGCGACCCCGCGCATCGGTCCAGTCGCGCAGCAGCCGGACGGTCATGATGCGATCCATGCGATGAAACGGGCGGGGAGCGCGAACAGCGGCGTTTCGGTCGCGGGCAGTGGTGCGGGCGTGTCGGCGAGATCGATCGCGATCGTCAGGATCGCGCCATCGGACAGCCGCCACCGCGCGGTGACCGCGGCGTCGCCGTGCGCGACCGCGTCGATCGATACCGCACCCGCAAGCCGGGGCACGATATGGCGGTGACGGAGCGCGAGGAGGTCGCGGTGGAGCGTGCGCCAATGGTCCGCGTCCGCGCCGGGCCGGGGGCGGGAGCGGTCGAATGTGTCCCGCGCGTTGGGATCGGGGATGCGCGCGCGGGCGACCTCGTCGGCGAAGGCGGCGAACTTCGCGAATTCGCGGCGGCGGCCATCGCGCACGGCATCGGCGAGATCGTCGTGGAAGTCCGTGAAGAAGAGGAAGGGGGTATCGCTGCCCTCCTCCTCGCCCATGAACAGCAGCGGGATCTGGGGCGAGAGCAGGAGCAAAGCGGTGGCGGCGGCGAGCTTTGCCGGGTCCGCGAGCGCGACCAGCCGCTCGCCCATCGCGCGGTTGCCGACCTGATCGTGGTTCTGGAGGAAGGCGACGAACGCGGTCGGCGAAAGATGCGCGCTGGGGGTGCCGCGGACTGCGCCGTCATGGTTGGGGGAGGGCTCGCCCTGATAGATGAACCCCTCCGACAGGCAGCGCGCCAGGCGTTCGGCGGGGCGGTCGGCGAAGTCGGCGTAATAGGCGCTGGTCTCTCCGGTGAGCAGGACGTGGAGGACGTTGTGGAAGTCGTCGTTCCACTGCGCGTCGTAGCGGCCGGGGGCGAGGCGGGGGGCGTCGTTCGCCTCGTTCTCCAGCACCAGATGGACGTGCCGGTCGGGGAAGGCGGCGCGCAGTTCGGCGGCCATGGCGTCGAGGAAGGGGGCGTTGGCGATGGCGTGGACCGCGTCGAGGCGCAGGCCGTCGAAGCGGTATTCGTCCAGCCACATCCGCGCATTGTCGACGAAGAAGCGCGCCACCTCCGGACGCTCGACCGCCACCGCGCCGCCCCACGGCGTATGGACGTCAGGGTCGAAGAAATCGGCGGCATACTGGCCGAGGTAGTTACCGTCGGGGCCGAAGTGGTTGTAGACGACGTCGAGGAAGATCGACAGGCCGTGGCCATGCGCGGCGTCCACCAGCGCCTTCAGCTCGTCCGGGGTGCCGTAGCTTTCGTGCACCGCATAGGGGAGGACGCCGTCATAGCCCCAGCCGCGGGTGCCGCCGAAGGCAGCGATGGGCATCAGCTCGATCGCGGTGACGCCGGCGGCTTTCCATTCGGGAAGCCTGTCGGTTACAGCGCCGAAGCCGCCGAGGACGCCGGCGTGGACCTCCAGCAGCACGGTTTCCTGCCACGGACGGCCGCGCCAGTCGGGGTGGCGCCAGTCGTAGGCGGTGTCGGAAACGACGCTCCAGCCATGGACGCCGCCCGACTGGCGGCGCGACGCGGGGTCGGGGACGGTCGTATCGCCGACGTGGAAGCGGTAGCGTGTGCCCGCGGCGGCGGGGAGGACGCGCGCGTACCAGCCGTCCGCGCCCGGTTCCATGTCCACGGGGGGCTGGCCGTCGACCTCGATCGCGACGGCGGGTGCCTCGGGCGCCCAGAGGCGGAAGCGGGTGGTGCCGTCGCCGAGCGGTTCGGGACCCCAGGTCATGGGGTGGCCTCGCGATGGCTCGACCCGTCATTCCGGGCTCGTTCCGGGATCCACTGTTCCGCACACCAAATGGTCGCGAGGCGCGCGGAAGGGTGGATGCCGGAACGAGTCCGGCATGACGTGTGAGGCATCTTCATGCCGGCATCTCGCTGCGCCACGTCACCAGCGCCGCACCCTGGGGCGCGACTTCGTAGCGGTCGTCGATCTCCAGCTCGCCCTGCCCGGGCTTGGCGCTGTCGATCAGGACGATCCGCCGGGCGTGCGGCGGGGGCAGGGTGAAGGTGATGGGATCGGCCGATGCGTTGAGGAGCAGCGACACGGCCTCCACCGCGCCGTCGTCGGTGCGGGTGGCGCGGCGCATCAGCAGCGCGCGCCCTTCCGGATTCTGCCAATCCTCCGGCGAGAGGCGCTGCGCGCGCTCGTCCCACCATTCGATGTCCTCGATCCCCTCGCCGGGGGAGTCCTGTCCGTAGAGGAAGGTGGGATTGCGCAGCACGGAGAAGCGGCGGCGCAGCTCGGTCAGGCGCGCGGTGAAGTCGATCAGCGACTGACCCTCCGGCGAGGCGGCGGCCTGCCAGTCGAGCCAGCTGATCTCATTGTCTTGGCAATAGGCGTTGTTGTTGCCGCGCTGCGTGCGCCCGAACTCGTCGCCCGCCACCAGCATCGGGGTGCCGAGCGAGGTCAGCAGCGTGGTGAGCATCGAGCGCATGACGCGGGCGCGCGCATCGTTGACGACCGCGCAGTCGGTCGGCCCCTCCACGCCCCAGTTGCGCGAGGCATTGTGGCTGTGGCCGTCGCGATTGTCCTCGCCGTTCGCCTCGTTGTGGCGCTCTTCGTAGGTGACGGTGTCGGCCAGCGTGAAGCCATCGTGCGCGGCGAGCAGATTGACGCTCGCCCACGGGCGGCGCGCGCGGCGGTCGAACAGGTCGCCCGAGCCGGACAGGCGCGCGGCGAGGTCGGCGCGCTTGCCGGGTTCGCCGCGCCAGTATTCGCGCACGGTGTCGCGGTACTTGTCGTTCCACTCCGCGAAGCCGGGGGGGAAGTTGCCGAGCTGATAGCCGCCGGGGCCGACGTCCCACGGCTCCGCGATCAGCTTGAGCCGGCCGAGCACCGGATCCTGTCGCAGCACGTCGAAGAAGGCGGCGCCGGGATCGAACCCGGTCGCCTCGCGGCCCAGCGTCAAGCCCAGGTCGAACCGGAAGCCGTCCACGCCGAAGCTGGTCGCCCAGTAGCGCAAGCTGTCCGCCACCATCTGGATGACGCGCGCCTTGCTCATGTTCAGCGTGTTGCCGGTGCCGGTGTCGTTGACGGTATAGCGCGCGTCGCCGTCGACGAGGCGATAGTAGCTGGCATTGTCGAGCCCGCGCCACGACAGCGTCGGGCCGCGCTCCGACCCTTCGCAGGTGTGGTTGTAGACGACGTCGAGGATGACCTCGATCCCGGCCTTGTGCAGGCGGTGGACCGCGCGGCGCAGCTCGTCCTGCTGACCCGACGACAGATAGCCCTGTTCCGGCGCGAAGAAGCCGAGGGTGTTGTAGCCCCAGTAATTGCGCAGCCCCTTTTCCTGGAGGAAGCGGTCCTGCGTGAAGGCGTGGATCGGCAGCAGCTCGATCGCGGTCGCGCCGATGCGCTTGAGGTGACGGATGACGGCGGGATGGCCGAGCGCGGCATAGGTGCCGCGTTCGCGTACTGGCACCTCCTCCATCAGCCTGGTCAGACCCTTGACGTGCGCCTCGTAGATGATCGTCTCCGACCAGGGCGTGTTCGGGCGGCGGTCGCGCGACCAGTCCCAATGGTCGTCGACCACCACCGCCTTTGGCATGGCGGGCGCGCTGTCGCGCTTGTCGAAGGACAGGTCGGCATTGCGGTGCCCGACGCGGTAGCCGTGGAGCGCATCGGTCCATTTGATCTGCCCTTGCAGGCGGCGGGCGTAGGGATCGAGCAGCAGCTTGTTGGGATTGAAACGGTGCCCCGCCTCCGGTTCGTAGCGGCCGTGCGCGCGATAGCCGTAGACGACGCCGGGTTCGGCATCGGGCAGGTAGCCGTGCCACACCTCGTCGGTGCATTCCGGCAGGGTCAGTTGCTTGAGTTCACGCTTGCCCTCGGGATCGAACAGGCACAGTTCGATCCGGTCGGCATTGGCGGAGAAGACCGCGAAATTGACGCCCATTCCGTCGAACGTGGCGCCCAGCGGATAGGGCGAGCCGGGCTGAAGCCGGTCGGCGAGCGTGTGCAACGGTGCGATCCCCTTTTTTCTTCGCATGCGCACAACACGCGGCGGCGGGGATGGTGGCATGGAATGGGAAAAAGGGTTCGTCGTCGCCGCCCTGGATCAAGCCCGGGGTGACGGGGGGGCTGCATCGGCTGGCGGCACCAGCTCCAGCTTCTGCGGCACGGTGCCCAGTTCGATCCCCTCCTCGCGGAACCAGCGCAGCAGGGTGGTCAGGATCTCGCTACGTGCGCGGTAGGCGGCGCGGGGGCTTTCGACGTGCGCGAAGCAGTTGAACAGCACGCGGCCATTGGCGATCGAGTCGATGAACACCGCCGACGCCGGCGCGTCAAGCACCGCGGTGTGCTCGACGAAGGCGCGCTCGACGAGCGCCAGCGCGCGGTCGGCATCCGCCTCGATCGGGATCGAGAACTGGATCTGGACACGGCCGAGCGGGCTGGCCAGCGTCCTGTTGTGGACGGTCTTGGTGATGAGTTCCGAATTGGGGACGATGAGCGTCGAATGGTCGGGCAGCTCGATCTCGGTCGAGCGGACGCTGATGCGCTTCACGTCGCCCTCGTCGGTGCCGATGCGGACCAGGTCGCCGATCTTGATCGGACGCTCGGCCAGCAGGATGAGGCCGGAGACGAAATTCGACGTGATCGCCTGCAGGCCGAAGCCGATGCCGACCGACAGCGCGGACAGCAGCAGCGCGATCCGCTCGACCCCGATGCCGAGCGAGGCGAGCGCCCAGATCACCGCCAGCGCGATGCCGACGTAGCGCGCGACGAGGCTGACGGAGTTGCGCCCCGATCCGTCGAGATCGGTGGCGGGGAGATACTTTCCCTCCAGCCAGCGCATGAAGGCGCGAACCAGCCCCAGTCCGACGAACAGCACCAGCAGCCCGCGCAGGATCGTGGCGGGCGAAATCGCGATGCCGCCGATCTGGATCCCCTGCGCCAGCGCACCGACGCGCCCGAACAGCGTCCCGATGCCGCCGCCCGCGCCGAACGGGGCGAACAGCATCGCGACCGCGGCGACGCCGAGCACCAGCCGCAGCACGCCCGACAGCAGCACGCCGAACTGGTCGATCAGCGCGCCGCGCACCCCCAGCGCGCGGCACAGCACGCGTCCGACCGTGCTGTCGCGGGTGAAGACGGTGGTCGCGACATCGTCCACCGCGGCCATCGTCAGGAAGACGATGCTGCCGAGCACCACCGCCCAGGCGACGAGCTGCATCAGGAACAGCGCGAAGCCGAGATAGCCCGCGAGCAGCGCGACGGCGGCCGCCGCCACCACGATCCATGCGAAGAGGGCCAGCGCCCCCAGCCCGGCGCGGGTGGGCGCGGCGTCCTCCGCATCGGCACGGGCGGCGCGCAGCCGTGCGACGACGGCGAGCGCACCGGCGATCATCGCGATATGGACGATCGCCTCCAGCGCCTGCGTCGCGCTGAGCGCCGCGGCGCTCGCGTTGACCGCGGTGTTGAACGCGTCGATCAGGATGGTGAGCGCCGCGACGGCCGCGAGCAGCCAGCTGAACGGGCGCAGCTGGCGCGCGGCATCGTCCGCGATCGGCAGCACGCGCCAGCTCGGCTGGTTGCGCATCAGCACCGCGCCGGTCACCGCGGCGGTGAAGCCGCCGAAGGTGGCCGCGACGATCACCGCATCGAACAGCCCGGTCCAGCCACGCGGTTCCAGCTGCGACCAGCGCAATCCCTGCACGAGCGCGGTGGTGGCCAGGAACGGGGTGAGCGTCCCCACCGCCACGCGCCAGATCGCATTGGCGGAGCGGCGGACGCGGTGCCCCGGTGCGCCCTCGATCAGGAAGCGGCGCCCCAGCCCGTGCGCGGCGGCGCGGCCGGGTACGAGGATCGCGAGCGCGGCGGCGAGCCCGAGCAGCGCGGGCCACCAGGGCGCGCGGACAGGGCGATCGCGCAGGCTTTGCGCGCCGCCGTCGACGAAGGCCGCGATGCGGCGCATGTCGCGCGGCAGGTTGTGGATCACCGCGCTCCAGAAGGTGGGCGACAGCGGCGACGGGACGTGCGCGGAGATGCGCTGGCCGAACTGTTCGGCCTGGTTCTGCGCGATCTCGTCGGCCAGCTGCTGCGCCTCGACGCCCAGCAGGCGTCCGCGCTTCGCCGCAGAATCGAGCGCGGTACGCTCGCGGGCGAGGCGGGCACGCTCCGCGCGGATGTCGGGCGCTTCGCCGGCCGCCGGGGTGGTGCCCAACCCGGCGAGGCGCGCGTCGATCAGCGCCAGCTGGTCGGTCAACGCCTGGGTCGCGGCGGCGGTCGCGGTGCGCGCGGTGAGAACGCTGGCGCGCAGGTCGGCGCGCGCGTCGTCGTCGAGCCGGCCGTCGAGCGCCTTGTCCGCTGCGCGCAGGTCGCTTTCCGCCTTCGCCAGCTGCGCCGAGGCGGTAGCGAGCGGTGACGGCTGCGCGGCGAGCGTCGCGGGAAGCAGGATCAGCAGGAGCGCGAGGCAGGACCGCAACGGCGCGGGAACGGGCATCGGCAGTCGGCTCCGGTGGGGGACAGGAGCGCGTGCGATACGGCAGGGAGGGGGCAGTCGCCAAGGGTGGAGGGCGAGGGCGTCCGGCCACATCGTCGCCCGGGCCTGACCCGGGCTCCCGCTTCTTCTGCGCCGCCGCACGAGGTCGGGGACCCCGGCTCACGGTCGGGGCGACGGGGTGGACGATTACGCCTTGCCGATCTGCTCCGCCTGCGCGCTGCTGTCGGGCCGCGCGGGGCCGAGCACGGGTTCTTCGCCCATCGGCTCGTTACGGAAGGCGGTGAAATGCCCCTTGCCGTCGATGCTCGGTCCCTAGGTCCAGCGCCCTTCGGGATAGGTGCCGTCGAGTGAGGTGACGAAGAAGTCGTAATTGTGCTGCTGGTTCTCCTGTTCCTGCGGAAAGGAGTTGGGGATCGGCAGGACGGCGGCCTTGTCGCCCAGTTCCTCGATCACAGCGAGCCATTGCTCCTGGTGCATCGTGTCGCGCGCGATCATGAAGTGGAGCATGTTCCTCATGCCCTCGTCCTTCGCGGCATGGTAGAGGCGGGTGGCCAGCACGCGGCCGGTGCTTTCCGCGGCGACGTTGCAGTACATGTCGGCGGCGATGTTCCCGCTGGCGTAGATGTGGCTCATGTTGAACGGCACGCCGTCGGAACCCATCGGCATCGCGGCAAGCCCGCCCGACAGCAGGTTCTTGTGGATCAGCCCTTCGATGATGTGTCGCGGGCGTTCGCCGCCCATGACCGCGCCGACGATCCCGTCCGCGGCGCCTTCCTCCTGAAGCGAGGCGGGCGCCTTGTCGAGGTTGAGCGCGACCGCGGTTGCCAGCATTTCGATATGGCCGATCTCCTCGGTCGCGGTGTGGAGCAGCATGTCGCCATACCTGGTCGTCGGCGCGCGATTGCCCCACGCCTGGAAGAAATACTGCATGCAGACGCGGATCTCGCCCTCGACCCCACCGATCGCCTGCTGGAGCATGCGCGCGAAGGCGGGATCGGGCTTCTCGACGACGACGGGATATTGAAGCCGCTTGTCGTGGTAATACATGGGCTTGCCTCTCGCTGGGATTGACAGCGGACCAACGGACGAGGCGTGGGAAGGTTTAGATATTATCTAGGTAATTCAGTAATCTATGGTTACATCCTGCGTCATCCCGGGCTTGATCTGCTTAGGTTGCAGCGCAGGCGGAGAAGTGGGACCCGGGGACAAGCCCGGGGTGACGAGGCATCTTACAGGAACGGCCGCCCGCCGGTCACGGGCACCGTCGCGCCGGTGATGTAGCTCGCCTCGTCGGTCGCCAGCATGACGTAGGGTGGCGCGAGTTCCACCGGCTGCGCCGCGCGGCCGAGCGGGGTGTTGCTGCCGAAGGTCTTCACCTGTTCGGGGGGCATGGTGGAGGGGATCAGCGGGGTCCACACCGGCCCCGGCGCGACCGCGTTCACGCGGATGCCGCGCTCCGCCAGCATCTGCGCCAGCCCGGCGGTGAAATTGTGGATCGCGCCTTTGGTCGTCGCATAGGCGAGCAGCGTCTCGTTGGGCTGGTCGGCGTTGATCGAGGTGGTGTTGATGATGACGCCCCCGCGTTGCATGTGGGGCACCGCAGCTTTCGCCAGATAGAACATCGCGTGGATGTTGGTGGCGAAGGTCAGCTGCCATTCCGCGTCAGAAATGTCCTCCAGGGACTGGAAGGTCGCCTGGTGCGCGGCATTGTTGACCAGCACGTCGATGCGCCCGAACGCCGCGACCGCCTTGTCGACGACCGCGCGGGCGCGCGCCGGATCGCTCAGGTCGCCGGGGACGAGGATCGCGGTTCGTCCCGCCTGCTCGACCAGCCGCTTCGTCTCCGCCGCATCGTCATGCTCGTCGAGATAGCAAATGAGCACGTCGGCGCCTTCGCGCGCATAGGCGAGCGCGACGGCGCGCCCGATCCCGCTGTCGCCGCCGGTGACGATCGCCTTTTTATCGAGCAGGCGGCCGTGGCCGACGTAGCTGTGCTCGCCGTGATCCGGGCGCGGGTCCATCGCGTCGGTGCGGCCGGGCATCGGCTGCTGCTGCTCGGGATAGGGCGGGGTGGGGTGCTGGGTCATCGCCCCCCAATGGGCGGCCGGGGAGCGCCGTTCCCCGACCTGATCCCGATCAGTCGCTATTTGCGGACCACGCGTTCCGCCACCAGCGTGTCGACCACCGACGGCTCGGCGAGGGTTGAGGTGTCGCCGAGGTTGCCGATGTCGTCTTCGGCGATCTTGCGCAGGATGCGTCGCATGATCTTGCCGGAGCGGGTCTTGGGGAGGCCGGGCGCGAACTGGATCGCGTCGGGGCTGGCGATCGGGCCGATCTCGCCGCGGACGAACTGGCGCAATTCGGTGCGCAGCTCCTCCGACGCCTCGACCCCGGCGTTGAGCGTGACGAAGGCGTAGATGCCCTGGCCCTTCACTTCGTGCGGCATGCCGACGACCGCCGCTTCCGCGACGCCGGCGTGCGCGACGAGCGCGGATTCGACCTCCGCGGTGCCCATGCGGTGGCCCGACACGTTGATGACGTCGTCGACGCGCCCGGTGATCCAGTAATAGCCGTCCTCGTCGCGGCGGCAGCCGTCGCCGGTGAAATACTTGCCCGGATAGGTGGTGAAATAGGTCTGGAAGAAGCGGTCGTGATCGTTCCAGACGGTGCGCATCTGCCCCGGCCAGCTGTCGACGATGCACA
>CAJYKB010000039.1 GCA_913774925.1 uncultured Sphingomonas sp. | reverse complement strand
GGTACTGCGGCCGAGCGGCGGGCAGGAACGGGGCTACCGTGCGGGGACGGAGAATGTGCCGGGGGTGCTCGGCTACCTCGCGGCGATCGAGGAGCCGGAGCCCGATCACACCGCCTTGCGTGCCTATCTGGACGATGCGATCCGGCGCTCGGGCGGCGAGGTGGTGGCGGAAGGCGCGAACCGGCACCCGGCGATCGGATCGTACCGGATGCCGGGCGTGGCGTCGGCGGCACAGTTGATCCGCTTCGACCTGGACCGGATCGCGGTATCGGCGGGGAGCGCGTGCGCCAGCGGCAGCCTGAAACCCAGCCATGTCCTCCGCGCGATGGGATGGAGCGAGGAGCGCACGCGCGAGGTCGTGCGCGTGAGCTTCGGGCGCACGACCACGCGCGATGACGTCGAGCGGTTCGTCGCGGCGTGGCGCAGCGTGGCGAAGGCGGCGCGGCGCATCGCGGCATGACGTATCTGGATTATCAGGCGACGACCCCGCTGGCGCCCGAGGCATTCGAGGCGATGCTTCCCTGGCTGCGCGACCAGTTCGCGAACCCGCACTCGCCGCATCGCGCGGGGCGGATGGCGAAGGCAGCGGTCGAGGTGGCGCGCGACGAGGTCGCTGCCTTGTTGCCGGCGGGCGGACGGGTGGCGTTCACCAGCGGCGCGACCGAGGCGCTGAATTGGGCGATCAAGGGAGCGCCCGCTGGACGCGTCGTCACGATCGCGACCGAACATGCCGCGGTGCTGGATACGGTCGCGGCGCGCGGCGACGCGGTGGTGCTGCCGGTCGACGGCGACGGGATCGTCGACCGCGAGGCGGCGGCGCGGGCGATCGTGCCGGGAACGGCGCTGGTCTGCGCGATGCTGGTCAACAACGAGATCGGGGTCGTGCAGCCCGTCGCGGCGCTGGCGGAGATGGCGCATGCGGCGGGCGCGCTGTTCCTGTGCGACGCGGTGCAGGGCTATGGGCGCACGGCGATCCCGCAGGAGGCCGATATGATCGCCATTTCTGCGCACAAGGTGCATGGCCCCAAGGGCGTGGGGGCGTTGTGGATCCGCGACGGGGTCGCGCCGGCGCCGCTGATGCATGGCGGTGACCAGGAGGGTGGCCGGTCGGGGACGCTGTCGCCCGCGCTGTGTGCGGGATTCGGTGCGGCGGCGCGGCTGATGCGCGAACGCAGCGAGGAAGATGCGCCGCATGTCGCTCGCCTGCACGCCGTCGCACTGGAGCGGTTGCCGGGCTGGGCGGTGAACGGACCGCGCGAGCGGCGCTATCTCGGCAACCTCAACGTCCGGCGCGAGGGATTGGACGTCGGCCGGTTGATGAGCGACCTGCGCGATGTCGCCTTCTCGGCGGGGTCGGCGTGCGCCAGCGGGTCGGGGCGGGCCAGCCATGTGCTGCGTGCGATCGGGCTGAGCGATGCCGAGGCGCGGTCGTCGATCCGGCTGGGATTCGGGCGCTATACCACGGAGGAGGAACTCGTGCGTGCGATCGACCGGATCGTGGCGGCGGCAGATGCGCAGCGGGTGGCGGCGTGAGGGTTCGGTTCGTCACCGCCGATCGTGCCTGCAACGCCGACGCCGTGCCGGGTGAGCGCCTGCTCGATGTCGCACAACGCGCGGGCATGCCGCTGGAAGGGACGTGCGGCGGCGAGCTGGCCTGCGCGACCTGCCATGTGATCGTCGCGGCGGAAGACGCCGGTAGGCTGCCGCCCGCCAGCGAGGAGGAGGAGGACATGCTCGACCTCGTCCCCGATGCACGACGGACCAGCCGCCTGTCGTGCCAGATCCGGCTGACTGCGCAGATGGACAAGCTGACCGTCAGCTTACCATGAGGTTCAGGATCGATGCAGACGCCTGTGCGTAGGCTGTGAACACAGCACATGAGCAGGAGTAGATGCACATGAAACTGATGGCCTTGAGCATCGCCGGCGTCGTCGCGGCGAGTGCGATGACCCCCGTCGCCGCGCAGGCGCATCCGCGCGATCACGGCTGGCACCGCGGCGGTCCGGGTTGGGAGCGTGGCCCGGGATGGGACCGTGGTCGCGGCTGGGATCGCGGTCGCCACTGGAACCGGGGTGCGCGCTGGGATCGCGGGCCGCGCTGGTCGCGCAATCGCCAATGGGGCGACGTCCGCACCGTCTGCCGCTGGCAGGACAGCTATTACGGTCCGGTCCGTCGCTGTTTCCAGACGCGCTGGTAATAGCCGCTTGAACACGCCGCCCGGCTCCGCCATATGGCGCGCGGGAGTCGGGCGGACGTGGTCGTCGCCAACCCGGTCAGGTCCGGAAGGAAGCAGCCGCAACGATTTCGCCGCGGGTCGTTCCGGCTCCCACCTCCACGCATCTTTGCGATCGTATCGCGTCCGTCGCGCCGACAGGCGCGCGCGGATCGGCCTTCCGTCGGCGACCTTTGCGGGCGTAAGACGAGCGACGTCATCGGCGCGCGTGAGCGCTGAGGTGGCGACCATCTCCGCTACGACCGTCGCGAAGACGAAGAGGGACGGCATGGCTGTGTCACAGGCGCGCGGGCACCGCGTCAGTGCGCGTCGACCATCAGATCCACCTCCGTACCCCCGCCGCGATGCGGGCGCAGCGTGACGAGGTACGCCCCCTTGCCCGATGCCGCGCCGGCCAGGACGTGCTCGCCGCCATCGGCCTGATGACCAGCGGGGAAGCCGGCGGCAGTGGCCCGGGTATAGTAGAAATCGAGCAGCGTCTGCATCGGCTGTGCGCTGACGAAGCTGACTACGCGTAGCGCGCAGCCGTCGCCATCGGCGCCCGCGGCCTCCGCCACGCGCGCGTCGGGGTAGAGCGGCAGCGCGTCGGGCAGGCGGTTCGCCCAGGCGATGGAATAGGCCAGCCGCTGCGCGCATCGCCCGGTGCTGCCACCCTGCGACTGCGCCAGCGCTCCCAGCGTCAGCGCGCGGCGCGCGGTCGTGCAGGCGGGGCAATCGGCGGACGGCGGCGGGGCGCTGCGAAGACCGGTGGGCAGGGGAATGCCCTTCATCGCCGCGACCGCGATGCCATCCGGCGGGACCGCACCGGTCACGGGGGTCGTGGGCGGACGGATCACATCGTCATTGGCCTGCTGGACCAGCGCCGGATCGACCATGATCTGGTCGTGGAGCGCTGCCGTCAGCGCGGGGTCGCCCTCGCTGGCGGCGGTGTTGCCGCCCAGTGCGGCGTCGAGCGTGTCGAGGTCGGCCTGGGCGTTCGTCGCCTGCGGATCGGCAGCGCCGCATGCGGTGAGCAGGGCGATGGGAAGGATCAGGGCCGGGAAGGTCAATCGCCGCATGAGGCTCCGCCAGACGAGATGGGCACGGTGGCTATGCGGCGGGGGCGGTTAAGGAAGCCTTCGTGTCATGGTCTTGCAATACACCCGATGCGCACGCATGTTGAGCGCATGCTGAACATCATCTCCGTCCTGATCGGGCTTGTCGCGCTGGTGCTCGGGATCGTCCCGTTCCTGCCGTTCTTCGCCTGGGGTTATTGGTTCGTCATCCCGATCGCGGTCGTCGGCGCCGCGATCGGCGCGCTGTCGTCGCGCAACGGCGGACGCAACCTCAATTTGATCCTCATCCTGATCTTCGGCCTGCGGCTGATGCTGGGCGGCGGGTTGATCTAGCACGCAGCAAAAAGGGGCTCCGGTCGCCCGAAGCCCCTTTTTCGTCAGACGTCGCCTCGATCAGCGGCAGCGCACCTGACCGCGATCGATCGACTGGCCGAGCAGCGCGCCGCCGCCGGCGCCGATCACCGTGCCGAGCAGGCGTGAACCGCCGCCCGCGATGATGTTGCCCAGCGCACCGCCGGCCAGACCGCCGACGATCAGCCCGGTCGTCCCGTCGTTGCGACGGCAATAGTAGCGCCCGTTGTAGCCGCGGTAGATGCGATCGTTCCGCGTCAGCGCACGCTCCCGGTAATAGCGACCGTCGCGGTAGTAGCGCGCGGGGTCGTAGCGGCGCTGCCCGGGCTCCAGCCGGTTCCAGTCGTAGCGCGACGACCGGCGCCAGTCGCGGATGTCGTCGTTGCGATCGCGACGCGCATCGCGGATGTCGTCGCGATACTCGCGGCGGGCGTCACGAACGTCACGGCGCGAGTCCGCGTCGCGGATATTGTCGCGATACTCCCGACGCGCGTCGCGCACGTCGTCGCGATATTCGCGGTTGGCCTGCCACGGCGTCTGCGCGGCCGCCGGAACTGCGGCCAGCGTCGTCGCTGCCAGTGCCATGCTCATGATGATACGCATAACAACTCTCCTGTCTCTCAAGGTGGGATCAGAACGGACAAGCGCACTCCCGGTTTCGTGAACCGAAAACTACTGTCGGTTCATCCCGCGGACAGTTCGTGGGTGAGCGAGATGTTGGCGGTCAACACCTTGGACACAGGGCAATTCGCCTTTGCCCCCTCGGCGATCTTTGCGAAATCTTCGGCGGCGATGCCGGGGATCGTCGCGGTCAGGTGCAGCGCGGAGGCGGTGATCGTGAAGCCGTCGCCGTCCTTCTCCAGCGTGACCTTTGCGGTGGTGTTCAGCGTGCCCTCGCTGTGCCCGGCGCCCGCCAGCGCGAACGACAGCGCCATCGTGAAGCAGGACGCGTGCGCCGCCGCGATCAGCTCCTCGGGATTGGTGCCGGGCTCGTCCTCGAACCGCGTGCCGAAGCCGTAGCGCTGGTCCTTCAGCACGCCGGACTGGGTGGATACCCACCCCTTGCCGTCCTTGCCCAGGCCTTCGTAGCGGGCGGAACCCGTGCGGGTCGTCATCTGGCGTCTCCGTGATGCAAAAAAGGGCGCGACCCGGATGGATCGCGCCCCTGCGCAACGCAGATCAGCCCGAAAGGCTCAACGGCAGCGACGGCTGCTGCTGCTCCGCTCGATCTCGCGGCCCGCCAGTGCGCCGCCGACGCCGCCCAGCACGGTACCCAGCGTACGATCGCCGCGCGTGTCGATCGTGCGGCCCAGCAGGCCACCCGCCACCGCACCGACGACGAGGCCGGTGGTGCCGTCGGACCGGCGGCAGCGGATGCGGCCGTCGTTGCCGCGCCACTCGCGATACTTGTAGCGGCGCTGCGCATCGGCATCGACGGTGGTGGCGACCAGCGTCGGCGCGACCATCGCGGTGGCACCCAGAGCGAGCAGAAACTTACGCATGACAATTTCTCCCTAGAAAGTCGTGTTGGGGTCGAAACGTCCTCAGTCTACCGTCGTTGCATGAACCTGAAACAACCTCGCGTTCAGTTTGGCACAAGGCGGCGCGGCGGGTGGCATCAGTCGACGAAGACGGGCGTGCGCTTATCCAGGTTGGCGACGACGGACTCGCGCTGGTTGGGGCTGCCCATCAATTTGATCTGCTCGGCACTTTCGGCGAGCAGGATGCTGGCGGTGTCGCCGTCGACGACTTCCGCAAACAGCCGCTTGCATGCGCGCACGGCATGCGGGTTGCGGCCCGCGATCTCGCGCGCGATCTGCATCGCGTGCGCGTGCGGATCCTCCGCCAGATGGGTGACGAGACCCCAGGGCTGCGCCTGCTCGGCGGTGAACTCGCGGCTGGTATAGACGAGTTCGCGCAGGATATCCTCGCGCACTGTGCCGCGCCACAGCGCGAAGCCGCCCATGTCGGGCACCAGCCCCCAATAGGTTTCGCGGATCGCCATGCGGGTGGCGGGGTGCGCCACGCGGATGTCGGCGCCCGACAGCAGCTGGAACCCGCCGCCCATCGCGACGCCGTGGATCGCGGCGATGACGGGGACGCCCAGCTCGCGCCAGCCGGTGCAGACATATTGCGCGAGATTCGCGGTACCATGGCTGCGCTCGCCCAGCTTCAGCCCCGAGCCGCCACCCGCCATCGACGCCATATCGAGCCCCGCGCAGAAGGCGCGCCCCTCGCCCGAGAGCACCGCGACTCGCACGTCCTGACGCCCCTTCAGCGTGTCGACCGCCTCCGCCAGCGCGGCGAACATCGCGGGGTCGAGCGCGTTCATCTTGTCGGCGCGGATCAGGCGAACATCGGCGATACCGTCGGCGACGGTGATCGAGACGCGGTCGTTCATCGGACACATCCTTCCTAAGTCTTTCGACTTGGCTACCCGCTGGCGGGCGGTGTCGCAACCAGCCGATAGCCCCGCCCGCGATCGGTGTGGAGCATCGACCAGGCGAAGCCGCGATCCAGCGCCGCGCGCAACCGCGACGCGTGCACCGCGAGCAGGTTCGTCCCCGGATCGAACGCCAGCCCGAACACCGCACGGCGCAGCTCCGCATGCGGGACAGTGCGCCCGGCGTGACGCGCCAGATGCACCAGCATGGCATATTCGCGCGGCAGCAATGTCAGCGGACGCCCGGCGCGGGTGGCGCGCCGTGGAGCCGCAGCGCGTCCTCCAGCCCGGGACGATCGATCAGGAGCAGCACGGCCATGCGCCTGGCATATCGCGCCCACGGCGGCGCAGGGGTGCGGGCTGGTCCGAAACGGAGCGGTCAGCGCAGCCGTGCGCGCGCCGCCCGCGCGATCCGGGGATCCGCATCGTCCGCCATCCGCGCGTCGAGCGCGGCATGGCCTACGTCCGGCAGGCAGGCACGCGCGGTACGGCGCATGCGCGGATGCGGGTGACGGAGCGCCAGCTCGGCGGCGAGCGCGACGCCGGCCTCGCCGCCCAGATGCGCGGCGATCGTCACCAGCGCTTCGGACGGGGTGGCGGTCATCGCCTGGGCAATCGTGTTGCGCTCCACATCGAAGCGATACTGCGTCCGCCACGGCTGCGCCCGGTCGTAGCCCAGCACGTTGAGCGATACCGAAAAGCTGTCGGGCGGCAGCTGGACATGGACGTCGCGGTGCGCGCGGTAGAGCATCAGCTTTCCCGGTTCCAGTCGGGCGCGTTCGTCGAACACCAGTCGCGCCGCGTCGCCCGCGTCGCCGTCGCGCGCGCCATCGAAGAGGTAATAGTCGCTCCAATAGCCGGGGCCGAGATAGCCGACGGTCAGGAACGAGAAATTGTGGTCGTGCGGCAGGTCGTAGAAGAACGGCGCGGTGCCGCCCGCGCGAACGACGGCATCGTTCAGCGCCGGCCAGAAATTCGCGCGCAGGGCGTAGCGCTGGCCGGGCGGGCGCAGCATCAGCACCTGCGCGCCATAGCTATTGCCTTCCTGACCGGCAAAGCGCCGCTCCAGCTCGCCGATCGCGAGGTCGGAGAGAAAGGTCCGG
Source organism: uncultured Sphingomonas sp. (assembly GCA_913774925.1). Classification (GTDB taxonomy): domain Bacteria; phylum Pseudomonadota; class Alphaproteobacteria; order Sphingomonadales; family Sphingomonadaceae; genus Sphingomonas. The sequence goes on along the minus strand of CAJYKB010000039.1, from coordinate 12,847 downwards.
TTGCGCTCCAGCCGGGCGAGCCACACGCCCATCTCGGCGAACGAATCCTCGTCGCGCGGATCCCATGACGCGGCGTCGAGCGCATCGCAGAGTTCGTCGAGGCCGATCGCGACGCCGTCGTCGGTGCCGGCGATCACGCGCGGCACAGGCGCGCCTCCCCCATCGGCAGGGTCCGGGCGGCGGCGGCGCGGACTTCGTCATGCGGATCGTTCGCCGCCATCTCGCGAAGCCGCGGCAGCGCGGCGGGGGGATCGAGCGCCAGCCACTCGCGCATCGCGTCCCAGCGCAGGTGGAAGGCGGCATCGCGCGTCGCGGTCGCGAAATGCGCCCCGGCATCGCGCCGCCCGTCGACCCGAAGCAGCGTGAGCAGCAATCGGGTGCGCGACGCCGCATCGTCGCTGGTCGCGGCGCGCAGGAGATGTCCGGTCGCGCGGTCGTACTCGCGCGTCAGGCCGCCGCCGCGCGTCGCGAAGGTGAGGATCGCGACATCGCCGGTCGCGCCGTGGATGAGATGCGCGTGACGCCGCCCGTCGATGCGGCACACCATGCCATCGTCGAGCATCACCGTCGAAAGGGGAACGAGCGCCGGTGCGGTACCGGTCGAGAAGGCGGTGTCGATCTCGCCTGCGGCCCAGCGCGACAGCCGTGCGCCACCGGCGCGGTGATAGCGCGCGACCGACAGCCGCCCCGACGCCGCCAGCGTGGTCGGCGCGGGCGCATCCCGCATCGCCGCTGCCGACAGGATCGTCGCGGTCAGCGTCATTGCGGGCAGTTCGAGCAGCAGCGCGGTGGTGCGCAACGTGTCGCGGGTGACGCGGATCGGTGGCTCGAACCACGGGTCCGTCGCCAGCGCGTCGATCAGCGGCTCCAGCAGCGGCGCAATCCAGCCCGCGTCGGCGAGTACCCGCTCCGCCACGTCGGCGACCGCATCCGCGGCCGGCGGGTCGCACGCGGCGAAGGCGTCGGCCAGATACGTGACCGTCTCATCCGATCGCCACGCCTGCGCCAGCTGATGCGAACGGTCGGTCGATTCCGCCAGGGCGGCGCGCGACGGGATCATCCGTTCGAGATGATGACGACGATGCCGACGATATATTCGCAGGTATGATCCGCGACCTGCTCCAGCGCGCGGATCGCGCCCGCATTGGCGACGCGGGTGTCCAGTTCCTCGATCTCGGCGATGTCGATGCCGTGCGCGTCCATATCCGTTCCCCTGGGTTGCGCAGGAACCTTCCCCCGGCACCGCGGCGCAGCGTTACTTAAAACGCTGCAACGTTGCGCGCGCGATGCGGGCGTGTAGAGACGGGGCATGGAGTTCGACCCCAAGACGATGGTGCTTCAGGCGATCGAGACGCGGACGTTCGGCGGACACGGCGGCCGGCTGGGCATCCGTTTCCATGCGCGTGGCGAGGACTGGATCGAGCTGGCGCTGCCGTATTCGCACGACCTGATCGGCGACGAGGACAGCGGCGTGATCGCGTCGGGGCCGATCATCGCGATGATGGACATCGCGACCAGTCTGGCGGTGTGGAACCGGACCAAGGCGTTCGCCCCGCACGCGACGCTGGACCTGCGCGTCGACTATCTGCGCCCGGCGCGCCCGGGGCACGACGTGATCGGGCGCGCCGAGTGCCTGCGCGTGGCACGCTCCATCTCCTTCACCCGCGGCATCGCGCACGACGGCGACCTCGAGGATCCGATCGCGCACGTCACCGCGACGTTCATGGTGCCCAGCGGCACCTATCCCAAGGTGCCGCGATGAAGCTGCCGCCCTATGCCGCGCTGCTGGGCGCCGAACTGGAATTCGCCGAGGACGGCACGCCGGTGATGCGCATGCCGTTCGGCGAGGACGTGCTGGGCCGCCCCGGCTTCCTGCAGGGCGGCGCGATCTCAGGGCTGCTGGAGGTCGCCGCGATCGCGGCGCTGCGCCACGCGCTGGAGGAAGAGGGCGGGGGCCGGATCAAGCCGATCAATGCCACCGTCGATTTCATGCGCGGCGGTCGCGACCGCGACACGCGGGCGGCGGGGATCATCACCCGCCTGGGCAACCGCGTCGCCAATGTCGAGGCGGTGGCATGGCAGGACGATCGTGCACGCCCGATCGCCGCAGCCCGGATGAACTATCTGATCGAGCGCGACTGAGGCGGCGCGGGACATGCCGCCGCCGGTCCTGACCCCTGACGTTCTGCTGCCGACTTTCGCGCCCTGGCTCGATATGGCGGGGTTGGGCGTGTTCGCCGCATCGGGCGCGCTGGCGGCGGCGCGCCGGGGACAGACGCCGGTGACGCTCGCCTTCTTCGCGCTCGTCACCGGGGTCGGCGGGGGCACGGTCCGCGACCTGCTGATCGGGGCGCCGGTATTCTGGGTGCACGATGCGCGCTGGGCGGGCATGTGCCTGATGATGGCGGCGATCATCTGGATCACGCCCGAGCGGTGGTGGCGCGGTGCGGCGCTCGACTGGTTCGATGCGGTGGGGCTGGCGGCCTATGCGGTCTATGGCGCGGCGAAGGCGCTGGGCTACGGCGTACCGCCGCTGCCCGCCGCGCTGATGGGGGTGGTGACGGGATGTGTCGGGGGTATCATCCGCGACGTGCTGGCGCAGGAGCCGTCGATCCTGATGCGGCCCGAGCTGTACGTGACCGCCGCGGCGCTGGCGGCGGGGCTGTATGTCGCGCTGCGTGTGCTGGGGGTGGATGCGTGGGCCGCGGCGGCGGGCGCAGGCGCGGCGGGGTTCGCGCTGCGGGCGGCGGCGATCCGGTGGAAGCTGGCGCTGCCGGCCTATGGGGGGCGGTGACGTATTGGAGCGTGACCAACATCCGTTCGCCCTGAGGAGAGGCTGAGACTGTCGAAGCCTCGTCTCGAAGGGTATGCGGCGAGGGTGCTTCGAGACGGCCTCTCGGCTTCGCTCGATGCCTCCTCAGCACGGACGGGGGATCAGTCCCGCACGACACCGGTTTCCCGGAACGGGCGCGGTTCGACCGGGGGCGTGGACGAGGGGTTCAGCTCGCACTGCCAGAAGCCGACGTCGATCCAGCGGCCCTGCTTGTATCCCACCTCGCGATAGACGCCTGCGCGGCGGAAGCCGACCGCTTCGTGCAGCGTGATCGAGCGATCGTTGGGGAGCGCGATGACGCCGATCGCCTGGGTGAAGCCCTGCGCGCGCAGCGTGTCGACCAGCGCCTCGTACAGCAGCCGCCCGACGCCGTTGCCATGCGTGTCGGCGGCGACGTAGATCGAGGTTTCGACGACATAGCGATACGCCGGGCGGTCGCGGAACCGCGTGGCATAGGCATAGGCGAGGACGCCCGCGCCGTCGCCGTCGTCGCCCGACGTGGCCACGATCCACGGATAGAGCCCGTCGGACGACGCCATGCGCGCGCGGATCTGCCGCGTGTCGGGTGCCTCGGTCTCGAACGAGACGGTGCCCGACAGCACATAGGGGGTATAGATGGCGGCGATCGCGGCGGCATCGGCCGGCGTCGCGGGGCGGATGGTGATCGGTCCCGTGGTCATCGCCGACCGACTTACATCATAGCCCGACCTTCGCCAGCACCAATTGCAGCAGCGTGCGGTCCTCCGCGCTGGCGCGGACCGGCCCCAGGCCAGCGCACTCCAGGCATTCCGCGCGCGCGCCCGACGCGCCCGTAAGCAGGCGGCGCACGTCGCCCAGCGCCGTCGCCATCGCCTGCTGCCGCGTCCAGGCGAGCCGCGCGATCGCATCGCTGGGGGCATTGGCGTCGTCGCGGTCGGTCGAGGCCATGCGCTTGGCGAGTTCGGCGGCGAAGCCGGGCTTCTTCTCCAGCCAGACGACATCGGTATCGGCGGGCAGCTTCGCCCGCCGCGCGGCCTCGGCGATCGCGGCGTCCAGCCCGCCGAAGCGGTCGACCAGCCGCAGCTGATGCGCGGTCCCGCCGAGCCAGACGCGGCCCTGGCCGATCTCGTCGACGCGCGCCGGCGGCAGCTTGCGTGCTTCGGACACGCGGGTGATGAACTGCCGATAGCCGTGCTCGATGCTGGATTGCAGGACCGCGTCGAGCACCGGGTTGGTGCCGCCGAATATGTCCGGCTGGCCCGACAGCGGCGTGGTCTTCACGCCATCGGTCGTGATGCCGATCTTCGCCAGCGTCCCCTCGAACGTCGGCAGCACCGCGAAGATGCCGATCGAGCCGGTGATCGTGCCCGGCTCCGCGAAGATCGTGTCGCCCGCGGTCGACACCCAATAGCCGCCCGACGCCGCCAGCCCGCCCATCGAGATGACCACCGGCAACCCGCGCCGCTTCGCCGCCAGCACCGCCTGGCGGATCTTCTCCGAGGCCGGGACCGACCCGCCGGGCGAATCGACGCGGACCACGAGCGCCTTCAGATCCCGATCCGCGAGCCCCTTGTACAGCAGCTTCGACACGGTCTCGCCGCCGGCACTGCCGGGCCCTGCCTCGCCCTCGACGATCTCGCCCGCGACGGTCAGGACGCCGATCCTGCCCTTCGACGGTAGCGGAGCGGCATCGACATAGGCCTGGTAGGGGATGGTGTTGAACGTGCCGACGGGCTTCGACGCATCGAAACCCGCGATCTGGCGGACGCGCTTGCCGAAGGCGATGCGGTCGCCCAGCTTGTCGACGAGGCCGGCGCGCAGATTGGCCTGCGCCACGTCGCCGGCGGTCGACTGCACGACCAGGTCGGGGCGCGTCAGCAGCGGCTGCACCTGCGCCTTGGGACGCGCGCGCGCGATGCTCTCTCGCCACTGGTCCAGCAGCCCGGCGTACAGCACCTGGTTCGCCTCGCGCGAATCCGGGCTCTGGTCCGCGCGCAGATAGGGTTCGACCGCCGATTTGAAGCGCCCGACGCGATAGACGTGCGCGTTCACGCCCAGCTTGTCGATCAGCCCCTTGTAGAACAGCTGGCTGCCGCCGGGGCCGGTGAAGAGGATGCCGCCCATCGGGTCCATCCACACCTCGCTCGCCGCCGACGCCAGGCGGTAGCCGCCATCGGTATAGGCGGTGGCATAGGCGAGTACCGGCTTGCCGCTGGTGCGGACCTTCACCAGCGCGTCCTGCACTTCGCCCAGCGCGGCCGGGTAGGCGCCGCCGAAGCGGTCGAGGTCGAGCACCACCGCCTTCACCCGGTCGTCGGTGCGCGCCGCCTCGATCGCGCGCAGCACGTCGCGCAGGCGATACTGGTTGCCGATCTGCCTACCGCTGACGAGTGCCAGCGGCGCCACCTCCTCCGGCTGCTCCACGATCGCGCCGTCGAGGTCGAGCACCAGCGCGCCGTCGCGGATCGTGCCGGGGCGCGCACGGCTGTTGAGCGCAGCGAACAGGGCGCCGAAGAACAGCAGCATGGCGGCCAGCACCAGCGCATCCTTGATCCCCACCAGCAGCTTCCAGGCTGCGCGTACCAGCTTCATCGTCCCGTCGATCCCCGAACAGCGTCGCCACCGGCTCTAGCTCGGCGTGTATCAATCGAGCAATACGCCGGTGGTGGCCTTCCGTCGCATTCCCGACTAACGCGGCGTGCATCATGGACGCCGTGCACCCCACCTCGTTGACGGAAGCGCCGCCGCGCGACGGCGGAGGCGAGCTGCGGGGGCTGTTGCGGCTCGCGGGACCGCTGGTGGGGGCGAACCTCCTCCAGATGGCGGTCTATGCCGTCGACGTCATCTTCGTCGCGCGACTGGGCACGCGCGAACTCGCGGCGGCGACGCTGGGCGTCTATCTCTATTCGGTGATGATGTGGGCGCTGATCGGGCTGGTCGGCGCGGCCGCCCCCGTGATCGCGGCGGAACTGGGGCGGCGACGCCACGCGGTGCGCGAGGTGCGGCGCTCGTTCCGCATGGCACTGTGGCTGTCGGTCGCGGCAAGCATTCCGTTCGTGCTGGTGCTGGCGCATGGCGAGCGCGTGCTGTTGATGACCGGGCAGGATCCGGCGGTCGCGGCGCGCACCGGCGCCTTCCTGTCGATCCTGTTGTTCGCGATGATCCCGGCGGTCGCCGCATCGGTGATGCGCGTCACCGCCGCGGCGCTGGGGCGACCGGGCTGGGCGACGGCGGTCACCGCGATGGCGCTGGGGGTCAATATCCTGGGCAACTGGCTGCTCGTCTTCGGCCATGCCGGATTTCCGGCTTGGGGGCTGGAGGGGTCGGCGGTGGCGAGCGTCGTGACCACGCTGGCGATGCTGGGCGCCTATGCGCTGATCCTGCTGCTCGACCCCAAGCTGCGCCGCTACCGGCTGTTCGGCAAGTGGTGGCGTGCGGAATGGTCGCGGTTGCGCCAGATCGTCGTGCTGGGCGTGCCGATCGCGCTGACGCTGACGTTCGAGGGGGCGCTGTTCAGCTCCGCCGGTTTCCTGATGGGGCTGATCGGGGTCACAGAGGTCGCGGCGCATGCGATCGCGCTCCAGATCGCGGCGGTCACGTTCCAGGTGCCCTTCGGGCTGGCGCAGGCGGCGACGATCCGCGTCGGCATGGCATATGGCGCGCGCGACGCGGCATGGGTCGGGCGCGCGGGCTGGACCGCGATCGGCGTATGCGTGGCGTTCATGTCGCTCGCAGCGGTCGCGCTGTGGATCGCGCCGCGGCTGTTCGTCTCCGCCTATGTCGATGCGGATGCGGCCGGCAATGCGCGACTGGTGTCGCTGGCGGTGCAATATCTCGCCATCGCGGCGATGTTCCAGCTGTTCGACGGGGTGCAGGTGGTGGCCGCCGGCGCGCTGCGCGGATTGCAGGATACGCGCGTGCCGATGGTGATCGCGGGGGCTGGCTATTGGATCGTCGGCTTCGGCGTCGCGGTCCTGCTCGGCTTCAGGTTCGGCATGGAGGGGCTGGGAATCTGGATCGGGCTGGCGGCGGGGCTGCTGGTGGTGTCGATCCTGCTGCTGTGGCGCTGGTCGCGGCGCGAACGGCTCGGCCTCGTCCCGCACACGCCCTAACGGAAAAGTTCCGAAAAATTTGCGAGCCGCCGTTGACCGGCCGGGCAGGGGTCCACATATGCGACCCGCTGGCACTCTCCACGCGGGAGTGCCAAAAAAATGTCACACGCCTTCATAAAGAGGTAACAGCAATGAACTTTCGTCCGTTGCACGACCGTGTTCTCGTCCGCCGCGTCGAAGCGGAAGAGAAGACGGCCGGCGGGATCATCATCCCCGACACCGCCAAGGAAAAGCCGCAGGAGGGCGAGGTCGTCGCCGCCGGTGCGGGCGCCAAGAACGAGAAGGGCGAGGTGTCGCCGCTGGACGTCAAGGCCGGCGACCGCATCCTGTTCGGCAAGTGGTCGGGCACCGAAGTGAAGGTGAACGGCGAAGACCTGCTCATCATGAAGGAGTCGGACATTCTCGGCATCATCGCCTGAGACGTTCGAACGGCCGGTATGGCGGGATGACCCGCCAATTGCCGTCAACTTCGTAAACTTTCGAACCAATAGTATGCTGAAAGGGTAGCCACATGGCAGCCAAGGACGTGAAATTCGGCCGCGACGCGCGTGAGCGCATCCTGCGCGGCGTCGACATCCTCGCCGATGCGGTCAAGGTCACGCTGGGGCCGAAGGGCCGCAACGTCGTGATCGACAAGAGCTTCGGCGCGCCGCGCATCACCAAGGACGGTGTGTCGGTCGCCAAGGAGATCGAGCTGAAGGACAAGTTCGAGAACATGGGCGCGCAGATGGTGCGCGAAGTGGCCTCGAAGACCAACGACGTCGCCGGCGACGGCACCACCACCGCGACCGTTCTGGCGCAGGCGATCGTCCGCGAGGGCATGCGCTCGGTGGCCGCGGGCATGAACCCGATGGACCTGAAGCGCGGCATCGACCTGGCGGTCGGCAAGGTCGTAGAGGACATCAAGGCGCGCTCCAAGCCCGTGTCGGGTTCGCAGGAAGTCGCGCAGGTCGGCATCATTTCCGCCAACGGCGACCGTGAAGTCGGCGAGAAGATCGCGGAAGCGATGGAGAAGGTCGGCAAGGAAGGCGTCATCACCGTCGAGGAGGCCAAGGGTCTCGAGTTCGAGCTGGACGTCGTCGAGGGCATGCAGTTCGACCGTGGCTATCTGTCGCCGTACTTCATCACCAACCCGGAGAAGATGCAGGTCGAGCTGAACGACCCGTACATCCTGATCCACGAGAAGAAGCTGTCGAACCTGCAGTCGATGCTTCCGATCCTGGAGGCCGTGGTGCAGTCGGGCCGTCCGCTGCTCATCATCGCCGAGGACATCGAGGGCGAGGCGCTGGCCACGCTGGTGGTCAACAAGCTGCGCGGCGGCCTGAAGGTCGCAGCGGTCAAGGCGCCGGGCTTCGGCGATCGTCGCAAGGCGATGCTGGAAGACATCGCGATCCTGACCAAGGGCGAGGTCGTCAGCGAGGATCTGGGCATCAAGCTCGAGACCGTGACGCTGGGCATGCTGGGCACCGCCAAGCGCGTGACCATCGACAAGGACAACACCACCATCGTCGACGGTGCGGGTGAGGCCGAGTCGATCAAGGGCCGCACCGAGGCGATCCGCCAGCAGATCGAGGTCACGACCTCCGACTACGACCGCGAGAAGCTGCAGGAGCGTCTGGCGAAGCTGGCCGGCGGCGTGGCCGTCATCAAGGTTGGCGGTGCGACCGAGGTCGAGGTGAAGGAGCGCAAGGACCGCGTCGACGACGCGCTGCACGCGACCCGCGCCGCGGTCGAGGAAGGCATCGTCCCGGGCGGCGGCACCGCGCTGCTGTACGCGACGAAGTCGCTGGACGGCGTCAACGGCGAGAACGACGACCAGACGCGCGGCGTCGACATCGTCCGCAAGTCGCTGACCGCGCTGGTGCGCCAGATCGCGTCGAACGCCGGCCATGACGGCGCCGTCGTGTCGGGCAAGCTGCTCGACCAGAGCGACACGTCGTACGGCTTCAACGCGTCGACCGACACGTACGAGAACCTGGTGAGCGCCGGCGTGATCGACCCGACCAAGGTCGTGCGCACCGCGCTGCAGAACGCAGCGTCGGTCGCGGGCCTGCTCATCACCACGGAAGCCACCGTGGCCGAGCTGCCCGAGGACAAGCCCGCGATGCCGGCGATGCCCGGCGGCGGCATGGGCGGCATGGACTTCTAAGCCGGATGCGGCCTGCGCCAGCCATGCTGGCGCAGGACTCGCACCGGCTCGGCCAGCCGGTGGGCACTGCCCGACCGGTCCGACGTCCAGCAGCGGCCTCGCCGCTGCCAGCCACACAGCGAAGGGCCGGCGGAGCGATCCGCCGGCCCTTTGTTTGCGTGTGGATAACCGCTAGACTGAGCGCCATGGCCATGCATGCCTTCGATCCCGCCTATCAGCGCATCAGTGTCGAGGAGTTCCTCGACATGGATTTCGGCGATGCGAGGACGGAGCTGGAGGACGGGGTCATCTACATGATGGCCGGCGGCAGCGAGCAGCACGCGCGTATTTCCGGTAACATTTTTGCTTTCCTGCGCGTCATGCTGCGTGGCTCCGGGTGCCGACCGTATAACTCCGACTTCGCGCTGCAGACGGCGGACTTCACCGCGCGGATGCCCGATGTGAGCATCTATTGTGGAAACCCCTCGGCCCCCGAGAATGCCAGAAGAAAGCTGCTCGGCGACCCCAGCGTGGTCTTCGAGGTGCTATCCCCCTCCACCGCGACGAAGGATCAGCGCGTCAAGCTCGAGGAATACAAGGCGCTGGCCGGCACGACCGAGATCGTCCTGGTGGACCCCGATGCCGAGCGCGTCCGCCGCGTGCATCGAACCCCCGACGGCGTGTGGCACGATGGCTGGTTGCCGGAGGGCAGCGACCTGCACCTTCCGTCACTCGACCTGACCATTCCGCACGACGAGATCTTCGCGCGCGACTGATCGGCGCGTCGTGCGTTGCGCGGCGATGGATCGATCCTCTTCGCCCGTACCGACCGACAGCATCGTCTTCGGCTACGGCCCGATGCTACCGCTGGTGGCGGCGGGCGTCGGCGTGTGGATATTGCCGGGCGGCTGGCCGGTCATCATCGTCCAATTCGCGATCGTCTGGGCCGCGCTGATCCTGTCGTTCATCGGCGGGGTGAGGCGTGGGTTCGGCTTCGCGACGCCGGGTGCCTCCACCCCGGTCGAGATCGCGGCGGCGGTGGCCTATGTCACGATCGCGGGGCTGTCGCTCGTGGTCAGCCGCGCGGCGATCGCGGTGGCGTTGCTGGCGGCCGGCTATGCGCTGGCAGCTCTGCTCGACCGGCGCGCCGCGCTCGCCGGCAATGCGCCGGCGCATTTCGCGCGGCTGCGCCCGCCGCAGCTGTTGCTGGGCTGCGCCGGGCTGGCAGCATGCTGGGCGTGGCTGTTGAGCGGCTGAGCCGCCTTAGCCGTTCTTCATCGCGTCGAGCAGCAGCTTGACGTCCTGGCTGCGGCCGCGGGGGACGATCAGCACGTCGTTGCCGCTGGCCACGACGATGAGATCGTCGACCCCGACCATCGCGATCTTGACGCCGTCGCTGCGCGCCAGGCAGTTGCGGCTGTCGAGGATCACGACCTCGCCGCCATGCACGTTGCCGCCCTCGTCGCTTTCGCTGATGGCGTGGAGCGCGTCCCAGCTGCCGACATCGCTCCAGCCCATCGATACCGGTACGACCGCCACACGATCGGCCTTTTCCATGACGGCATAGTCGATCGAGTCCGACGGCGAGTCGGCGAATGCGTCCTTGTCGGGGAAAATGCGCACACCCTCGCGCCGGGCAGCGTCGAGCGAGCGGCTGACCGCATCCAGCATATCGGGGCAGAAGGTGCGCAGCGCCTCCACGAAGGCGTCGGCGCGAAAGAGGAAGATGCCGCCGTTCCACGCATAGTCGCCCGACGCGACCATTTGCTCGGCAACGTCGCGCTGCGGCTTTTCGACGAAGCGGGCGGCACGGTGGACGCCCTGCGCGATGGCATCGCCGACCTTGATATAGCCATAGCCGGTTTCGGGCGCCTCGGGCGTGATGCCGAAGGTGACGAGCCAGCCGTCGTCGACCATCGGATGCGCGGCGCGGATCGCGGCGTGGAAGGCGTCGACGTCGTTGATGACGTGATCGGACGGCATGACCAGCAGCGCGCTGTCGGCGGGTGCGACGAGCGCCGCAAGCGCGATGGCCGGGGCGGTATTGCGCCCCATCGGCTCCAGGATCAGCGCCTGCGCCGGCATCCCGGCGTTGGTCAGCTGGCTTTCCAGTTCGTCGGCGTGGGCGGCGTTGGCGACGACGATCGGCTCGGCGAAGCCCTCACCCCTGGCGCGCCCGGCGGTCAATTGAAGCATGGTTTCTTCGGCGGTCAGCGACAGGAACTGCTTGGGACGTTCCGGCCGCGACATCGGCCACAGACGGGTACCCGATCCACCCGAGAGGATCACCGGCACGATGTTCGACAATGATTTTCCCCCTAGCGACCTGCTGCGGTCGTGACCGCTATAACGGATCGGGCGCCGACATGCTCCCCGCTCTTCAACCTTTATTTGCCAATTGCGGCGATAGCGGACGCGCCCCACGTCGCCCGCAGGATCCCGTTTCCGGATGGTTCGCCTTTTCAAGCATTACGTGCCGAACGCGGTGCTCCTGCTGGGCGTGCTGGACTTCGTGCTGCTGCTGATCGCGGCGGAGGCGGGGTGGCAGGTCCGCGCGTGGCAGATCGGCATGGATCCCGAAAGCCTGCATACGCGCATCCCGCAGCTCCTGTCCTTCGCGATCCCGCTGCAGGTGGCGATGGTCGCGGTCGGCGCCTATGGCCCCGGTGCGCTGCGATCGTTGCGGTTCGCGACCTCGCGGCTGCTGGTGGCGGTGTCGCTGGGGATCATCTTCCTGTCGGTGATCTTCTTCCTGGTGCCGGCGATCACCTTCTGGCGGTCCAACCTCTTCTACGCGATGATCGTGTCGGTGACGGCGCTGATCGCGATCCGGCTGGCGGCGGGCAGCGTGATCGGAGGCGACGCGCTGCGGCGGCGGGTGGTGGTGCTGGGCGCGGGGCCGCGCGCCGCGCGGATCAGGGAACTGGCGGCGCGACCGGGGGCCAACTTCTCGGTCGCGGGCTATGTCGCGATGGACACGCCGCAGGTGATCGTCGGCGAGGCCCGCCCGCGCGACGCCATCGCGAACCTCGCCGACCATGTCCTGGCATTGCGGGCATCCGAAGTGGTGCTGGCGATCGAGGAGCGCCGCAACGCGTTGCCGCTGGGGGATCTGCTGCGGGTGAAGACCACCGGCGTGATGGTCTGCGAGATCTCCACCTTCCTGGAGCGGGAAACGGGGCGGGTGGACTTGCAGAGCGTCAACCCGTCGTGGCTGATCTTCTCTGACGGCTTCTCGTCCGGGCGGCTGCTGTCGGCTGCGGTCAAGCGCGCGTTCGACATCGTTGCCAGCGTGGCGTTGCTGACGCTGACGCTGCCGCTCGTCCTGCTCGCCGCGATCGCTATCCGGATCGAGACGCCGGGAGCGGCGCTGTACCGCCAGCGGCGGGTGGGGCTGTACGGGCAGACGTTCGAGATCGTGAAGCTGCGCTCGATGCACGTCGGCGCGGAGGCGGCGGGATTTCCCGTGTGGGCGGCGAAGGACGATCCGCGGGTTACGCGCGTCGGTCGCCTGATCCGCACGGTGCGGATCGACGAACTGCCGCAATGCTGGAGCGTATTGAAGGGCGAGATGAGCTTCGTCGGCCCGCGCCCCGAGCGACCCGAGATCGTCGCCGAGCTGTCGCGCGCGATCCCGTTCTACGCCGAGCGCCACATGGTGAAGCCGGGGATCACCGGCTGGGCGCAGATCAACTATCCCTATGGCGCGTCGATCGAGGATGCGCGCCACAAGCTGGAATACGACCTGTATTACGCCAAGAATTACTCGCCGTTCCTCGACCTGCTGATCCTGGT
>CAJYKB010000038.1 GCA_913774925.1 uncultured Sphingomonas sp. | reverse complement strand
TTACCGCGTCGGCACTGCCTCGCCGCTCGAATAATCGTAGAACCCCCGCCCGGTCTTGCGACCGTACCAGCCGGCCTCGACATACTTCACCAGCAGCGGCGCGGGGCGGAACTTGGGGTCGCCGGTGATCGTCTCGTACGCCTCGATATAGACCTGAGAGGTCTGGAGGATCATCTCGTCCGGGATGGCGGGGATGGGGTCGCGATACGGATCGCACCGCGCCGCGACCCAGGCGCGCACCACGTCCTTGTCGAAGCTGTCGGGACGCTCGCCGGCTGCAAACCGCGCGTCGTAGGTCGCCGCCTTCCAGTAGCGGCTGCTGTCGGGCGTATGCACCTCGTCCGCCAGCAGGATGCGGCCGTCCGCATCCACCCCGAATTCGTATTTGGTATCCGCGAGGATCAACCCGCGCTCCGCCGCCATCCGCTGCCCGCGCTCGAACAGCGCCAGCGCGGTCGCGCCGATCTCGTCCCATTGCGCCGGCGTCAACAGGCCGTTCGACAGGATCTCGTCCGGGGTCAGCGGCGCGTCGTGCCCGCCGTCGAATTCCTTGCTGGTGGGGGTGATGATCGGTTTCGGCAGCCGTTCGTTGTCGCGCATCCCGTCGGGCAACGTGGTTCCGTACATTGTCCGCTCGCCCGCCTTGTACAGCGTCAGGATCGAGGTGCCCGTGGTGCCCGCGAGATAGCCGCGCACGACGATCTCGACCGGCAGGATGGTCAGCCGCCGGCACAGCAGCACGTTGGGATCGGGATAGTCGATGACATGGTTGGCGCAGAGGTCGGCGGTCTGCTCGAACCACCAGCGCGCGGTCTGCGTCAGCACCTGACCCTTGAACGGGACCGCGCACAGGATGCGGTCGAACGCGCTCAGCCGGTCGCTGGCGACGATCAGCCGGCGGCCGTCGGGCAGGTCGTAATTGTCGCGCACCTTGCCGCGGTAGTGGTTGGGCAGGAACGGCAGGTCGACGGTGTCGAGCGTGCGCGTGACGGTCATGCCGGGATCTGCTGGCTGATGCAGTGGAAGCTGCCGCCGCCGGTCAGAATGGCATCGGCGCGCAGCCCATGCACCTCCCGGTCGGGGAAGATGTTGCGCAGCGCAGCGACCGCGGCATCGTCCTGCGCGGTGCCGTACAGCGGGACCACGACCGCGACATTGCCGATGTAGAAGTTCATATAGCTCGCTGGCACCAGTTCCTCGTCGCGCAGCACGCGGCCGGGGGAGGGGATTTCCACCACCTCCACGCCGGCGGCGCGGGCGCGTTCGGCGGCATCCTGATAGACGCGCCAATTGGGGTCGTTCTCCGGCGACTTGGGGATCGCCAGCCGGTTTTCGCCCACGAACCGCGCCAGATTGTCGACGTGACCGTCGGTATGGTCGTTGATGAGGCCGTCGCCCAGCCACAACACGCGCTCGTACCCCAGATCCTGCGACAGCAGCCGCTCGATCCCGGCCTTGCTCAGCCCCGGATTGCGGTTGGGGTTGAGCAGGCATTGCTCGGTCGTGACGACCAGGCCGGTGCCGTCGCCGTCGATCGCGCCGCCCTCCAGGATCCAGTCGCACGGCAGGATCGAAAGACCGCGCCGCCGTGCCAGCCGCGCGCCGATATCCTCGTCGCCCGGCAGATCGTACTTGCCGCCCCAGCCGTTGAAGCCGAAGTCGCGGGCACGGCCGTTGCCGTCGATGATCGGTGCGGTGTCGCGCAGCCAGATGTCGCCGAACAGCTCGATCGTGACATCCGCGAACGGCGCCAGGCGGCGGGCGGTCGCCGCGGCTTCCTTGTCGGCGGCGACCAGCACCACCTCCTCGCCGCGCCCCTCCGCATGGACGGCGCGGGCGAAGGCGACGACCTCCGCCTGCGCCTGCTCCAGATCCTCCTCCCACAGATCGGGGTGGCTGGGGAAACCGATCCACACCGCCTTGTGCGGCGCCCATTCCGGCGGCGGGGTGATCTGACCGAGCGTGCTCACGTTGGTGTCGTTCCCTTACTTGCCGCCGGCGCGGCTCTTGTCCCGGATGGCGCGGAATTCGTCGCCGGCGACCCAATTGGGCCAAGCGTCGCTTTCCGCCAGCGCACGGCCGACCGCATAATAGATGCCGACGTCCTGCACCACGCCCGACCAGTTCCAGTTGGGATCATATTCGTCCTTGGGACCGTGGTAACGATGCGCCTCGTAATCCTCCGCCGCGGCCTTGCCCGCCGCCTTGCCGCCCGCGATCAGGTCGTCCCCGGCATCGAAGTACAGCATCGGCACGCCCCGCTTGGCCATGCTGAAATGGTCGGAGCGATAGTAGAAGCCCTTCTCCGGCGTGGGCTCGGCGGTGGCGACGCGGCCCTGTGCGGCGAGCGCGCGGTCGAGATAGCCGTCCAGCTCCGACTTGCCCTTGCCGACGACGACGACGTTCCTTGCGGGCCCGGCCATCGACAGCGCGTCCATGTTCACCCCGCCCACCGTCTGCGCCAGCGGCACGACCGGGTTGGCGGCGTAATAAGCGGAGCCGAGCAGCCCGGATTCCTCGCCGGTCACCGCCAGGAACATCTGGCTGCGCGGAGTCGCCCCGGCGCGCTTGTTGGCCTCCGCCAGCGCGACCAGCGCCGCCGTCCCCGTCGCATTGTCGATGGCGCCGTTGCAGATGTCGTCGCCGTCCGGCGCCGCCTCGCAATGCCCCAGATGGTCCCAGTGCGCGGTGTAGAGGACGTATTCGTCCTTGCGCGTCGTGCCCGGCAGCACGCCGACGACGTTGCGCGACATATGGCGGCGGATGGTGTTGTCGAACGACACCGATGCGGTCACGCCGGGCAGGGCGACCGCCCGGAAGTCCTTGCGCCCCGCCGCCGCGGTCAGCGCGGCCAGGTCCATCCCCTTGCCCGCGAACAGCTTCTGTGCGGTGTCGTGCTGGATCCAGCCGATCGCCGCGCTCTGGTCGGCGCCGTCGTTCTTGGTCGCCGCGACCTGCTGCGCGCCGGTCCAGCTCGACTGCACCACGTTCCAGCCATAGGCGGCCGGCTCGGTCTGGTGGATGATGATCGCCGCGGTCGCGCCCTGCCGCGCCGCCTCCTCGAACTTATAGGTCCAGCGGCCGTAATAGGTCATCGCCCGCCCGCCGAACGGGCCGTCCAGCCCCGGCGTCTGCCAGTCTGGGTCGTTGACCAGGATCAGCACGGTCTTGCCGCGCACGTCGACCCCGGCATAGTCGTTCCACCCCTTTTCGGGCGCGACGATGCCGTAGCCGACGAAGACGACCGGGCTGTCCTTCACCGCGACGCGCGGGGTGACGCGGTAGCTGCCGATCACCGCCTGCGGGCCATAGGTCAGCGACATCGGCGCGCCGGCGCCCTTGAAGACCAGCGGGGAGACGTTCTTCGCGGTGATCTCCACCAGCGGCACGTCCTGATACCAGCTGCCCTTGTTACCGGGTTGCAGCCCGGCGGCGGCGAAGCGCTTCGCCAGATAGGCGACCGTCTTCTCCTCGCCCGCGGTGCCGGGCGCGCGGCCCTCGAACGCGTCGGAGGACAGCTCCTTCGTCACGTCCTTCAGCGTCTGTTCGGAGATGACGGGTGCGGTCTGGGCCATCGCGGGGGCGGTGGTGGCGAGGAGAAGGAACGGAAGGAAATGGCGACGCATGTACGAACTCCGCGAGGGATATGCGCGCCTTGTGCCAAGCCGGCGGGCGCGTGTCCACGCGGTGGTTGCGGCGGCGGGCGCGGCGGAAGTTGACAAAGTTGACGCCACGTCGGGGTCGGAATCCATTCCCCGCAAAGTTTCACGCAAGGGGTGGGCGGATCGACGCTGAGAAGGAACGGCGCGATGATGACCGATGCGGGGCGTGTAGGACAGCGAAAAGAAAGGGCGGCCCCGTGAGGGAGCCGCCCTTTCTTTTCTCTCCAGCCCCGCCGCGGCGAAGCCGCCCTTCGACTGCCTGCCAAGGCAGGCGCTCAGGACAGGCTGTGTCGGTCCTCGCCCGGGCGAGGCCGGCCGGTCGTCGAACTTTATCCGACGCGTTAGCGCGAATAGAATTCGACGACGAGGTTCGGTTCCATCTTCACCGGATAGGGCACCTCGTCCAGCGTGGGGACGCGGATGAAGGTGACCTTGGCGTTGCCGTCCGCCGCGACGTAATCGGGCACTTCGCGCTCGGCGAGCTGCTGCGCTTCCATCACCAGCGCCATCTCGGTCGCCTTGTTGCCGAGCGAGATTTCCTCGCCGACGTTCACGCGGCGCGACGCGACGTTGCACTTCACGCCGTTGACGCGGATGTGGCCGTGGCTGACCAGCTGACGCGCGGCGAAGATCGTCGGCGCGAACTTCGCGCGATACACGATCATGTCCAGGCGACGCTCCAGCAGACCGATCAGGTTCTGCGAGGTGTCACCCTTCATGCGCGAGGCTTCGTCGTAGCAGTGGCGGAACTGCTTCTCGGTCACGTCGCCGTAATAGCCCTTCAGCTTCTGCTTGGCGCGCAGCTGGATGCCGAAGTCCGACATCTTACCCTTGCGGCGCTGGCCGTGCTGGCCGGGGCCGTACTCGCGCTTGTTCACCGGGGACTTGGGACGGCCCCAGATGTTCTCGCCCATGCGGCGATCGAGCTTGTACTTGGCGCTATGGCGCTTCGACATGAGTATTCCTTAGCAATCGAACGAACGACGTTATTCCCGGTATCGCGCCGCATATCTCGTGAAAGATGCGCAGGCCCACCGCTTCACCGGGGTACGGGGGCAATTGCGAAGCGGCGCGCCTAGCCGCGGGGCGCGCGCGAGTCAAGCTGGACGCCGCGGGCCGCTGCGCCTAGCAGCGCGGGCATGAGCGACATCCTGCCCGGCCCCGATTGCACCAACATGGCGGAGGTGCGCGCCGGCGTCGACGCGCTCGACCGCGAACTGGTCGCGCTGCTGCGCCGCCGCTTCGATTACATGGACGCCGCCGCGCGCATCAAGCCGGAGCGCGGGCAGGTGCGCGACGAGGCGCGCAAGGCGCAGGTGATCGCGCAGGCGCGCGCCGCGGCCGAGGCCGAGGGGCTGCCGGGCGACGTGATCGCGGCGCTGTGGGAGCGGCTGGTCGAGGCGTCGATCGCCTACGAACTGGCGTCGTTCGACGAGCGGGCCGCGGGATAGCGCCCCGGCGAAGGCCGGGGTCCAGTTGGAAGACCTGTCCGCATATCACGCGCCGCCCGCGACTGGGCCCCGGCCTTCGCCGGGGAACAGGCTGAGGGGTACGGCCGCGTTACACCTTTGCGGCGTAGATCATCCGTCCCGGCCCGAGCCGTGCGAAGACCTCCGCCAGTTCGCGCTCGCCGACCGCGAAGCACCCCTGGCTGCGCCCCAGCATCCCGCGGCGCGCGATCATGTCCGGGTTGGCGTACCAGGCGGCGTGGACGACGATCGCGCGTTCCAGCGCGTTGTTGTTGGTGGGGTCGAGCCCGATCAGCCGCTGCGACCGGCCGTGCTTGCCGACGTAGTAATCGTCGGCGACGAACGCGCCCTCGCACGACGCGTTGGAGCCGTTGCCGTTCGAGAAGCGCTGGACATAGCCGGTGTGCGCGGGGTCGGAACCGCTGCCGTGCGACACCAGTTTGCTGGTGACGTGTCCGTCGGCGAGGTTGATGAGGTGGAAGCGCGGGGTGCTCGACCCGGCGGAGAAGTCCGCCACCGCGATCCGGTCGCGGTGCGCGATGCGGCTGCCGTGGCGATCGAGCGCCGCCATCGCGCGCTGCATCAGCCGCTGGTTGACGCCGGGCGCCAGCACGCTGCGCGACACCGGCTGCGCGCTCGCCACCGCCGCGCCGCGCGGCGTGTGAAACGTGTCCGGCGGCAAGAGCGATTCCGGCTTTCCGCGCATCCCGTGCCCGTCGCGCATCCCCGCGGACACCGCACTGGGGATCATCAATGCGCCGGCAAACAGACCGCCGGTCTTCAACAATGCACGGCGCGACGGCGCCGCATCCTGCGACCACTTCATCGGTAGTAAAAATCCCCGCTTGAATGGCACGCAAATAGCATGAAAAGGGTGAACAATCCGCAACCCGTGCGACTGCTTGCGTACATAGCGCCAGCATACGGCGCGAAATCCCAACGCTTCGTCGCCCGGCACCAATTCGCACGCGGCACGTTCCCCCTCCTGACGCCCGCCCGGACTGTTCGGGCGAGCATGGACGAAAGGGATCCGGGATGCGGCGATTCGCCCCCCTCATGATCGCGCCGGTCCTTGCCGGCATCATGGCCATCGCGCCGGCCCAGGCGCGCGCCGCCGGCGCGGCGACGGACGAATATGCGCTGACGGAGGCGGCCGCTGAGCTGGCGCCGGGCCGCTTCCTGTGGACCGATGCGAAGGCCGCGGGGCCGGTCAGCGTGCTGATCTCCATCCCGGACCAGCGCGCCTATGTCTTTCGCGGGCAGCGGCTGATCGCGGCCTCGACCGTGTCGACCGGCATGGACGAGAAGCCGACCCCGGTCGGCACCTTCACGATCCTGCAGAAGAAGGCGATGCACAAGTCGAACCTCTACGACGATGCGCCGATGCCCTATATGCAGCGGCTGACGTGGGACGGCGTGGCGCTGCACGCCGGGCGCAACCCGGGCTTTCCGGCGTCGCACGGGTGCGTGCGGCTGCCGACCGCCTTCGCCAAGAAGCTGTTCGAGATCACGCAATTGGGCGCCACGGTCGAGGTGACGGACATGGCCTATGTCTCCGGCGGCGGAGCGCCACTGGCTCTCGACCCGGTGCTGGCGAGCCGCTAGCCTCGCTCCCCGACAGGCCGCCGCACGAGCGGCCGGGACGGGAGATGAGAGGATGCGCACACCCATTTGCGCGATGCTGGGGATCGATTTTCCCCTGCTCGCCTTCAGCCATTGTCGCGACGTGGTCGCCGCGGTCAGCCGCGCGGGCGGCTTCGGCGTGCTGGGCGCGACCGGGCACACGCTCGAAAGCCTGGAAACCGAACTCGCGTGGATCGACGCGCATGTCGACGGCAAGCCCTATGGCCTCGACGTGCTGATCCCGGAGAATCTCGCGACCGGCGGAGCGAAGGGGATCAACCGCGCCTCGCTCGCGGACAAGGTGCCCGCCGAACACCGCGCCTTCGTCGAGACGCTGGCGCAGCGGCATCATTTCACCATACCGGCGGAGCGCGCCGACAGCGATGCGCCGGCGCCGTTCGACCCCAATCTGGCGCTGGCGATGCTGGACGTCGCCTTCCGCCACCCGATCAAGCTGATCGCCAACGCGCTGGGCGTGCCGCCCCCCGCGATGATCGAGATGGGCAAGGCGCACGGCGTCCCCGTCGCCGCGCTGGTGGGCGCGAAGGAACATGCGCTGCGGCAGGTCGCGGCGGGGGTCGACATCCTGGTGGTGCAGGGCGGCGAGGCCGGCGGGCATTGCGGCGAGGTATCGACGATGGTGCTGGTGCCCGAGGTGACCCGCGAACTGGAGAAGCGCGGCGCGCGCGTCCCCGTGCTGGCCGCGGGGGGGATCATGACCGGCGAGCAGATGGCGGGTGCGATGGCGATGGGCGCGGACGGGGTGTGGACCGGTTCGGTCTGGCTCGCCACGCCCGAAAGCGAATGTTCGGACGTCTTCCGCGAGAAGATGGTCGCCGCCACCAGCCGCGACACGGTGCGATCGAAGAGCCGCACCGGCAAGCCGTCGCGCCAGCTGCGCTCCGCCTGGACCGACGCCTGGGAGGGCGAGGGATCGCCCGGTGCGCTGCCGATGCCGTACCAGAGCCTCATCAGCGAACCCGCGATCCGGGCGTGCGAGAAGGTGGCGGAGCGCGGGGACGCGGATGCGCGCGCGATGGTGACCTATTTCGTCGGGCAGGGCGTGGGGCTGGTCGAGCAGGTGCGCCCCGCTGGGCAGGTCGTGCAGGACTTCAAGCAGGGCTTCGCCAGCGCGATGGAGCGGATGATGGGAATGGTGGAATAGGAGGCGGGGCCGGGCGCCCGACGCTACGGCGTCGGGCGCATCTCTACGGTCGACACGATCCGCCAGCGCCGTCCGCGCTTCACCCATGTGTCCACGCCCGCCAGCCGGCCGGAGGTGACGGCGGCCCGCGGGGCGGTCCACAATTCCTGCCATACGACGGTCGCGACATCGTCCAGGATGCGGACGGTCGCGCGATCGAGCTGCGCGGTGGCGCGGCGATCGTCGCGGCGCACCATGTCGATCAGCTGCGCCGCGCTGCGTATGTCGCCCGTGGCGCTGATCCACAGCGCGTCCGGGTCGAGGTGCCGCACGAAGGGGGCGGGGTCGCCGCTGGTCAGCATGGTCGTCAGCTCGGCCGTGGCGTCCAGGATGAACCGGCAATCCCGGCGATCGCCGCCGTGGCAGGCGGTGGCCGCGGTGTCGGTAGAGGGGGCACCGGACGCCGCGGCCGGCACCGTCGCGAGCATCGTCAACAGTGCCGCTGCCACCTTCGCCATCGTCCCCTCCCCCGACCGATCATGCGCCGCGGACTATCGTCCCGGCGCCGATCCCCATATCATCACGCCGATGGACCGCATCCGCAACATCGTCATCCTCACCGGCGCGGGTATCTCGGCGGAGAGCGGCATCGCCACGTTCCGCGGCCCCGGCGGCTTGTGGGAGGGGCACCGCGTCGAGGATGTCTGCACGCCCGAGGCGCTGGCGGCGGACGCGGCGCTGGTGCATCGCTTCTACGACCTGCGCCGCGCGGCGCTGGACACGGTGCAGCCCAATGCCGCGCACGACGCGCTGGCACGGCTCGACCGCGAATGGCCGGGCGAACTGCTGATCGTGACGCAGAACGTCGACGACCTGCACGAGCGTGCGGGCGCGCGGCGGATGCTGCACATGCATGGCGAACTACGCTCCGCCTTGTGCGCGGCCTGCGGGGACCGGCGCGCGTGGACCGCGGACCTGCCGCCGGGGACGGCGTGTGCGGCGTGCGGCGCGGCGGCAATGCGGCCCGACATCGTGTTCTTCGGCGAGATGCCGTACCGGATGGAGCGGATCGACGCGGCGCTGGCGCGCGCGGACCTGTTCGTGTCGATCGGGACGTCGGGGGCGGTCTATCCCGCCGCCGGGTTCGTGCGCGGCGCGCGGGCGTACGGTGCGGCGACGCTGGAACTGAACCTCGACCGGTCGGAGGGGAGCGCGTGGTTCGACGAGACGCGGCTGGGCCCGGCGGGGATGCTGGTGCCGGCGTGGGTGGAGGAGGTGTTGGGGGCGTAGGGCTTCGTCATGCCGGGCTCGTCCCGGTTCCAGGGTTCCGCACACCCAGCGATCGCGAGGTGCGTGGAACCCTGGACCCTGGAGCAAGTCGAGAGCTCTGCGAGCGTCGTGGAGCGCTCCACAAACTCGCCGTTCCCCGGCGCAGGCCGGGGCCCAGTTGGCATCTCTTGTCCGTCTGCTACCGCCGTCCCCCAGCTGGACCCCGGCCTTCGCCGGGGAACAAGGAAGTGACTTTCGCAGGGATCTCGATCAAGTCCGGGGTGACGTGGTGTTCGGATCGGAGCTTCCGCCCCCTCAAACGTCCAGGTTCGCGACGCTCAGCGCGTTTTCCTGAATGAATTCGCGCCGCGGCTCGACGACATCGCCCATCAGGCGGGTGAAGATCTCGTCCGCGACGTCGGCCTGATCGATCGCGACCTTCAGCATCGAGCGGTTCGACGGGTCGAGCGTGGTTTCCCACAGCTGTTCCGCGTTCATCTCGCCCAGCCCCTTGTAGCGCTGAATCGACAGCCCCTTGCGCCCCGCGGCGAGGATGGCGTCGAGCAGCTGCGACGGGCGCGCTACCAGCGCCTCGCCCTTGCCTGTCCTGAGCTGCGCCGAAGGGCCGACCTCGATCGTATCCTCGCCCTCCTCGTCGGTCGCGACCGCGTCGGCGGGCGCTTCGACCGCGGCGCCTTTCACCGGCACCAGCTTGGCGGCGTGCGCGAACACCTCCGCCTGCTCCGCCGCCAGAGCGTGGAGCTTGCGACCCTCCGCAGAGGCCAGGAAGGCGGCCTCGACGACGTGATGATCGGTCACGCCGCGCCACAGCCGCTGGAAGTGGATGCTCCCTTCCCCGGTCAGCTGCGCGGTCCAGGTCGCCTCGGTATCGCCCTGGTCGAGACGGCGCGTGACCTCCGCCACCGCGGCTTCGCGCGTCGCGCGCGTCGCCTCGGGATCGAGCGCGCCGCCCAGCGCCAGCGCCTCGATGATGGCGGGGTCGTAGCGCCGCGGCACGTAGCGCATCAGCGTGCGCATGCGGCGGGCATGCTCGACCAGCGGGCGCAGGTGCGCGCCGGTCAGCGCCTCGCCCCCGCGCTCCAGCGCCATCGACAGCAGGCCGGCATCGACGAGGTAATTGTCGAGCGCCGCGTCGTCCTTGAGGTACACCTCCGACCGGCCCTTGGTCGCCTTGTAGAGCGGCGGCTGCGCGATATAGAGATGCCCTGCCTCGATGATCTCGGGCATCTGGCGGTAGAAGAACGTCAGCAGCAGCGTGCGGATATGCGCGCCGTCGACGTCGGCGTCGGTCATGATGACGATCTTGTGGTAGCGCAGCTTGGCGAGATTGAAGTCGTCGCGCCCGATCCCGGTGCCCATCGCCTGGATCAGCGTGCCGATCTCACGCGAGGCCAGCATCCGGTCGAAGCGTGCGCGCTCGACGTTCAGGATCTTGCCACGCAGGGGAAGGATCGCCTGGAAATGGCGGTCGCGGCCCTGCTTCGCCGAGCCGCCGGCGGAATCGCCCTCGACCAGGAACAGCTCGGAGCGGGCCGGATCGCGCTCCTGGCAGTCGGCCAGCTTGCCGGGCAGCGAGGCGATGTCCATCACCCCCTTGCGCCGGGTCAGCTCGCGCGCCTTCTTCGCGGCTTCGCGCGCGGCGGCGGCGTCGATCACCTTCTGCACGATCGAGCGCGCGTGCTGGGGGTTTTCCTCCAGCCATTCCGCCATCTTGTCCGCCATCAGGCTTTCGAGCGGCTGGCGCACCTCGGACGAAACCAGCTTGTCCTTGGTCTGCGACGAGAATTTGGGATCGGGCAGCTTGACAGAGACGATCGCGGTCAGCCCCTCGCGCATGTCGTCGCCGGTCAGCGAGACCTTCTCCTTCTTCAGGAGGCCCGACTTCTCGGCATAGTTATTGAGCGTGCGCGTCAGCGCGGCGCGGAAGGCGGCGATATGCGTGCCGCCGTCGCGCTGCGGGATGTTGTTGGTGAAGGCGAGGACGTTTTCGTAATAGCTGTCGTTCCACTCCAGCGCGACCTCGATCGTCACCTGATCGCGCGTGCCCGCGACCGAGATGGGATCGGGGAACAGCGGCTGCTTGTTGCGGTCCAGCCACTTCACGAAGGCGGCGATCCCGCCCTCGTAATAGAGCTCGACAGACTTCGGCTCCTCGTGCCGGGCGTCGTTCAGGAACAGCCGGACGCCGGAATTCAGGAACGCCAGCTCGCGGTAGCGGTGCTCCAGCTTGTCGAAGTCGAACTCGACGATCTTGAACGTGGCGGGGGAGGGCAGGAAGGTCACGCGCGTGCCCTTCTGCCCCTCGGCCTTGCCGACGACCTTTAGCGGGGCGACCGCATCGCCGTGCGCGAAGCGCATGCAATGCTCCTCGCCGTCGCGCCAGATGGTCAGGTCCAGCCATTCGGACAGCGCGTTGACCACCGACACGCCGACGCCGTGGAGTCCGCCGGACACCTTGTAGGCATTGTCGTCGGACGTGTTCTCGAACTTACCGCCCGCGTGCAGCTGGGTCATGATGACCTCCGCCGCGGAGACGCCCTCCTCCGGGTGGATGCCGGTCGGGATGCCGCGCCCGTTGTCGGTCACGGACACCGATCCGTCGGCGTTCAGCGTGATGTCGATCCGGTCGCAATGCCCCGCCAGCGCCTCGTCGATCGCATTGTCGCTCACCTCGAACACCATGTGGTGGAGGCCCGACCCGTCGTCGGTATCGCCGATGTACATGCCGGGACGCTTGCGCACCGCGTCCAGACCCTTCAGCACCTTGATCGAGGAGGCGCCGTAATCGCTGGTATTCTGCTGTTCTGCCATGCCCATCATATAGGCACGCCGGGGCTGCAACGAAAGCGAAATACGGGCGTTTCAGGCCGCCGCAGCCGCCTGTGCATGGGGCAGCGGCCGCTCCCGCAGCGAGAGATACAGCAAGGCGGTCAGCGTCAGCGCGGCGCACGCAATGCCGAGCGCCACGTCGTAGCTGCCGGTGGCGTCGTACAGCCGGCCGAAGCCGACGATCCCGGTCGCGGTCCCCGCCAGCGCCATGAGCACGAGCCAGCCGTAGATCTCTCCGTACGCGCGCAACCCGAACAGCCGCGCGGTGAAGAAGGGGAGCAGGTCATTCTCCGCGCCGTTCATCATGCCGGCGAAGAAGACGAGCACCAGCAGCAACGCGAACCCGGGGGCGCGGATCTCCAGCAGCGCGAAGGCCAGCGCGGAGAGCAGCGCGACGACCGCGGCGATCAGCTGCGGCGACCAGCGGTCGATCAGCGCGCCGATCGCGATGCGGGCCACCACCTGCGCCCCGCCGAACGCGGCGAGCAGCAGCGCGGCCTGTGCGGCGGTCAGCCCGCGCTCCATCCCGAACGGCACCAGCTGGGTCACGAGGCCGGCGGTGGCCAGGTTGATGCAGAAGGCGCTGGCGCCCAGCCGCCAGAAACGCGCGTCGCGGCGTGTCTCCGCGGCGGTCGGGCCGTCGACCGGCGCTTGCGCGGCGGGCGTGTCCGCATTCGGACGGGTGGGCGCGGTGGCGAACCCGCGTACCGCGAGCAGCGCCAGCGGCATCGCCACCAGCGTCGTCAGGATCGCAAGCGCGACGAACCCGCCGCGCCAGCCCCACCCCGCGATCACCCAGGCGGCGAAGGGCGGCAGCAGCACCGTGGTGACCGACAGGCCGGAGGTGGCGATGCCCAGCGCCAGACCGCGGTGCGCGTGGAAGCAGGCCGCCAGCGGTTTGCCATAGACGATCGAGCTGGTGCCCGGCACGCTCAGCGCCAGCAGCAGGACCAGCAGCTGATACTGCCAGATCTCCCCGCGCATCATCGCGAACCCGCCATAGGCCACGCCCAGCAGCGTCATGCACAGGACGATGACGGGGCGGATGCCCAGCCGATCGGCCGCGCGTCCCAGGAACGGCGAGCCGACCGCGCCGATCAACCCGATACCGGCGGCGGTCGCGATCTGCCCGCGGGTCCAGCCGAATTCCGCCATCATACCGGGGGTGAACAGACTCGACAGGTTCTGGAACAGTCCCGGCCCGGCGCCGATCCCGATCAGCGCGCCGAGCACCAGCGGCCACCCGCGGCGCCATTCGGCCCGCGCGGTGACGCGATTCGCGTTCCTCTCCATGGCGTTAGCGTAGCAGGCGCGGGGGCGGCGTCACCCCCTGTCGGCGCGCACCCGCGACAAGAGGGCGAAGGACCCCGCCGCCAGCAGCAGCGCACCGCTGCCGGCCGCCAGCGCCAGCGTGTAGCTTCCGCTGTGGTCGTGCAGCCGGCCGAAGCCGACGATGCCGATCGCCGAGCCCGCCAGCGCGATCGGCATCGCGGTGCCGTAGATCTCCGCGAAGGCGCGCAGCCCGAACAGGCGCGCGGCGAGGAAGGGGAGCAGGTCGTTCTCCGCCCCGTTCATCAGACCGCACAGGAACACGATCGCGAGCAACGTCGCCAGCCCGCCCGGCCCCCAGCCGAGCAGCAGGAAGGCACCGGCGGAGACGATCGCGATCGCTCCGGCGACGGGGAAGGGGGGCAGCCGGTCGACCAGCACCCCGACCAGGATCCGGCCGGCGATGGCACTGACGCCGAAGCCGGTGAGCAGCAGCGCCGCCTCCGCCGCGGGCAGACCGCGCTCGATCCCGATCGGCACCATCTGCGTCACCAGCCCGGTGGTGGCGAAGTTGATGAGCATCGCGGACGCGATCAGCAGCCAGAAGCGCGGGTCGCGCCGCGCCTGCGCCGCGGTCATGCCCGGCGGGACGGGGGCGGGCACCGCGTCGTCGGTGGGCGGTGCCTCCGCCAGCGGGGCGTCGCGGATCGCCAGCAGGATGGGCGGTAGCGCGACGAGAAGAGAGGTCATCCCCAGCAGGATCAGCGCGCTGCGCCAGCCATATTGGCCGATGACGAAACCCAGCAGCGGCGCGATGACCACCGTCATCGTCGCCAGTCCGGATGTGCCGAACGCCAGCGCCATGCCGCGATGCGCGACGAAGCGCGCCGCGATCAGCTTTCCGAACGACAGGCTGCTGGTCCCCGGCAGCGCCAGGACCACGAGCATCACGCCGACCGTATAATGCCACAGCGCGCCCGCGACGGAGGCGAGCCAGAGGTAGCCGAGCGACAGGATCAGCATCGAGGCGACGACCACCGGACGCACCCCGGTCCGGTCGGCCGCGCGCCCGATCGCGGGCGCGGCGAGCGCACCGATCATGCCGATGCCCGCCGCGGTCGCGATGTCGCCGCGCGACCAGCCCAGGTCGCGTTCCAGCCCGGGGACGAACAGGCTGGACAGGTTCTGATAGAGGCCCGGCCCGAGCCCGGAGCCGAGCATCGCCGCGGCGACGATCGGCCAGCCCCGCCGCCACTCACCCGTTCGCGCCCCGCTTGCCTGGCGCGCGGTCCGGCGCATGTTCCACAGCCCTGCCATCACTCCTCCTACGGCGCGGACGATGGCGAAGTTTCACGAAGTTGTCATAGTCCGAACGAAGTAGATGAGGCGTCAAAGCGCGATGGTGGTGGCAGTTCCGATCGCGGAGAACAGCGCGGGCTCGGTCCCGGTCATCCAGGTCTGCCCCAGCGGCTCCAGCCGGCGGAACAGCGCCGCGCGGCGCGCGGGGTCCAGGTGCGCGGCGACTTCGTCCAGCAGCAGCAGCGGCGCGCGGCCGACCTGGCCTGCAACCAGTTCGGCATGGGCGAGAACGACCGCGAGCAGCAGCGCCTTCTGCTCGCCGGTCGAGGCGGTCGCCGCCGGGCGCGCCTTGTCGACATGCGTGACCGCCAGGTCGACGCGGTGCGGGCCGGCCAGCGTGCGCCCGGCGGCGGCGTCGCGCGCGCGCCCGGAGCGGAGCGCATCGGCGAGCGCCGCCGCATCGCCGCTCCACCCCTCCAGCGCCAGCCGCGCACGGGGCAATTCTCCCGCGGGCTGCTCTGCGAGCGCGGCGTCGAGCGCGGCGACGGTGCGGTGGCGCGCGGCGTCGAGGGCACCGCCGTGCTGCGCCATCTGCGCCTCCAGCGCGGCGAGCCAGTCGCCGTCGGGCGCGGCGTCCGCCAGCAGGCGGTTGCGGTCGCGCATCGCGGCGTCGTAGCGCGCGGTGTGGCGGGCGTGCGCGGGCTCCAGCGCCAGCGTCAGGCGGTCGAGGAAGCGGCGGCGCTCGCTGGCGGTATCGGTGAACAGCCGGTCCATCGCAGGCGTCAGCCACAGCACCGCCAGCCGCTCCGCCAGCGCGCCCGCATTGGCGGCGGCGCCGTTGACGCGCACCACCCGGCGTTCGGGGGCGGAGGCGAGCGTCCCGGTCGCAAGCTCCACCCCGTCCGCGAGCGTCGCGGCGACGCCGAACCCGCCGGGGCCGTCGCTGCGCGCGACCTGCGACAAGGCGGCCCGGCGCAGGCCCCGGCCGGGTGCAAGCAGCGATACCGCCTCCAGCACGTTGGTCTTGCCCGCGCCGTTCGCGCCGGTCAGCACCACGAACCCCGCGCCCGGTGTCAGCGTCAGCGCTTCATGGTTGCGGAAGTCGGTGAGGACGAGGCGCGACAGCATGGCTCGCGCGCCGCGTCAGAACGGCAGCGTCATCGCGTAGAACGCCGCGCCGATCGCCGCGGAGGCAGGGATGGTGATGATCCAGGCGGTGACCACGTTCTGCGCCACGCCCCAGCGTACCGCGGAGGCGCGCCGCGCCACGCCAGCCCCGATGATCGAGCCCGTGATGGTGTGCGTGGTCGACACCGGGATGCCCAGCGCGGACGCGGTGAAGAGGACGATCGACCCCGCCGCGGACGAGCTGAACCCCTGATGCTGCGACAGTTTCGTGATGCGGGATCCCATCGTCTCGATGATCTTCCACCCGCCCGTCATCGTCCCGGCCGCGATCGCGATGTAGCAGCTGATCGCGACCCAGTGCGGCACCTCGAACGGACCGGTCAGATAGCCGGTCGAATACAGCAGGACGGTGATGATCCCCATCGTCTTCTGCGCATCGTTCAGCCCGTGGCTGAGCGAATAGGCCGCCGAGGAGACGAGGTGGAGCGCACGAAAGCTGCGTTCCGCACGGTGCGCGGTCGAGCGGCGGAAGATCCAGCTGGTTGCGAGCATGACCATCATCGACAGGATCATGCCGAGCGTCGGCGACAGGACGATCGCCAGCAGCGTCTTGTTCAGCCCCGACCAGTGGATGCCGTTGAGCCCGCCATGCGTCACGCCCGCGCCGATCAGCCCGCCGATCAGCGCATGGCTGCTGGACGACGGAATGCCGCGCAGCCAAGTGATGACGTTCCACGACATCGCGCCGCCCAGCGCGCCGAAGATCACCGCGGGCGTCACCACGTCCTTGTCGATCAGCCCCTTGCCGATCGTCTCCGCCACCGCGTGCAGGCTGGGGAAGGCGATGGTCAGGAAATAGGCCGCGAAGTTGAAGAAGGCGGCGAACAGCACCGCCGCGACCGGCGACAGCAGCCGGGTTGCGACCACGGTCGCGATCGAATTGGCCGCATCGTGCAGCCCGTTCAGATAGTCGAACGCCAGCGCGACGACGATGAGCGCCACGAGCAGCGGGAAGGCGATCTGGTGCATGGGTGCAGGCCGCGTCAGGCGTGGTCGATGACGATGCCGTCGATCTGGTCGGCGACATCCTCGAACGCGTCGACGATGCGCTCCAGATGCTTGTAGATCTCGCGCTCCACGACGAAGCGCAGCGTGTCGGTGTGGCCGTGCTGCTGGAGCGAGCGGCGCAGCCCGGCAGCGTGGATCTCGTCGGCATGGCCCTCGATCCGGATCAGCCGCTCGGTCAGTTCGTGCAGGCGATCGCCGTTGCGCCCGATGTCGCGCAGCAGCGGCATCGCCTCGCCCGCCAGACGCGCGGCATCGACGATGATCGCCGCCATGTCGCGCATCTCCGGCGCGAAATCGTGGACGCCGTAGAGGTCGATCGCGGACGCCGCGGCGTGCATCTCGTCGATCGTATCGTCCAGCGCGCCGATCAGCGCGGTGATCGCGGCGCGGTCGAACGGCGTCAGGAACGTCTTGCGGACGGTCGTCAGCACTTCGCGCGTGATATTGTCGGCGTCATGCTCGCGCTCGACGATCTCGCGGATGTGCTCGCGCGCGGTGGCGCCGTCGGACGACAGCAGCCGTGCCGTCGCCTCCGCGCCCGCCTGCACCGTCGCGACATGCGCCTCGAACAGTTCGAAGAAATTGCCCGTCCGCGGCAGCAGACGTTGAAACCAGCCGAACATCGAACCTAATCCCGATCCCTGTTGCGCGCTGCGCGCCGCACCCGGGCGACGCAGCGCGGCCTTGAACTCCGTCGGCGCGAACGACCGAAGCAGGTCGCGCAGGTCGGGCTCATGGACGACCTCGACCGCTTCCGCGAGAGCGAACCAGCGCCGTTCGCGCTCGTCCTGCTCCTTCCAGACCGTCAGCTCCTGCGTGACGGCCAGCGGAAACACCTCGACATCTGCCATCAGCGAGGCGCCACTACTACGCCGCTTGCGATAGCGATAGGTGCCCAGTGGAATAGGACACAATGCGCCGATGACGCCCGCTTCCTCCTGCGCTTCCTGCGCAGCGGCGTCGTGCGGGGACATGCCGGGGCCGATATTGCCCTTGGGCATCACCCAGCGGCGCGTGCCGCGCGACGTGACCAGCAGGACGC
Organism: uncultured Sphingomonas sp.; assembly: GCA_913774925.1. Classification (GTDB taxonomy): domain Bacteria; phylum Pseudomonadota; class Alphaproteobacteria; order Sphingomonadales; family Sphingomonadaceae; genus Sphingomonas. The sequence continues at coordinate 44,163 of CAJYKB010000038.1, read as the reverse complement.
GGACGACGGCGGTGTCGACCGATTCGCCATCGAGGCGGTAGGGGAGGGCGGCGATCTGGCGAATGGGACGGTATCCTGTCGAACGGAAAGCCGGTTCATAGCGCATTGCGGCGATTTGTCAGCGACCATGGGGCCGCCGGGCGACGGCACCGCACCTGTCAGCTGTGTCAGGGGACGGGGCGCGGGCGCCTGCTAGGCTGGCGCGCATGACAGGAGAGAGCGAACTGCCCGCCACGTTTGGCGCGGCGCTGGCGCATCATGCGCGCGAACGCCCGGGGCAGGTGGCGCTGCGCCACGGCGACCGCGTCACCGACTATGCGACGTTCGACGCGTATGCCTCGCGGATCGCCAACGGGCTGCGCGCGCTGGGGCTGACGAAGGGTGACCGCATCGCCTATGTCGGCAAGAACAGCGACCAGGCGGTGGAACTGGCGCTGGGGGTGGCGCGCGCCGGCATGGTGTTCGTCCCCGTCATCTGGCGGCTGGCCCCGGCGGAGGTCGATGCGATCCTGGAGGACGCCGTGCCCGGAGCGCTGTTCGTCGAGCCGGCCTTTGCCGAGCGCGCGGTCGCGCCGGAGCATGTCGTGACGATGGGCGCGGACTTCGCCGCGTGGCGCGATGCGCAGCCGGATACCATGCCCGACGTGGCGGTGGACGAGCAGGACGTCGTGCTCCAGCTCTACACCTCCGGCACCACGGGCAGGCCCAAGGGCGTGATGCTGACCCACGCCAACGGCATCCGGTCCCGCGCGAACCAGATCGCGGCCGGGGTGGAATGGCTGCTGGCGGAGCCGGGCGACGCCGCGATCCTCGCCATGCCCTATGGCCATATCGGCGGGGTGGGGGTTGCGATGGGCGCGGTCAACAGCGGGCAGGAACTGATCGTCCATGCCGAATACGATCCGGCGCAGGTGATGGCGGCGGTGGCCGAGCACCGCGTGAAGCGGCTGTTCCTGGTGCCCGCCGCGATCGGCATCATGCTGGCGCACGCCGATGCGGCGACGGCGGATTTCTCCTCGATCCTGACGCTGTCCTATGGCGCCAGTCCGATCCCGCTGCCGCTGCTGCAGCAGGCGGTGGAGCGGATCGGGTGCGGGTTCGTCCAGGTCTATGGCATGACGGAGACGTGGGGGTCGGTGGTGGCGCTGCCGCCGGAGGATCATCTGCCCGGACGCGAGGCGAAGATGACCGCGGCGGGCAAGGCGCTGCCCGGGGTCGAGCTGCGCATCCAGGACGAGGAGGGCGGCGTGCTGCCGCCGAATACGATCGGCGAGGTCGCGATCCGCAGCCCCAACAACATGGCGGGATATTGGGGCCGCGCGGACGAAACCGCGCGGACGCTGTCGGCGGACGGATGGCTGAAGACCGGCGATGCGGGGCTGCTGGACGAGGAGGGCTATCTCTTCATCCAGGATCGCATCAAGGACATGATCATCACCGGCGCGGAGAACGTCTATCCGGCGGAGGTGGAAAGCGCGATCTATGCGCATCCCGCGGTCGCCGATGTGGCGGTGATCGGAGTGCCCGACCCCAAATGGGGCGAGGCGGTGAAGGCGATCGTGGTGCTTCACCCGGGCGCGCAGGCCGATGCCGAGGCGATCATCGCGCATGCGCGGACGCGGATCGCGGGGTTCAAATGCCCCAAGACGGTCGATTTCATCGCGGCGCTGCCGCGCAACCCTTCCGGCAAGATCCTGCGCCGCACCCTGCGCGAGCCGTTCTGGGCCGGTCACGAAAGGCGGGTGAACTGATGACCTTCGCAGTGAGCGACGAACAGCGGCAGCTGGCGGACATGCTGGACGCGCATCTGGCGCGCGGCGACGCGGACTGGACGCGTGCGGTGGAGGAAAGCGGCGTCGGATCGCTGGGGATCGCGGAGGACGCGGGGGGGCTGGGCACCGATCTGCGCGATGCCGCGGTGGTGGCGGCGGCGTTCGGGCGCGCCAATGCGGGGCTCGAATGGGCGACGCATTGGGCGCGGAACCGCTTCGGCACGGGCCATCGGGACGGCGGGGACGCACTGGCGATCCTGCATTCGGCGGAGATGGTCGGGCTGTGCACGACGTTGCTCGCCGATACCGCGGCGTTCCTGAAGGAGCGGCGGCAGTTCGGCGTGCCGATCGCCTCGTTCCAGGTGCTGCGGCATCGCATGGCGGACATGGCGATGGCGCTCGCGCTGGCGGAGGCGGCGGTGGGTGCGGCGATCGACACGCCCGACGATGCGCGCGCGGTCGCGGCGGCGCGGGTGCTGGCGGAGGATGCGGGCCGCATCGTCGGCGAAGGCGCGGTGCAGCTGCACGGTGCGATGGGGCTGACGGCGGAACTGCGCGTCGGGGGCTATTTCCGGCGGCTGCGGGTGCTGATGCAGGGCGACGGGACGGCGCGGGGGATGTTGAAGCGGATGGCGGCCTAAGCCCACGTCCGTTGGTGTCACCGGCCCGCGTGGCCCTCGACTACGCTCAGGCTGATTCATACCCCCCATTCGTGCTGAGGAGGCATTGAGCGAAGTCGAAGCCTCGTCTCGAAGCACAAGCGTTGCGCTTGCCCTTCGAGACGAGGCTTCGACAGGCTCAGCCTCTCCTCAGGGCGAACGGACGGGAGTAAGCCCTCACGCGTCGATCGCTTCCTCGTCCAGCCGCGCGGCGTTTTCCTGGATGAAGGCGAAGCGGTGCGCGGGGTTCGTGCCCATCAGGCGGTCGACCAGATCCTTTACGCCGGCACGCTCTTCATATTCCTGCGGCAGGGTGATGCGGATCATGCTGCGCTTCGCCGGGTCCATCGTCGTCTCGCGCAGCTGGGCGGGGTTCATCTCGCCCAGCCCCTTGAAGCGGGCGACCTCCACCTTCTTGCCGCGGAAGGCGGTGCGCTCCAGCTCGGCGCGGTGCGCGTCGTCGCGCGCGTACAGGCTCTTCGTCCCCGCGGTCAGGCGGTAGAGCGGCGGCTGCGCCAGATAGAGGTGTCCGCGGCGGACGAGGTCGGGCATCTCCTGGAAGAAGAAGGTCATCAGCAGCGTCGCGATATGCGCGCCGTCGACGTCGGCGTCGGTCATGATGACGATGCGTTCGTAGCGGAGATTGTCCGGACGGCAGTCCTTGCGCGTGCCGCAGCCGAGCGCCAGCACCAGGTCGGCGATCTCCTGATTGGCGAGGATCTTCGCACTGGTCGCGGAGGCGACGTTCAGAATCTTGCCGCGGATCGGGAGGATCGCCTGCGTCTTGCGGTCGCGCGCCTGCTTCGCGGAGCCGCCGGCCGAATCGCCCTCGACGATGAACAGCTCGGTCCCCTCAGGGCTGTCGGCGGCGCAGTCGGTCAGCTTGCCGGGCAGGCGCAGCTTGCGTGACGAGGTGGCGGTCTTGCGCTTCACCTCGCGCTCGGCCTTGCGGCGCAGGCGCTCGTCCATCCGCTCCAGCACATAGCCCAGCAGGGCGCGCCCGCGCTCCATGTTCTGGCCCAGCCAATGGTCGAAATGGTCGCGCATCGCCTTTTCGACCAGCCCCGCCGCCTCGGGCGAGGTGAGGCGGTCCTTGGTCTGCGACTGGAATTGCGGATCGCGGATGAAGACCGACAGCATCAGCTCGCTGCCGACCATCACGTCGTCGGCGGTCAGCTCCTTGGCCTTCTTGTTGTTCACCAGCTCGCCGAACTGGCGCAGGCCGCGCACCAGCGCCTGGCGCAGCCCCTGTTCGTGGGTGCCGCCGTCGGGGGTGGGGATGGTGTTGCAATACCAGCTGTAGCTGCCCTCGCTCCACAGCGGCCAGGCGACCGCCCATTCCACCTTGCCCTGATGATCGGCGAAGTCCTGCTGCCCGGCGAAGAAATCGGCGGTGGCGCATTCTCGGCCCGCGATCTGCTCCTTGAGGTGGTCGGACAGCCCGCCGGGGAACTGGAAGACGGCCTCGGCGGGCGTCTGATCCTGAATCAGCTCTGGCGCGCACTTCCAGCGGATCTCGACCCCGGCGAACAGATACGCCTTGGACCGCGCCAGCTTGTAGAGGCGCGCCGGCTTGAAGTGGAGCTCGGGGCCGAAGATTTCGGTATCCGGCACGAAGCTGACGGTGGTGCCGCGGCGGTTGGGGGCGGCGCCGACATTCTCCAGCGCGCCCATCGTCACCCCGCGCGAGAAGCGCTGGCGGTACAGCTGGCGGTCGCGCGCCACTTCCACGACCGTATCCGACGACAGTGCGTTGACCACCGACACGCCGACGCCGTGGAGACCGCCCGAGGTCGCATAGGCCTTCCCCGCGAACTTGCCGCCGGAGTGGAGCGTGGAGAGGATGACCTCCAGCGCCGACTTATCGGGGAATTTGGGGTGCGGGTCGACCGGGATGCCGCGGCCGTTGTCGACGATCGTCAGGCGGTTGCCCGGCTCCAGCGTGACCTCGATCCGGGTGGCGTGGCCGGCGACCGCCTCGTCCATCGCATTGTCGAGCACCTCGGCGGCGAGGTGGTGCAGCGCGCGCTCGTCGGTGCCGCCGACATACATGCCGGGACGCCGCCGCACCGGCTCCAGCCCCTCCAGCACCTCGATCGAGGAGGCGTCGTAGCTGGGCGAGCCGGCGGTGGAGGGGGAAGCGAAGAGATCGTCGGCCATGTCACGACCATATAGCGAACGTGACGGAAACCCAAACGGCGCGTCCGGCAACCAAATGTCACGCAACCCGACCGCGATCGGTTCCGTTGGCGATACGACTTTCAGGGAGCAAGACGATGAAGGCGTATCTTTTGGCGGCGGGCGCGCTGCTCGCGAGCGGTCCGGCGCTGGCGCAGGAGGTGGTCGGCGGCGACCCCAACGTTACCACCGGGTTCAGCGGCATCTATATCGGCGCTGCGGGCGGATATGACGTGCAGCCCAACGACGGCGGGTCGCGCATCCTGTTCGACCGCAACCTGGACGGGCGGTTCGGCGATACCGTGCTGACCACGGGCGGTGCCGACGCCTTTACGCCCGGCTTTTGCGGCGGGGGTGCGACCAGTGCCAATGCGCCGGATCGCACCAGCGCGAACGCGCCGACGCTGGCGGCGGGTACGCCGTGCCGCCCGGATCGCGACTCCTGGGGCTATTACGGGCGGATCGGCTTCGACCAGCAGATGGGCGCGGTCGTGATCGGCGTGGTCGGCGAGTTCGGCAAGACCGAGATCAACGACAGCGTCTCCGGCTTTTCCGGCACGCCCGCCAATTACGTGATGTACCGGGACATTTCGTGGGAAGCCGGCATCCGCGCGCGTGCCGGGTTCACGCCGAACAATTCGACGTTGTTCTACGGCACGTTCGGGCCGGGCTATGCGCGGATCAACCGCAGCTTCTCGTCGAGCCAGAGCGTCAACACCTTCACCGGGCGCGGGAAGCGCAACCAGTTCGGTATCCAGGGCGGTGGCGGCATCGAGCAGCGGATCGGGAACAACTTCTCGATCGGGCTGGAATATATGTACCACCAGTACCGCGACGACGATTACCGCGTCCGCGTGGGTGGACAGGCGGGAACGCCGTTCACCAACGCAGCGAACGGCGGGACGGCGAGCGGAACGGACATCCGGCGGTCCGACGACAAGTTCCGGTGGCACAGCATGCGGGCGACGGCGGCGTTCCGGTTCTGAGGCGCCGGGCGGCCCGCGCCAGCGACGCTAGTGCGGGACCCGCCCAAGCCCGGCCGGCGTGACGTCAGTGACGACCGACGACGCGGCTTTGCCGCGGCGGGCGGGCCTGCGCGATTCTGTTCCCCGGCGAAGGCCGGGGTCCAGTGGCGATCGGTTCGTGAGATGTCGAACCGTTACCCGACTGGGCCCCGGCCTTCGCCGGGGAACAGGTACTGGGTGGTGGCGACGTTACCTCTTGGCCCGTCATGGGGGTGAATCCCATGACGTCGGACGCGGCATTGGCCGCGCCGGCCGGGCGGGCCGTGTGCCCGTGCCCGGCCTTGCCGGGCTTAGCGGGCTCGCGGCCCGCCGAACGGCAACGGCGGCGCGCGGCGGTCGCGGCGCGGCAGCTGCGCCTGATACGCATGGCCGCAATGCGCGACGCAATAGGGGAAACCCGGGTTCACCTTGTCGCCGCAGAAGTGGAAGTCCGGCTCGCCCGGGTGGCCCAACGGCCACTTGCAGATCTTGTCGTTGAGATCGAGCAGCGAGGTCTTGTTGGCGAACTCGGGCGCGACCTTCGCGGGCACCAGGCGGCGCGGCGGGGCGGGCGCGATCGGCGGCTGCTGTTCGCCGGGAGACTGACGCACGAAGCCGCCGGGCCCGACGGAGCGCAGTATCGGCTGACGCGGGGGCGCCGGCGCGGCAATCTCTTCCTCGGGCGCTGCGTCCAGCGAATCGTCCTGATCCTCGTCGTCTTCCGCCTCGATCGCGGCGGGGGCGGGGGCGGGGCGGGGTGCAGCGGCGGTGACGAACGGCGGCGGCGCCTGCGGTTCGGCAGCGGGCGAGGCGACCTCGACCGCGGGCGCCGGCTTCGGCTCCGGGGCGCTCGGCGGTGGAGGCGGTGCCGCGGCGGCGGCGGCGACGGGCGCCGGCCTGGCGGCGCGGGCCTCGTCCTTGCTGACGACGGGCGACGGGCGCGACTGGAGACCCAGGCGATGCGCCTTGCCGATCACGGCATTGCGGCTAACCCCGCCCAGCGCCTCGGCAATCTGGCTGGCGGTTTGTCCCGCCTCCCACATCGTCCGGAGCGTATCGATGCGCTCTTCCGTCCACGACATTCGCTACTTCCTCACAACAATCCGCCGGCCAGAGCCGGTTGCGGGCGGCGGCGGCAGCGTCTACCCGCAGACGCGATGAGCAGCCAGCCCCCCCTCGGTCAGATCCCCTCGGCGATCCGAAGCGCCCCCGGCGAGCCGGTGATCCGCAACGTCAACTGGGGTGGCCTGAAGACCCTCTATGTGAAGGAGGTGCGCCGTTTCTTCAAGGTGCAGCTCCAGACGATCTGGGCACCCGCGGTGACGACGCTGCTGTTCCTGGTTATCTTCACGATCGCCAACGGCGCGCGCCGCCCGGTCATGCTGGGGGGTGAGACGGTGCCGTTCGCGGATTTCGTCGCGCCCGGGCTGATCGTGATGGGGATGCTGAACAACGCGTTTGCCAACGCCAGCTTCTCGCTGCTGGTGGGCAAGATCCAGGGCAATATCGTCGATTACCTGCAGCCGCCGCTGTCGTCTGCGGAGGTGCTGGCGGCGCTGACCGGCGCGGCGGTGACGCGCGCGTTCCTGGTCGGGCTGGCGGTGTTCCTGGCGATGTCGCTGTGGCCCGGCGTCAACGTGGTGCCGCGGCATCCCGGCGCGGTGCTGTGGTTCGGCCTGCTCGGCGCGCTGTTCCTGGCGCTGGCGGGCGTGCTGACCTCGATCTGGGCGGAGAAGTTCGACCATGCCGCGGCGGTGACGAATTTCGTCATCGCGCCGATGACGCTGCTGTCGGGTACCTTCTATTCGGTCGACCATCTGGCACCCGCGTTCCGCGCGTTCAGCCATGTGAACCCGTTCTTCTACGTCATCTCGGGCTTCCGTTACGGCTTCCTGGGCACCGCCGATTCGCCGGTGCTGCTGGGGAGCGTGGTGATCCTGGGGGTCGACGTGGTGCTGGGGGTGCTATGCTACGTGCTGCTGCGGCGCGGGTGGAAGCTGAAGAGCTGACGGCCGCCCCTATTCGTCATCCCCGCGCAGGCGGGGATCCAGATGCGCTGACGTAGCGGATCGAGCTGCCCCACCTGCGTGTCCGGATTACCGCCTTCGCGGGAATGACGGGGGCTTAGCCGAGATACGGCCGCAACGCCGCCACCAGCGGGTCGATCATGTCGGGGTGGAGCCCGGCCAGGTTCGCGCGGCCGTCGTCGGCGACGTAGATCGCATGGTCGCGGCGTAACGCCAGCACCGCCTCGTGCGTAATCGGGAGCAGCGCGAACATGCCCGTCTGCGCCGCCAGCGGGGCGAGCGCCGGGTGCGCCGCCGCCAGCCGCTCGCGCAAGGCGAGCACGCGCAGCCGCATCGTCTCCAGCTCCTCGCGCCAGAGCGCGGTCAGCTCGGGCGACTCGAGGATGACGCGTACCACCGCCGCGCCATGATCGGGCGGCATCGACCAGCAGGTGCGCGCGGGGTTGCGGATGCCGCTGCGCACCTTCGCCAGCGACTCGGCATCGTTCACCTGTGCCCACAGTGCGCCGGTACGCTCGCGATAGAGGCCGAAATTCTTGTCGCAGCTGTAGGCGACCACGATCGCCTCGACCCGCGCGGCGAGCAGGCGCAGTCCGGCGGCATCCTCCTCCAGCCCGCGGCCCAGCCCCTGATAGGCGAGGTCGACGATCGGCAGCAGGCGGCGGCGCGCCACCACGTCGGCGATCCGTTCCCACTGCGGCAGCGTGAAGTCGACGCCCGCGGGGTTGTGGCAGCAGCCGTGGAGCAGCAGCGCCTGACCCGGCTGCGCGTCCTCCAGATCGGCGAGCATCGCGTCGAGATCGAACCGGCCCGCCATCGCGTCGTAGAAGCGGTGGGTGCGCACCGTCACGCCTGCGGCGCGGAAGAGCGGGATATGGTTGGCCCAGGTCGGCTTCCCGACCCAGACGACGGGGGTGTCGGACATGGCGGCGACCAGCTCCGCCGACAGCCGCAGCGCGCCGGTGCCACCGGGCGTCTGCATGCCGACGCGAAACGGGTGCGCGGCCTCGCCGAAGACGATGGGGGCGAGGCGATCGACGAAGGCGAGGTCGCCGTCGACGCCCAGGTAGACCTTCGTCTCCTGCTGCTCCAGCAGGATGCGCTCGGCCGCCTTCACCGCGGCCATGACCGGGGTGGCGCCATGGTCGTCGCGGTAGACGCCGACGCCCAGATCCACCTTCTCGCCGCGCGGATCGGCGCGGAAGGCCATCATCAGCGCCATCAGGCCGTCGGGCGCCTGCTCGCGCAGGTTGGCGAAAAGACTGTCGGTCACGGCGTCGTCCCCCTTTGATCGTTGCACCTGTAACTATCGCAGGTGCTGCGCACAAACTTGCCGAATAATCGCCGACAATCGCATGGAAATGGCGCGTCGTAGCGCATAGCCCATGACGACAATCCAGGGAGCAGCGCTATGCGTCTCACGCGACGTCAGTATCTTGCCGCCAGCGCCGCTGTCGCGGCGCTGCCCGCCGCCGCACGGGCGGCCACGCCGGGCAAGCTGGCAGGCCCAGCGGACTTCGCCGCGACCGACATCGCCTATCTGGACAACGGATCGCAGCACCCGATGCCGCTGGTCGGCAAGGCTGCGGTCGACAGATACCTTGCCAAGCGCACGCTGGACCCGGCGGCGCAGGGCTATTCGCTCGACGACGAGGGGCCGCGCGCTGCCTTCGCCAAGCTCATCAACGCCGATGCGGACGAGATCGCCTGGGTTCAGAGCACCACTGCGGGCGAGCAGATGGTGCTGCGCGCGCTGGGTCTGCCCGCGTCGGGGGGGCATATCGTCACCGACACGCTGCACTTCTTCGGCTCGATCCCGCTCTACGAGGAAATGGCGCGGCAGGGCTGCGAGGTGACGTGGCTGCGTCCGGTCGACGGCCGCATCCGCATCGGGGACATGCGTCGTGCGGTGCGGAAGGGGACGAAGCTGGTCGCGCTGTCGCTGGTGTCGACGATCAACGGGTTCGAGCACGACCTGAAGGCGGTGTGCGACATCGCGCATGCCGCAGGAGCGCTGGTCTATGCCGACATCATCCATGCCGCGGGCGCGGTGCCGGTTGACGTAAAGGCGAGCGGGGTCGATTTCGCGGCGTGCGCAACGTACAAATGGCTGATGGGGGATTTCGGGCTGGGGTTCCTCTACGTCCGGCGCGACGTGCTGCCGCGGCTGAAGCGGACCAATTACGGCTATTACGGGGTGAGCGACTTCGCGACGCACGTCTATCCGCTCGATCCGCCGGGGAGGACGATCGCGGATTTCGCCTTTTCGAAGGATGCGAGCGGCGTGTTCGCGCTGGGGACGCATGCGCATGCGGTGATCGCGCAGCTGGGGGCGACGCTCCCCTACATCGCGGCGCTGGGCGTGCCCGCGATCCAGCGACACGCACAGGAGCTGACCGACCGGTTGAAGCAGGAATTGCCGAAGCGCGGCTATACGCTGATGACGCCGCCGGAGGCGCGCACGCCGATCGTCACGTGCGTGCTGGAGGGCGCGCGCGAGAAGCTGGCGGCGCCGATGGCGGCGGCGAAGGTCCGGTTGACGGTGTCGGCCAACCGGTTCCGCGTGACGCCTTCGGTGCAGAACGGGCACGGCGATATCGACCGGTTCCTGGCGGCGTTGCCGCGGGGGTAGGCCGTGACCTTCGCCGTTCCCCGGCGAAGGCCGGGGTCCAGTCGCGCGGGGGGCGTGAGATGCGGTATCGTCGCCCAACTGGACCCCGGCCTGCGCCGGGGAACAGGAATTACAACGCCCGCGTGCCGCGCACCGGCAGCGCGGTGGTGTATTTCATCTCAGACAGCGTCACGGTGGACTGGATGTCGATGACGCCGGGCAGCTTCAGGATCGTCTTGAAGATGAAGTTCTGATACCAGTCCATCGACGGTGCGATGACCTTTATCATCAGGTCGCGCTCGCCGAAGATCGAATAGCATTCGAGGATCTCGGGCGTCAGTTCCAGCTTGCGCAGGAAGTCGGCGCGCTGCTCCTCGGTCAGCGTCGCGATCTTCAGCGTGGCGAAGATGAACAGGTTTGGGCCGAAGCGGGTGCGGTCGACCAGCGCGACCTGACCCTTGATATAGCCCTCGTCGCGCAGGCGGGCGAGGCGGCGCCAGCACGGCGATTGCGACAGGCCGACACGGTCGGCCAGCTCGCTGGTCGACAACGAGCAATCTCGTTGCACCTGTTCGAGGATCTTCAGGTCGATGGTGGTCAGCTCTTCGCTCATGCCGGTATGATTATGCACGCGAGCGTGCAGATCAAGCATGACGTTGCGGGCACGCGGCGACAGGATGGGCCATGGCTGATGTCCCGTTCCTCGACCACGATGCGGTGGTGGCCGCACTCGACTATCCCGGCTGTATCGCGGCGGTGCGCGCAGCGATGCAGCGGTTCAGCAGCGAGCGCGTCGACCAGCCGCTGCGCCAGATCGTCGAGACCGCGCCGGGCAAGCTCTTCGCGTTGATGCCCGGCGGGCTGGGCGGGGGCGAGGCGTTCGGCGCGAAGGTCATCACCGCCTTCGCCGATCCGGGGCGCGCGGGACGGTCCGCGCATCGCGGGGTGGTGATCCTGTTCGACCCCGACAGCGGCGCGGTGGCGGCGATCGGGGATGCCGCGGCGATCACCGATATCCGCACCGCCTGCGCCAGCGCGGTGGCGACCGATGCGCTGGCGCGCGAGGATGCGACGACGCTGGGGCTGTTCGGCTGCGGCGCGCTGGCCGCGTCGCATCTGCGCGCGCTGGCGCTGGTGCGGCCGCTGACGGAGGTGCGGGTGTGGGGGCGCGACGCGGCGCGGGTGGCGGCGTTCGTCGCGCGCGAGGGCGAAGCGACGGGCCTGCCGCTGCGCGCGGTGAGCGACGCGCGCGAGGCGGCGGCGTGCGACATCGTGACGACGGTGACGGGGGCGACGACGCCGATCCTGCTGGGCGAGTGGGTCGCGCGCGGCACCCACGTCAACACCGTCGGCTCCAGCCATGCCGGGCCGGTGGAGGTCGACACCGCGCTGGTGGTGAAGAGCCGCTATATCGCGGACAGCCGCCGCTCCGCGCTGGCCGCGGCGGCGGAATTCCTGGTGGCGAAGGGCGAAGGTGCGGTCGACGACGACCATATCGTGGCGGAGATCGGCGAGGTGCTCGCGGGGATGGCGGTGGGGCGGGAGAGCGCGGAGCAGATCACGCTCTACAAGTCGCTCGGCCATGTGGTGCAGGATCTGGCGGCGCTGCGGTATCTGGTGGGGGGATAGAACAACCCGATGCCGTGCTCCTGCGCAGACAGGAGCCCAGGGTGTTGGGGTCCGTCGCCCACCACTCTGCGCCCCGAAGGCAGACGAATGCCGGGACTGTTTGGGCCGCAGGGCAACGCGCGTCACGCTCCATCACCCTGGGCTCCTGCCTTCGCAGGAGCACGATGGGCGTTGAGACTAAAACCGAACCCGGCCGGTCACGCCATAGGTGCGCGGCGGGCCGAGGAAGGTGCCGTAGGTGCCCGATTGCAGCGGCTGGTCGACGACGACCTGCGTGAATTCCGCATTGGTCAGGTTCTGCGACCAGATTTCGAGCGCCCAGGCCTTGCTCTCCGGCCCGATGCCCAGCCGCGCGTTCACCAGCGCGAACGGGCGCTGGATCTTGAGCGGGTCCAGGTTGGAGCCGGTATTGTAGGCCGAGGTCCATTTGACGGACGCGCTGGACGTCAGCTCCAGTCCGGCACCCACCGGCTGGGTCGAGGTGAAGCCGCCGGTGACGTTCCACTTAGCCGCATAGGGCAAAGTGTTGTTGGGCAGGCGCGTGCTGATCCCGGCGGGGGGCGTGAAATTGCCGAACTTCGTATCGGCATAGGTCGCGCCGGCGTTGAGCGTCAGCCCCTGCACCCCGGTGTTCCACAGCAGGTCGAGATCGACGCCCTTGCTCGTCACCTCCGGGATCGAGGCGACCAGGAAGCTGATACCGGTGTAGGTGTTGAGCTGGAACCCGGTGTAGCGCTGGTAGAAGCCCGCGACATTGGCCAGCACGCGGCGATCGAACAGCGTGGTCTTCGTGCCGATTTCGTAGGCGTCGACCTTTTCGGTGTCGAACTGCGTATTGGGGTTGATGACGCCGGGGCTGAAGCGGGCGCGGTCGAGGTTCATGCCGCCCGACTTGAAGCCGTTGGCGTAGGAACCGTAAACCATCACCTGTGGTGAGAAGCGGTATTGCACCTTCGCCGAGCCGTTGAAGCGGCGCTCCGTGCGGCGCTGCTGCGTCGTGACGTTGTCGAACGCGAAGTCGGCAGTGGGAGCGCACAGCGCGGTCTTCGCCGCCGCCGGGATCGGCCGCGCGAGCGCCGCGCGGCAGGCGTTGCCGGGCGTGATGTTCGAGAAGATCGAGGTGACGTTCTTGACCTCGTCCGAATAGCGCAGCCCCAGCGTGACATCGAGGCCGTCGGTCAGCGTCAGCGTGTTCTCGGTAAAGGCCGCGAACGACACCGCCTTGTGGAAATGGCGGTCGTAGGCGCCCGAGTCGGGGATGAAGTTCTGGCCCGACGGGATGCCGGTGAGCGCCGCGACGGTATTGCGGCTGGCGCCGGACGACAGCAGCAGTCCGAAATAATTTTCGTAATCGCGCCCGAAGCGGGTGCCGGCTTCCGAGAACAGCCGCTCGTTGGAATAGAAGGCGCCGACGATCGATTTCAGCCGCTCGCCATTGTAGGCGATCCGCGCCTCCTGGCTGAAGACGTTGAAGGTGTTCTGATTCTGCTCGATCGGGCGATACCAGATGTCGGCCGACGAATAGTCGATGTCGGAGCCGAACGCGCCCTTGTAATAACGCCAGGCGGTGATCGACGTGGCGGAGAAGTCGCCGCCCAGGTCATAGTCGAGCTGGCCCGACACGCCCCAGTCGGTGATGACGTTGGGCGTGTCGCGATTGGCATAGGCGATGCGGGTGTAGGGGCGGCCGTTCTGCAACAGCCCCTCGTCCGGGGCGAGCGCATCGACGAAGGCGCGCGTCGGACCGGCGATCAGCACGGTGTTGACGCAGCAATTTTCGTCGCGCTTCGAATAATCGCCGATGATGCGGATATCGAGGCCGTCGATCGGGCGCGCCAGGATCTGGCCGCGCAGCGCGTAATTGTTCACGTCGGCGTCGCGCGTGTTGGTGCGCGGGCCGCCGCCGGTGCGCACCGTCATGATGCCGTCGCGTTCGCGCTTCAGTCCGAAGACGCTGACTGCCAGCTTGTCGTCGACGATGCCGGTCGTGGCGCTGCCCGAGACGGTCCAGGCGTTGTAATTGCCGTAGCTGGCGATGAACTCCGCCTTGGGCGTGAAGGACGGCGCGGCGGTGACGACGTTGATGACGCCCGCGGACATGTTCTTGCCGAACAGTGTCGATTGCGGTCCCTTCAGCACCTCGACGCGTTGCAGGTCGCCCAGATCGCCGAACGCGACCGAGGAGCGCGCGCGGTACACGCCGTCGATGATCGTGCCGACCGAGCTTTCCAGCCCCGGGTTGTCGCCGACGGTGCCGATGCCGCGGATGCGGATCGAGGTCTGCGCCTGGCTGGTCGAGGAGGTGACGTTCAGGCCCGGCGTGATCGTCTGCAGGTCCTTGATGTCGCGAACGCCCGCGCTTTCCAGCTGCGCCTGGTTCAGCACGGAGACGACGACGGGGACGTCCTGCAGATTCTGTTCGCGCTTCTGCGCGGTGACGACGATGTCGGCGATGCCGTTGTCCGCGGCGGGTGCACGCCGCGGGTCGACGTTGGAGGAGGCGCCCGGCGACGACGGTGTCGCCGGCTGTTCCTGCGCGGTGGTGCCGGCGTCGTTCGCATTGGCGGCGTCCTGCGCCCAGGCCGGCGTCGTGGCCAGTACGGCGGCCAGCGTCAGCAGCGATACGGTCGTGCGCTTCATTCCATCCTCCCGGTCGATGCGGTTTGCCCGCTTGTCGTTGCCGAGCATCGCTTACGCGAGCGCGTAAATCAATGCCCTTGAATGGGCGTAAAAGGCACAGGGGTACGCAGGACGCTGTGAAGGAGCTGTGCGGTGATATGATCCGCGTACCGGCGCCGCAGCGCGTCGTCGATCTCGCCCACGCCGAACGCCCATTTCAGTGCATGGCGCGCGGTGAAGAGATAGTCGCACGCGCCGATGAGCGAGAAATGGAACAGCATCGGGTCGATCGCGCGGAACACGCCCTCGCGTTCGCCCTGCTCCAGGATGGCGTGCTGCGCCGCGGCGAGCGGGCGCGCGAACCGCTCCGACATGAAGCGCGCGGTATCCGAATCGGTCTCCACCGCGAGCGCGGCGATGAGCCGGTTCATATAGGGATGGCGGAAATAGACCTTGATGACGCCGTGGATATGGTGCGTCAGCTTCTCGATCGCGGGCAGGTCGGCGGCGACCAGCCGCTCCAGATGCGGGAAGGTCGCGCCCGCGTCGCGTTCCAGCAAGGCACGGAAGAGGCCCGCCTTTCCGCCGAAGCGATAGTGGATCAGCGCCGAATTCAGCCCCGATCGCGCGGCGATATCCGCAAAGGTGATGTCGACCGAATTGCGCTCCGCCATCAGCGCGCTGGCCGTGTCGAGCAGTACGTCCGCCGACGTCCGCGATCCATCCTGCGGCGCCATGGCGCGCGCCTTCCCCCGTGTCATGTGCGACCGGATACCAAAGCCGGGGGCGGTGCCCAAGCGTTTACGTGCTTGCGTAAGCAGCCATGGCGGGACATGCTCGGGCCATGGCGAGGGGCGACGACGATCACACCTGGGCACAGGTGGACGCGCTGGCGGACGAGGTGGCGGCGCTGGGCGTCGCGGCCGGGCTGCCGTATCTTGCCGCGCAAAGCGACCTGGGCGATCCGGGCGCGATGGCGGATCGCGACGGACGCCCGTTCGCGGAGCGGTTTCGCTGGATGGCGCGCGATGCCGGCTATTGGCGCAACCGTCGCCTCGCGCTGGAGGCGACGCTGCTTCATGCCGCGCGGCTGATCGCGGAGCCGTTCTGGTATCGCGAAGGGCGCGTGGGGACATGGCGCGCGACGCGGCTGCTCGACGGGGTCGACCTGACGCAGGTGACGCCGCGCACCGGGGTGGCGGCGGCGATCGTCGCGCCGGTGCACCTGCCGGGCGGGCGGCTGGGCGCGGTGGTCTGGGCCGACGAGTCGCCGGGCGACGTCGCGGCGACCTTCGCGGCGCGCGGGGGCGAGATGTACGCCGCTGCGACGCGGTTCCTGGCGGCGCATGCCGAATGGTCCGCGCCGCGGCATCGCGCGCCGCTCCAGCAACTGTCGGCACGCGAGGCGCAATGCGTCCGCTGGGCCGCGGCGGGGAAGACCAATGCGGAGATCGGGACGATCCTGAGGCTGTCGGTGTCGACGGTGCGGTTCCACCTGCGCAATGCCGCGGAAAAGCTGGGCGCGGCGACGCGCGCGCGGATGATCCAGCTGGCGACGGGGCATGGGTTCGTGGGGATGATGGGGTAGCATCCGGCGTCCGTTCCGCGGCGAAGGCGGGACCTTTGCGAACGTCTTCGATGTGCTCCTGCGCAGGCAGGAGCCCAGGGTTGCCGGTCGCATAAAGCGTTGTTCTGCTTGATCCTGGGCTCCTGCCTTCGCAGAAGCACGGCGTGTACGCAGCGCGATTTCCGCCGTTCTGCAAAGGTCCCGCGAAGCCCGGGGTCCAGTGGCGAGCGCATCGTAAGATGCGGAACCGTACCCGAACCGGACCCCGGCCTGCGCCGGGGAACAGCGTGTTTCATCGTGACGTCGACGTTTACTCAGGGTGACGTCCCGCACTGACACCTGCGTCAGGTGCGTGGCCTTCCCCGCGGCGTCATTCTCTCGCGAATGGAGCATCTGCTGACCCCCGCCGACCGTGCCTTTCGCGACGAGGTGCGCACCTTCCTGGCCGAGAAGCTGCCGGCCGAGCTGGCGCGCGCGGGGCGGCGCGCGACCAGCGTGTTCTTCCACCCCGACGTGACGCGGCCGTGGCAGGCGATCCTGCACGAACGCGGCTGGGCCGCGCCCGACTGGCCGGTCGAGCATGGCGGGCCGGGGTGGAGCGACGTGCAGCGCTATATCTTCGCCGAAGAGACGGCACGCGCGCATGCGCCGTCGCTGCCGCCGCAGGGGCTGAAGATGGTCGCCCCGGTCATCATGCATTACGGCACGCCCGAGCAGAAGGCGACGCTGCTGCCGCGCATCCTGTCGGGCGAGGATCTGTGGTGCCAGGGCTATTCGGAGCCGGGCGCGGGGTCCGACCTTGCCGCGCTGCGCCTGCGCGCCGTGCGCGACGGCGACGATTATGTGCTCAACGGATCGAAGATCTGGACGACCCATGCGCAATTCGCCAACCGCATCTTCTGCCTGGTGCGCACCGGCACCGAGGGGCGGCCGCAGCAGGGGATCAGCTTCCTGCTGTTCGACATGGACCTGCCGGGGATCACCGTCTCGCCGATCCTGACGCTGGCGGGGGAGCATGAGTTCAACCAGGTGTTCTTCGACGACGTGCGGGCGCCGGTCGCGGGGCGGCTGGGCGAGGAGAATGACGGCTGGACCGTGGCCAAGCACCTGCTGACGTTCGAGCGCGGGGGGCGCTACGCGCCGTCGCTGTCGGCATGGCTGGACCTGGTGCGCGAGGCGGCGCAGGCGACCGGCTGGTGGGACGATGCGGGCAACCGCGAACGGTTCGCCCGCGAGGAGGTGGCGGTCGCGGGGCTGCGCGCGATCGAACTGGCGGGGCTGGCGGGCGGCGGTCCCGCCGCGGCGGTGCGCCCGTCGATGCTCAAGGTGCTGGGCACCGAGACGTCGCAGCGGATCGACGAACTCGCGCTGGAGGTCGCTGCGGGTTGGGCGGGCGACGCGGAGGACGCGCCCGATGGAATCGCGGTGGCGATGCCGAAATACCTTAACAACCGGGCGAGCAGCATCTACGCCGGGTCGAACGAGATCCAGCGCGACCTGATCGCGCGCGCGGTGGTGGGGTAGGGGCGCGCGTCTTACCCGCGAAGGCGGGAATCTGACGTGGCGCCCCTTGCGACGACCTGCGCGTCTGGATCCCCGCCTCCGCGGGGATGACGGCTACGTCAGACGCTCATCTCACCGCCCGCGGGGAACCGTTCGCCGCCCTTCCGGTTATCGCCCGCACGGGGGACAGGAGGAGGCGGCGATGCGTACCAATTCCCGTAAGACCTTGATCCTGCTGACCGTCGCGGCAGCGGTTCCGCTCAGCCTGGGCAGCGGGGCGCTGGCGGGCGAATATGCGGTGTCGGGGATCAACCCGATCTACACCGCCGGCTACGCGATGCCCGAGCGGGCGCTGGCATCGGACGACATGCTGTTCCCGGGCGACAGCGGCGACGGTGTCCGCGTGATGCCCGCGGCGGTGTCGTTCGATCCGCCGCAGGACGACCGCTTCGACCTGTCGCGCGACATCACCTGAACGATACGAAGCGGCGCACCGCGACGCGGTGTTGATTCGCACGGCCCTTTCCCGGTATCAGCGCGTCTCGGGCGATCCGTTTGGGGTCGCCCTTGCTCTTTTCAGGAGGAGACTGCCCCGTGTCCGTCGCCGCAACCGTTCCCGCGTTGATGCCCGTCTACCCGCGGTGCGACGTGCGACCGGTCCGAGGGGAGGGGGCGTATCTGTATGGCGAGCGCGGCGAGAAATATCTCGACTTCGCCGCCGGCATCGCGGTCAACGCGCTGGGTCATGGCCATACCGCGCTGGTGAAGGCGATCGCGGATCAGGCCGCGACGCTGATGCACGTCAGCAACCTGTACGGCAGCCCGCAGGGCGAGCATTTCGCGCAGCGGCTGGTCGATGCGACCTTCGCCGATACGGTGTTCTTCACCAATTCGGGCGCCGAGGCGGTCGAATGCGCGATCAAGACCGCGCGCCGCTATCATTACGCGAACGGCAACCCGGAGCGGCACGACCTCATCACCTTCGACACCGCCTTCCACGGGCGGACGCTGGGGGCGATCTCGGCCACCAACCAGGCGAAGATGCGCGATGGGTTCGAGCCGCTGCTGCCGGGGTTCAAATACGCCACCTTCAACGATCTGGAAGGCGCGCTCGCGCTGATCGACGGCAACACCGCCGGCTTCCTGGTCGAGCCGATCCAGGGCGAGGGCGGCATCCGCCCGGCGTCGATGGAGTTCCTGCAGGGGCTGCGCAAGGCGTGCGACGAGCATGGCCTGCTGCTGGTGCTGGACGAGGTGCAGGCGGGCTACGGCCGGACCGGCAAGCTGTTCGCGCACGAGCTGTACGGCATCACGCCGGACATCATCGCGTCCGCCAAGGGGATCGGCGGCGGCTTCCCGCTGGGCGCGTGCCTCGCCACCGCCGAGGCGGCGAAGGGCATGGTCGCCGGCACGCACGGCTCCACCTACGGCGGCAACCCGCTGGCGATGGCGGCGGGCGAGGCGGTGCTCGACGTGATCCAGGGCGAGGGTTTCCTGGAGAACGTGACCCGGATGGGCGAGCGGCTGCGCTCCGCGCTGGAGCAGTTGATCCCCAACCACGATCACCTGTTCCATTCGGTGCGCGGGCACGGGCTGATGCTGGGAATCAAGCTGACCAGCGACAGCCGCCGCTTCGTCGCACATTGCCGCGACAACCACGGGCTGCTGCTGGTGTCGGCGGGCGAGAATGTCGTGCGCGTGCTGCCGCCGCTCAACATCGAGGAAGCGCATGTCGCCGAGTTCATCGAGAAGCTGAGCGAGGCGGCGCGGGTATACGTGCCCGTCGCGGACGAATAGCAACATATCCTCCCCGAGCTCGCTCGGGGAGGGGGACCAGCGAAGCTGGTGGAGGGGGACTTTGGCAGGCGGATCGCTGGCGGCGATTCCCCTCCACCACTCGCTGTCGCGAGCGGTCCCCCTCCCCAAGCGAGCTTGGGGAGGACCTGAGATGCGTCATTTCCTGAACCTGACCGATGCCGGCGCGAATGCGATCGCCGCGATGCTGGCCGATGCGTTGGAGCGCAAGCAGGCGCGCGCCGGCTGGCCCAAGGGGAAGGTCGACGCCGATGCGCCGCTCGCGGGCCGCGTGCTGGCGATGATCTTCGAGAAGAACTCCACCCGCACCCGCGTCAGCTTCGACATGGCGATCCGCCAGCTGGGCGGTCAGTCGATCGTGATGGAGGCGGGGCAGATGCAGCTCGGCCGCGGCGAGACGGTGGCGGACACCGCGCGCGTGCTGTCGGGCTATGTCGACGCGATCATGATCCGCACCGACGATCACGCCAAGGTGGAGGAGATGGCGCATTATGCGACCGTCCCGGTCATCAACGGGCTGACCGACGCGTCGCACCCGTGCCAGATCATGGCCGACCTGCTGACGATCATCGAGAGCGGGAAGGCGCTGCCGGGCCTGAAGGTCGCGTGGCTGGGCGACGGCAACAACGTCCTCGCCTCGATCGTCGAAGCCGCCGGGCTGATGCAGTTCGACGTCGTCGCCGCCTGCCCGCAGGGGTTCCAGCCCGAGGAGGAAGCGATCGTGCGCGGCAACGGGCGTGCGCGCGTCGTGTCCGATCCGCGCGAGGCGGTGGCGGGGGCGGACGTGGTCGTCACCGACACCTGGATCTCGATGGGGCAGGCGCATGCCGAGACGAAGCTGGCGGCGATGATGCCGTACCAGGTCGATGCCGCGCTGATGGCGGCGGCGAAGCCGGATGCGAAGTTCCTCCACTGCCTGCCCGCGCACCGCGGCGAGGAAGTCACGCCCGAGGTCATCGACGGCGCGCAGTCGCTGATCTGGGCGGAGGCGGAGAATCGGCTGCATGCGCAAAAGGCGGTGCTGCGCTGGTGCTTCGGGCAGATCGGTTGATCGCGGGCGGTTGGGTTCCCATCTGACGGCGACGCCATTCCCTTCTCGTCACCCCGGGCTTGACCCGGGGTCCCGCTTTTCCTGCGCCACGAGGCAGCGGGACCCCGGATCAAGTCCGGGGTGACGGTTCAGTGGTCGCGAAAGACATGATGACCGACACGACTCCCGACGTTTCCCATCCAGATTGGGACCGCGCGCTGGGCTTCACCATCCCGGACCGCCATGCGCGCGGGCGTGTGGTGCGGCTGGGGCCGGTGCTGGACACGATCCTGGCCGCGCATGCCTATCCGCCCGCGATCGAGAAGTTGCTGGCGGAGGCGCTGACACTGACCGCGCTGATCGGCACGACGCTGAAGGATCCGTCCGGCCAGCTGACGCTTCAGACGCAGACCGAGGCGGGCGTCGTCACGCTGCTGGTATGCGACTATCGCGACGGCGAGGTGCGCGGGTACGTGCAATACGATGCCGAGCGGCTGGCCGCGGCCCCGGCGGAGCCATCGCTGTTCGCGCTGTTCGGCAAGGGGTATCTGGCGATCACGTTCGACCTGGCATCGACGAACGAGCGCTATCAGGGGATCGTGCCGCTCGACGGCGATACGCTGGCGGATGCGGCGCAGAGCTATTTCTACCAGTCGGAACAGATCCCGACATTGGTGCGCTTCGGGCTGGCCAAGGATGCGGACGGGCGCTGCGTCGCGGGCGGGCTTCTGCTCCAGCATCTGCCCGAAGGCGAGGTGGGGCGCGAGCGGCTGCATACCCGGCTCGACCATCCCGAATGGGAGCATGTCGAGGCACTGGGGCAGACGATCGCGGCGGACGAGCTGACCGACGCCGCGCTGCCGCTGGAGACGTTGGTGTGGCGGCTGTTCAACGAGGAGAGCGAGGTGCGCGTGCTGGCCGCGCAGCCGATAGTGCGCGGGTGCCGCTGCACGATCGAGCATATCCGCTCGGTGCTGGCGAAGTTCCCGGCGGACGAGCGTGCGTCGATGGCGGACGAGGCCGGGGTGATCGCGGTCGATTGCGCCTTCTGCGCGACGGTGTTTCCGTTGCGCGCGGAGGATCTGACGCTGGAGCCGTCCTCGACGCGGCATTGATCCCTTAACGTCATGCCGGACCTGTTCCGGCATCCACCGGGCCGCATATCGAACAAAGGTAAGGTGTGCGGACCCGTGGACCCCGGAACACGTCCGGGGTGACGGCATGGGTGGCTCACTCCTCCTCAAGCAGCGTCCAGCCGCGCGGGCCGAGCATCTCGATCGGGCGGTAGCGGGTCTTGTAGGCCATTCGCGCCGAACCCTTCACCCAATAGCCGAGATAGACGTAGGGCAGCGACGCCTCGCGCGCGCGGGCGATATGGTCGAGGATGATGAAATTGCCCAGCCCCGGGCGCACGTCCTGATCGGTGTCGAAGAAGCTGTAGATCATCGACAAGCCGTCCGCCTGACGATCGGTCAGGCAACAGCCGACGAGGCGTCCGGGCATCCCGCCGGTGCCGGGCTCGCGATATTCGACGATGACCGAATTGACCGGCGACTGCTCGACCATGTCGGCATAGTCCATCTCGTCCATGCCGACCATGCCGCCGCCGGGATGGCGGGTCGCCAGATAGCGGCGCAGCAGCTGGTATTGCTCGTCGGTCGCCCAGGGGCGGCAGGCGGTCACCTCCAGGTCGACGTGGCGGCGCATCAGCTTGCGCTGGGTCGCGTTGGGCTGGAACTGCGAGGCGATCACGCGGACCGAGACGCAGGCGGCGCAGCCCGCGCAGCTGGGGCGGTAGGCGACCGACTGGCTGCGGCGGAAGCCGATTCGCCCCAGCGCGTCGTTCAGCTCGGTCGCGTCGGGGCCGGACAGCTCGGTGAACACCTTCTGCTCCTGCCGCCCGGGCAGATACGGGCACGGCTGCGGGCTGGTGACGAAGAATCGCGGGAAACGGAAAGGCGCAGTCACCGCCGGTCATCCTTCGTCATCGCTACGCCCCCACACCGCCTGAACGCGGTATCCACGGGGACGAAGCGCATGAAAAGCCGGTTAACCACGAAAGAGAATTAATCCCCCCGCGTCCGCCGGAAAAGCGGATTCACGCCAGCTCGATCAGCTTCACTTCGTAGGAGGCGGCCTCCAGCGCGGCGAGCAGCCGGTCGAGATGCGCACGGTCGCGCGTCTCGCACTCGACGTCGAGGCTCAGCCCCTTCGCCGGCAGGTTCGTGAAGATGCGCTGGTGCGACAGCTCCAGGATGTTGACCCGCTCCTGATCGAAGATGCGCGCGACGCCGTAGAGCGCGCCGGGCTGATCCTGCAGCCGGATGCGCAGCCGCGCGAGTCGGCCCGACCGCGCCAGATCGCGCAGCAGGACGTTGGCGAGCAGCCGGGTGTCGATATTGCCGCCGCACAGCACGACGCCGACCGTCTTGCCGGCGAATCGCTCCGGATGCTCCAGCAGCGCGGCGAGGCCGGCGGCGCCCGCGCCCTCCACCACCGTCTTCTCGATCTGGAGCAGCAGGCTGACCGCCTTTTCCAGCGAGCGTTCGGAGACCAGCACGATCTCGTCGGCGAGCGCGCGCACCATGCCGGAGGTGATCGCGCCGGGTTCCTTGACCGCGATCCCCTCCGCCAGCGTATCGCCGGCGCAGGGCAGCGTGCTGCCGTTGATGCGGTTGTACATCGACGGGTAAAGCTCCGCTTGCACGCCGATGACCTCGATCCCGCGGTCCGCGGCGCGCGCCACCGTCGCCATGCCGGACAGCAGCCCGCCGCCGCCGATCGGCACCACGATCGTGTCGATGTCGGGGGCGTCCGCCAGCATCTCGACCGCGACCGTGCCCTGCCCCGCGATCACGCGCGGATCGTCGAACGGGTGGACGAAGGTGAAGCCGCGCTCCGCCTCCAGCGTGCGCGCATGCGCATAGGCGGCGTCGAACGTGTCGCCCTCCAGAATGACGGTCGCGCCGTGCCCCTGCGTCTGCACGACCTTCACGATCGGCGTGTTGCGCGGCATCACGATCGTCGCGGGAACGCCCAGCCGGTTGGCGTGATAGGCCAGCCCCTGCGCATGGTTGCCGGCCGACGCCGCGATCACGCCCTTGGCACGTGCCTCCGGGGAGAGTTGCAGCAGCGTGTTGAGCGCGCCGCGCTCCTTGTAGGCGGCGGTGAACTGCAGGTTCTCGAACTTCAGATAGACGGTCGCGCCGGTCAGCTGCGACAGCGTCCGGCTGACCAGCGTCGGCGTGCGCACGATCGCGTCGCCGATCCGCGCGTGCGCGGCGCGCACGTCGTCCATCGATACGGGCAGGGCGGGAGCGGATGCGAACTGAGTGGCCATCGCGAGCACCTAGCCGATCGCGCGTGCGAACGGAACACCCCGCCCCTAGCGCCTTGGCGAGCGAGCGTTTATCAGCCGCGCCATGAAGATCGCATTTCTCGGCACCGGTGTGATGGGTGCGCCCATGGCACGGCATCTCGCGGCGGCGGGGCACGACGTCACCGTCTACAACCGTACGCGCAGCAAGGCGGAGGCGACCGGCCTTGCGGTCGCGGACACGCCCGCCGCGGCCGCCAGCGGCGCGCAGGCGGTGGTCGCATGCGTCGGCAACGATGCCGATCTGGAGCAGGTGACGCTGGGCGCGGACGGCGCCTTCGCCGCGATGGACGAGGGTGCGGTCTTCATCGACCACACCACCGTATCCGCGCATATCGCGCGCCGGCTGGCGGCGGCGCGCGCGCTGTCGGTCGACGCGCCGGTATCGGGCGGGCAGGCCGGCGCCGAAGCGGGCAAGCTGTCCATCATGTGCGGCGGCAGCGACGCGGCGCTGGCCGCGGCGCGGCCCGTCATGGCGGCCTATGCCGCGCGGATCGTCCATGTCGGCGCGGCGGGCGCGGGGCAGCAGACGAAGATGGTCAACCAGATCTGCATCGCGGGCGTGTTGGAGGGTGTGGCGGAGGGGCTGCGCTTCGCACAGAAGAGCGACCTCGACCTGGGCCGCGTGCTGGAGGCGATTTCCGGCGGCGCGGCGCAGAGCTGGCAGATGGTGAACCGCTGGCAGAGCATGGCGGAGGACCGGTTCGACTTCGGCTTCGCGATCGACTGGATGCGCAAGGACCTGGGGCTGGCGCTGGAGGAAGCGAAGGCCAATGGCGCGATGCTGCCGATGACCGCGCTGGTGGATCAATTCTATGCCGAGGTGCAGGCGATCGGCGGCGCGCGGCAGGACACGAGCGCGCTGGTGCGGCGATTGCCCAAATAGCTGCGTCACCCCGGCCCTGAGCCGGGGTCCCGCTTCTTCTGCGAGGCGGGTAAAAGCGGGACCGCGGGTCAAGCCCGGGGTGACGGGAAAGAGTGGTCAGCCGTCACCGCGCTCCTGCCTCCGCAGGAGCACGGCGATCTACCGCCCGACCGCGAAGGCGGCGCGATAGTCCGGCTTTACTGCGGCGAGCAGTTGCGGCGTCACCGGTAGCGTGACCTCGTACATCCCCTCCGCATACGGTCCGGCGACATATTGATCGACCAGCAGCCCGACGCGATCGATGGCGCGGCGGTCGGTGGAGCCGAGGATCAGCGTCGCCTCGGATACCTTCGGGCAGTTGGAGAAGGTTTCGCTGCCGCGTTTGACGGGTTCGCCGCGACGCTTCGCGCGCTCCACGTCGAGCCGGTCGCAGAACGCTGCGCCGAGCGCGGACTGGATCGCCGCGGGCGAGGCGAATACCGCGGTCGGCGCCATCCGGCGGCGGGCGGCCTTGTCCCACAGCAGCGCGAACGACGCGGTGCCGCCATGCGCGCCGCCCGTGAAGGTATAGAGGTTGCCCGACAGGCTGAGGAAGCGCGGCGTCTCGGTCACGACCGACCATTCCTTTTGAAAGTCCCATTCGCGATAGGGGAAGCCGTCCTTCTTCGCCTCGCGCTTCGCGTTGCGCACATCGGCCAGGAAGCGCGCGTTTAGCGTCTTGCGGTCCGCGTCCAGCCAAGCGCGCAGGGGTGCGATCCGCGCTGCGGCGGCAGGATAGGTGTAGCCGAACCCGCTCGGCTCCGCCGCATGGAGGGCGGCGGGCGCGACCAGCATCGCCGCTAACGTACCCAGTGATCGCACGCGCATCTCAACCCCCTCGCCAAGCAGAGCCGGCCGCCATATGGCTGGCCCCATGTCCGCTTTCCATGCTGTACGCTGCCTGACCGCGCTACTGGCGCTCGCGCCGCTGCCCGCCGCCGCCGATGCGCTGATCGACAATGTCCGCGGGGTCACGCTGGACCGCGACCAGCGCGTGGTGCGCTTCCAGGCCATCGTGATCGACCCGCAGGGCAAGGTCGTGCGGCTGGTCCCGGTCGGCGAGCAGCCGCCCAAGCCGACGAAGAAGAACCCCGGTCCCCGCTACGACTGGCGCGCGGACATGAAGGGGCGGGTGGTAATGCCCGGGATGATCGACGCGCACGGCCATGTCATCGAACAGGGGCTGGCGGCGCTGTCGCTCGACCTGTCGGACACCCGCACGCTGGCGCAGGCGCAGGCGAAGATCCGCGAATATGCGCGCGCCAATCCGGAGCGGCAGTGGATCATCGGGCGCGGCTGGAACCAGGAGCAATGGGGGCTGGGCCGCTTCCCCACCGCGGCGGAACTGGACGCGGCGGTGCCGGACCGCCCGGTGTGGCTGGCGCGCGCGGACGGGCACGCGGGATGGGCGAACTCCGCCGCGCTGAAGGCCGCGGGCGTCACCACCGCGATCGCCGACCCGGCGGGCGGGCGCATCGAAAAGCCGCTCGGCGTGCTGGTCGACAATGCGCAGGAGTTGATGGAGCGCGTCGTGCCGAAGGTCGGGCCGAAGGACCGCACCGCGGCGTTCCTGGCGGCGCAGCAGATCCTGCTCGGCTATGGCGTCACCGCGGTGGCGGACATGGGCACCTCGGTCGACGACTGGATGACCTATCGCCGGATGGGCGACATCGGCGCGCTGCGGGTGCGGATCATGGCCTATGGCGGCGGGATCGATGCGACGGTGACGATCGGCGGCACCGGGCCGACGCCATGGTTGTACGACGACCGGCTGCGGCTGGAGGGCGTGAAGCTGTACGCCGACGGCGCGCTGGGATCGCGCGGGGCGTGGCTGAAGGCGCCCTATGCCGATGCGCCGGGGCAGCGCGGGCTGGGGTTCCTGAGCGACGACAAGCTGCAGAACTGGATGAGCCGTGCGGCGATGGACGGCTATCAGGTCGCGGTCCATGCGATCGGCGACCGCGCCGACAAGCAGGTGCTCGACGCGATCGCCGAGCTGTCGGAGACGTACAAGGGCGACCGGCGCTGGCGGATCGAACATGCGCAGGTGATCGACCCCGCCGACATGGCCGCGTTCGGCCGCTACGGCATCATTGGCTCGATGCAGCCGACGCACCAGACCAGCGACCGCGTGATGGCGGAGGCGCGGCTGGGTCCGGCGCGGCTGGCGGGCGCCTATGCGTGGCGGTCGGTGATCGCGGCGGGGGCGAAGCTGGCGTTCGGATCCGACTTCCCGG
Source organism: uncultured Sphingomonas sp. (assembly GCA_913774925.1). GTDB lineage: Bacteria > Pseudomonadota > Alphaproteobacteria > Sphingomonadales > Sphingomonadaceae > Sphingomonas. The sequence goes on along the minus strand of CAJYKB010000038.1, from coordinate 17,232 downwards.
TGGAGAAGCCCGACCCCTGGGCGGGCTGGGCCGCCGCCTTCACGCGGATGGATGCGCAGGGGCAGCCGCCGGGCGGGTGGCAGCCGCAGGAGGCGGTGACGCGCGAACAGGCGTGGTGGGGCTTCACCGGCGGGGCGAGCTACGCCGGGTTCGCGGAAGGCAGGTTCGGCATCCTCGCGCCGGGGCAGCGCGCGGATTTCATCGTGGTCGACCGCGATCCCGTCGCGGCGACGCCGGCCGAGTTGCGCCGGACCATCGTGCAGGAGACGTGGATCGGCGGGCAGAAGGCCTGGGAACGGAAATGACGCTGGTCATCGTCGGGACGGTGCGGGTGCCGCGCGACCGGATCGCGGACGCGCGCCCGGCGATGGACGCGATGGTGGCGGCGAGCCGGGCCGAGGACGGGTGCCTCGACTATGCCTATGCGCACGACATCGCCGATGCGGGGCTGATCCGGGTGATGGAGGCGTGGCGCGACCGCGCGGCATTCGCGCGGCACGTCGCGAGCCCGCATATCGCCGCATGGCGCGCGCGATGGCCCGCGCTGGGGATCGGCGAGCGCGACCTGCGGATGTACGAGGCGGGGGAGCCGGAGGCGGTCTGAGGCTCGCCGCGCTCCTGGTCGTGAGGATGTCATGGCCACCCCGGAAGTCACAGCCGTCATGCCGGACTTGTTCCGGCATCCACCGATCCATGTACCCACAAGCCGCTGGTTTTGCTCAATCGTGGACCCCGGAACAAGTCCGGGGTGACGAGTCTCGTGGCGCCTGCTTCGCAGGAGCACATTGAAGACTTCCGCAAAGGTCTCGCCTTCGCAGAGATGGTGCTGTGGGTGGGTAAGACGTCCCTTCAGGAGAGCCGGCCGAGGCGCGCCAAATCCGCCGGCGTGTTCGCATTCGCCACCGTGACGCCGGGCAGGATCGCCGCGAGTCCCTCACCCGCGGCCCAGCGGCGGATCGAGCGGTCGCCGCCGGCGTGGAGGTGCGCGAAGAGGGGGACGGCGAGGCGGACCGGCCAAAGGCCCACGGTCGGCGCCTCCGCTGCATGGGCGCCGTCGCTGGCCAGCAGCGCCGCGACCAGCGCCGGGGGCAGCGTCGGGGCATCGCAGGCGGTGGTCAGAACCGCGTCGAACCCCCCGCGCATGGCATAGTCGAGCGCGCCGGCAATACCGCCGAGCGGGCCGAGATCGGGGGCGGGGCGGTCGGGCGTGGTCGCCACCGGTGCGCTGGCGCGGCCGACGACGACGAGGGCATCGACATGCGGGCGCAGGCTGCCCAGCGCATGGTCGAGCAAGGTCGCATCGCGCCATCGCGCCAGCGCCTTGTCGCTGCCGAAGCGGGTGGCGCGGCCGCCCGCGAGGACGGCGCCGAGAATTCGTGTCATGGCGCCACTGTCGCAGGGCCGCGCGCCAACGCAAAGCGGCTTCGCCGCCCCCGCTAAGGGGCGGGCGAAGCTGGGCCAGGACGGTCGTCCTGATGCTGGGGGATCAAAGCGTGGTGAAGACCACGCCGACCACCAGCGCCTGAGCCGCGAGGACCAGCGCCGTGCTGGCCGCGGTTTCGAAGATGCGCATTTGGGGTCTCCTGTCGCCGGAAAGGTCCGACGCGGCGGTATCTACGGATCGTTACGCTGCGGCGCAACAAACGTGCGCAACAATCTTGCTTGCGCGCGACGCAATCGTGCACAAGGCGTTAACATGCTGACCGGCCGATCCGTCGTCGGCAGGTTGAGGCATGTTAGCGCGATTCAATCTTGTGCACTGCCGCAAATCTGCAACCTTATCTGTCATCACTGGTTCAACCGTCTGACCCATGCAGCGTCCACGCGAATGCTGCGTAAGCGAAGAGATCGATATGAAGCAGTCGCCCAACGTGCAGGACGTCGGTCACATCGCGCTGATCGGCAACTACCTGCCGCGAAAGTGCGGGCTGGCGACCTTCACCACCGACACGCATAGCGCGTTGCGCGCGCGCTTCCCGGACATGCGGGTCGACGTCTATGCGATGGACGATCATCCGGGGCGTTACGATTATCCCGAGGGCGTGACCGCCGCGATCCCGCAGGACGATCGCTCCGCCTATATCGCGGCGGCGCGCGCGATCGAGGAAAGCGGCGCGCAGGCGCTGTGGCTGCAGCACGAATACGGCATCTACGGCGGCGAGGCGGGGGCGTTCATCCTGGCGCTGCTCGACCGCGTGACCATCCCGGTCGTCGTCACGCTGCACACCGTGCTGGAAAAGCCCAGTGTCGCCGAGCGCAACGTGCTGGAGGGTATCCTGCGCCGTGCGTCCAAGGTGATCGTGATGGCCGAACGCGGCCGCGAGATCCTGGAGAACGTCTGGGGTGCCAGCCCGAAGTCGATTGCGGTGATCCCGCACGGCGTGCCCGACCGCGAACTGGCCGATCCCGATACGTTCAAGCCGCGGTTCGACTGGGCCGGGCGGCAGGTGATCCTGACCTTCGGGCTGCTGGCGCCGGGCAAGGGGATCGAGACGCTGATCGAGGCGATGCCCGCGGTGGTCGCGAAGAACCCCGACGCGATGTACGTCGTGCTGGGTGCGACGCACCCCAATCTCGTCGCGCACGAAGGGGAGCGCTACCGCGACTCGCTGAAGGCGCAGGCGGAGGCGCTGGGCGTCGGCGACAACGTGACCTTCATCGACGCCTTCGTCGATCACGAGGATTTGATCGACTATCTCCAGGCGGCGGACATCTATGCCACGCCGTATCTGAACCCCGCCCAGATCACGAGCGGCACGCTCAGCTACGCGGTCGGCGTCGGCAAGGCGGTCGTCTCGACCCCATACGTCCACGCGACCGAGATCCTGGCGGATGGTCACGGCGTGCTCGTCGACTTCCGCGATTCCGCGGCGTTCGCGCGCGAGATCAACGACCTGCTCGGCAACGAGCGTAACCTGTCGCGCCTGTCGGCGCGCGCCTATGCGCGCGGGCGGACGATGATCTGGTCGCGCGTCGCGGAGAATGCCATGACCGAGATCGCCACCGCCATCGCCACCCGCCCATCGCGGCTGCCCGCCGCGCCGTCGGGGGACGCCAAGGTGCTGGACCCCGACATCGCCGCGGTCGAGCGGATGAGCGATTCGACCGGCATGCTCCAGCATTCGATCTATTCGATTCCCGATCGCCGCCACGGCTATTGCATCGACGACAATGCGCGCGCGCTGATCCTGATGAGTGCGGTGCCCGATCTGGAGCCCGCGACGCGGGACCGCTGGACCAGCACCTATGCCTCGTTCGTGCAATATGCGTGGAACCCGGAGGCGCGGCGCTTCCGCAACTTCATGAACTATGACCGTACCTGGTGCGAGGAGGTCGGATCGGAGGATTCGAACGGCCGTACCTTGTGGGCGCTGGGCGTGACCGCGCGCGATGCGGCGGAGGCCAAGCACCGCGACTGGGCGACCGCGATGTTCGATTCGACCGCGACGCTGGCGCTGGAGCTGGAAAGCCCGCGCGCGCAGGCGTTTGCGATGCTGGGCGCGGCGGCGATGCTGGAGGCGTCGCCGGGACACCAGCTGTCGTTGCAGATCCTGCGCCGTTTCCCCGATGAGCATCTGGCGCTGCTGGATGCCGCGCGCCGCCCGGCGTGGGGCTGGTTCGAGATCGTGCTCGCCTATGACAACGCCCGCCTGCCGGAGGCGATGATCCGCGCCGGCGTGGCATTGGAGCGGTCGGATCTGGTGGCGTGCGGGCTCGACACGCTCGACTGGATCATCGCCAAACAGACCGCGCCCGAGGGTCACTTCCGCGCGGTGGGGTCGGAGAGCTTCGGGCGCGTCTATGCCGAGCCGCTGCCGTTCGATCAGCAGCCGCTGGAGGCGCAGGCGACGGTGGATGCCTGCGCCGCCGCGTTCGATGCGACCGGCGACCGGCGCTGGTTCGTGGAGGCGAAGCGCGCCTATGACTGGTATCTGGGCGCCAACGACCTCGACCTGCCGCTCGCGACGCAACGCGATGGCGGCTGTTTCGACGGACTGATGCCGACCGGGCTGAACCGCAACCAGGGGGCGGAGTCGATTCTGGCGCTGCAATTGGCGTCGTGTGCGATTTCGGGGCTTTCAAAGCGCGTGGAAAGCGTGGCAGGGACAGGTCGCGCCGTCGCCTGATCGGCACGCGGCGCACGTACGACGTCACAACGGCGAGGCTGGTCCTTGGAGCTTTTCAACCACCGGCTGCGTCTGCATGCCGATCCGTCGCGCGTCGTGGTGCGCCCGTTTCATATCGGCTGGATGGCGCCGACACCCGGTGGGGTCAGCCGTTCGGAGCGGCTGATCGCGGAGGTGCTCGACCTGCCGCCACAGGCGGCGCGCGACCAGCTGGAGCTGGTGCTCAAGGATTTCGAGGCGCGCCACTGGCAGACGCGGCGCGTGTTCATGACCCGCTACGACGAGATCGCCGCGGCGCACGGGCTCGACGGCAGCCGCATCTCGGACGAGAAGCGCCAGCTGATCGGCGCGTATTTCTGCCACGAATACAGCTATGCCGCCGCCGCGCTGATGAACCCCAGCGTGGTGCCGCATCCCGACCAGAGCGGGATGGACGAAGGGGCGCAACGCATCCTGATGTCGCTGCGCGCGGTGGGGGAGGGGCATATCTCCTCGGTCGCGTTCCGCGAGGGGATCATCACCGGCGACAACGAGCTGAAGCTGGCACCCGAACCGCCGTTCGCGACCGCGACCGATGCGGTCGGCAGCGACGAGGGCGTGCTGCCCTCCGGCCCGGTCACCGTCTATCGCCACCGCGACAGCACGCTGTCGGGGACGGTGATCTTCCCGATCACCGAGGCGCAGTCGAAGGGGCTGGAGGATCTGCGCCTCGTCCAGTTCGCGCACGACGACGGGACGACCGAATGGCTGGGCACCTATACCGCCTATAACGGCAGCGCGATCCAGTCCGAATTGATGCGGACCAAGGACTTCCGCGCGTTCGACCTGGTGCCGATGACCGGCAGCGCGTCGCGCAACAAGGGGATCGCGCTGTTCCCGCGCAAGGTCGGCGACCAGTATATGGCGATCGGACGGCAGGACGGCGAGAATCTGTATCTGCTCAAGACCGACGACCTGACGCATTGGGACGACGGCGAGCTGATCCTGAAGCCGGTCTTCCCGTGGGAGTTCGTCCAGATCGGCAATTGCGGTCCGCCGATCGAGATCGACGAGGGCTGGCTGCTGCTGACGCACGGCGTGGGCGCGATGCGCAAATATTCGATCGGCGCGGCGCTGCTCGACAAGGACAATCCGGCGCGGGTGATCGGGCGGACGCGGTCGCCGATCCTGGCCGCGGCGGATCAGGACCGCGAGGGCTATGTGCCCAACGTCGTCTATACCTGCGGCGCGATGAAGCATGGCGACAAGCTGTTCATGCCGTACGGCATCGCGGACAGCTCGGTCGGGTTCGCATTCGTCGCGATCCGCGATTTGCTCGACAAGATGTAGGCACTGCCGTGCTCCTGCGATTGCAGGAGCCCAGGGTTGTCGATGACGGTCAGCGGTTGCCGTACCGGGCTCTGGGCTCCTGCGCCGCAGGAGCGCAGGTCACCGTCAGCCTTCGCCGCGCCAGTCGATCCATGCGCCGTAAGCGTGGCAGGTCGCCAGATCGATCGTGCGGCCGTCGGGCCACATCGTCAGGCGCAGGCGCACCGCGTCGCGCGCGGGGGTCCATTCGAACGCGATGCGCGCCAGCGGACGGTCGGCGGTCGCCTGCGCGCCCGCTGCCGCCATCGCGGCATCGACCGCGCCGCGCGCCGCGGGCGAGAGATATTGCATCACCATCGAATGCACGACCACGCGGCACATGCCGGCGGGCTGCGCCAGCGCCAGCTGCGCGGGAAGCCAGTCCAGGATGTCGCCGCGGTCGACCCGCGGCGGCGCGTGGCGCGCGATGCCGAGCGCGGCGGTGAGGCGGTCGGCGCGCGCGGCATCGTCAGGCCAGACGAAGGCGAGCAGCCGGTCGCGCGCGCCCGCTTCGGTCACCGCCAGCGGATGCAGGTCGACGCCGCGGGCCGCCGCGACATGGATCGCGCGTGCAGGGGGCGGGGGACCGCGCCAGTCGGGCGCGACGCGCACCGGCGATGCGGCATCACCCGCGCGCACGCCGCCCAGGTCGTGCGCATAGGCGGTCAGATTCAGGTTCAGCCCGGCGCTCGCACCCAGTTCCAGCAGCTCGACCGGCATCGGATGATGCGTGGCGAGCACCATCAGCGCGGCCATGGTGGCGGCGGTGCGGCCGACCTCGTTGGTTTGCGGCGGATCGCGGATCCAGTCGGCGACGAACGCATCGGCCCGCGCCAGCGCATCGCCGATCGCGCGATCCACGTCACCTGCCCGGTCGCGGTACAGCCGCGTCAGCGCCGCATCCTCGCCCGTGCGGGCGAGCGCGTGAAGTGCCCCCGCCACCCGCATCGCCAGGGCGTCGGCCGCCTCGTCGCGCGGCCAGTCGGCGACCAGCGCGCAGGTGAGCGGCGCGCGCGCCAGCTGGCGTCCGACCGCATCGAGCACCGCGGCGACGAAGGGCGAGCCCATCGCGCGCACCGCAGCGGCCTGATCGTGAAAGGGTTTCGACGTCACGTGCGAACGGTCCATCAGCATCGCCCCGGTGCGGCGCGCTGTCAGAAGCTGGCCCAGTCGTCGCCTCCTGCCGCGGCGCGGCGTGCCGGGGCGGCGGGGGCGGGCATCACCCGACCCTCGACGCGGCGGGCCGGCATCCGCGTGACGTTCGCCGGCGGCGCGGCGTGGTCGTCGATCGCGAAGGTCGCGACCGAGGCGGCGAGCTGCTCGGCTTCCTTCACCAGATTGCGCGCGGCGGCGGAGGTTTCCTCCACCATCGCGGCGTTCTGCTGCGTCATGCCGTCCATCTCGCCGATCGCGATGTTGATCTCGCCCAGGCTCTTGGCCTGATAATCGGCGGAGCGCGCGATGCCGTCGATCGCGCCGCTGACGCTGCCCACGCTCTCGATGATGCGCGACAAGGCCTGCCCGGTGCGGTCGACCAGCTCGACGCCGGTGCGGACATGGGTGGAGGCGGAGGTGACCTTCGCCTTCACGTCGGTGGCGGCGTCGGCGGCACGCTGCGCCAGCGCGCGCACCTCGCTCGCGACCACGGCGAAGCCCTTGCCCGCCTCGCCCGCGCGCGCCGCCTCGACGCCCGCGTTGAGCGCCAGCAGGTTGGTCTGGAAGGCGATGCCGTCGATCAGCGAGATGATCTCGGCGATCTCGTTGCTGGCCTGCTCGATCCCGTTCATCGCGCCGATCGCCTGGCGGACGATCTCGCCGCCGCGCTCGGCCTCGTTCTGCGCGGCGGTCATCGAGGCGCTGGCCTTCTCCGCGGCGCTGGCGCCGGCACCGACCGATCTGGTGATCTCGTCCAGCGCGGACGCCGATTCCTGCAGGCTGGCGGCCTGACGCTCGCTGCGGTCCGACAGGTCGGAGGCGGCGTGGCTGATCTCGCCGGTGTCGCGCTTGATCGAGTCGACGCTGCGGCGCACCCCGGCCAGCACGCCCGACAGGCTGGTGGTGGCGGCGTTGTAGTCGGCCGACAGGGTCTGGAACGCGGGCGGCAAGTCGCGGATGCGCGCGGTCAGGTCCGCCTCGGACAGGCGATGGAGCGCACCGCCGATCGCGGTCAGCGCGGCCTCGCGGTCGCGGTCGTCGACGACCTTGGCCACCGCGGTGTCGCGGAAGACGGTGATCGCGCGTGCCATGTCGCCCAGCTCGTCGTTGCGGTTGGCGGCGGGAACGATGATGTCGTGGCGTCCCTCCGCCAGGCTGACCATGACGTCGGTCAACCCGGTGATCGGGCGCGCGATCTGGCGGCTGAGCACGCGTTGCAGCGTGATCGCGATGCCGATGAGCGCGATCGTGCCGAGCGCCAGCGCGATGAGCGCAATCTCGATCGCCTTCGCCTGGCTGGCGGCGGCGGCCTCGATATCCTTCGTCTCCTCGGCCCTCAGCGCGCGCAGCGGCAGCGCGACCTTGCTGACCAGCACCGCGGCGCCGGCGCCCCGTACCGCTTCCTGCGCGGCGTCGCGGTTGCCCGCCTTCACCTCGGCGATCAGCCGGTCGCCCCAGTCGCGGCGCCACTTCAGCGTTTCCGCGCGCGCTTCCTGCACCATGGCGCGCTTGGCCGGCTCCGTCAGCAGCCCGTCCAGCTCGGCTGCGGTTTCGTCGAATTCCTTGCGGCCCTCCTCGTAGGATTTGAGGTAGGTCGGGTCGGCCGTGACGAGGAAGCCGCGGAACTGGCTGTTCTGACGCAGGATCGAGGTTTCCAGCGTCAGCGCCTTGGCGAAGATCGACTGGCTGAAGTTGCTGCGCTCGGTCGAGCCGGAGATCATCATGATGTTGGCGAGGAACACCGCCATCACCAGCGCCGCGGTGGCGTTGATGGTGAGGAAGGACAGTCCCAGTTTGCGCGGTATCTTCATGGTTCTCGCAGATCCGTCAGGATGGTTGGGGAGGGCGGCGTCAGCCCTCCCCCGTCAGGGCGATCAGAAGCGCGAGCGCAGCGTCACGCCGTACGTACGCGGCTCCGCCAGGAAGGAGCCGAACAGCGTGTTCGCGGTCGCGAAGGTGGGCGAGCCGAAGCGCTGCACCTGCGACTGGCTGGACGCGCCCTGGAACGGCATGTTGAACGCCACCTGCTGATAGTTGGTGTTCAGGATGTTCTGCCCCCAGAACTCCACCGCCCAGCGCTGCCCGTCCCCGCGCAGGCCGATGCGCGCGTTCATCAGGAAGAAGCCGTCCTGCATCTTCTCGACGAACAGGTCGGAGCCGGTGTTGTAGTCGCTGGTCATGCGGCCGTCGACGTAGAACAGCGCGGTCAGGCCGGTGCCCGCGATCTCCGGCGACCAAGTCGCCGAGGTGGTGACGACGTGACGCGGCGCGTTCGACATCATGCTGCCGGGCAGCAGGAACAGCGCGTTGTTCAGCGCCTCGCCCGCGTTGCTGCCGACCAGATTGTTGCGGTAGTTCGTCTCGGCATAGGTGTAGCCCAGGTTGAACGTCACGTCGGGCGCGGGGTACATCCCGGCCTCGACCTCGACGCCCTGCGTCACCACGCCGGCCTTCACCGAACCGGTGCACCGGCCGGTGTTCGCGTCGTTGTCGCGGTCGGCCCCGGCCAGGTCCGTGCTGCACGAGCCGATGTTCTGGACGATGTAATTCGTCCCGTTGAAGGTGTTCAGCTGGAAGTTCTTGAACTCCGAGCGGAACGCCGCGACGTTCGCGGTGAACTTCGGCGAGGTGAACTTCACGCCCAACTCGTAGGCGTTCACGGTTTCCGGATCGAACCGCAGGTTGACCGCCTGCGACGCAGTCGGCGTGAAGAACGCGTTGGTGGTCAGGTCGGAGCGGTCGAGGTTGTAGCCGCCCGCCTTGTAGCCGCGCGCGTAGGAGCCGTAGAGCAGGGTGCTCGGCACCGGCTTCCACGAGACGACCGCGGTCCCCGTCAGCTGACCTTCGTCGATCTTGTCCGACACCGGCAGCCCGGTGATCGCGGAGGTGGAATTGCCGGTGCAGCTGAGCGTGATGACCCCGCCCGCCAGTGCGGCCAGCGGCGTCGTCAGCAGCGAGCGCAGCTCGGCCTGCTGCACCGGGCAGGCGGTGTTGTTGTTGTCGAAGCTGGCGCGCAGCTTCTTGTGCTCGCTGGTGTAGCGCAGGCCGCCGGTCACGCTCAGCGTGTCGGTCAGCCGGAAGATGTTGTGCGTGAAGAAGGCGTAGTTGCTGCTGGTCTGGTCGTACAGGTCGCGCACCGCGCCGACGTTGTTGATCGTGCTGAGGCGGTCGATGCCGTTGATGAGCGTCTGGCCCAGCGCCGGGGTCAGCACCGCGCGCCCCGCGGCGCTGAGGCAGCCCGGGTTCGCCGGATTCTGGAGCGCGGCCGCCGGGTTGACCGTCGCGACGATACGGCATGCGGCGAAGGCGCCGTATTGCGCGCCGAACTTCAGATTGTCCGACACTTCCAGGTCTTCGTGCGCGTAATAGCCGCCGACCAGCCAGTCGAGGCGATTGCCGAAGAGCGAGCCGCTGAGGCGCGTTTCCTGCGTGAAGGTCTTGAACTGACGATACGACAGCCCGTCGTCGGCGCGGTAGATCAGGTCGACGTTGCCGTAATCGACGTCGGCGGCGCCGCCGGCGTTGTATTCGCGGTACGCCGAGATGGAGATCAGCTGGATGTTGTCGAAGTTCCAGCCGATGCGCGCCGACACGCCGTAATCCTCGGTCACGTTGGAATAGGCGCGGCCGGGCGTCTGCGCGATCAGGCGGTTATAGGGGTTGCCGTCGCTGGGCAGAACGCCGCCCAGGCTCTTCAGGACGCTGACGATGCGGTTCTGCGACGCGACCGCGAAGTCGCCGGGGACGCCGGGGGTCGGGTCGGTCTTCTCGCGCGTGTCGATATAGACCGCACCGCAGCATTTCTCGTCGCGGTGGGTATAGTCGCCGATCAGGCGGACCGAGAAATCGGTGGTCGGCTTCCAGAACAACTGGCCACGCACGAAGACGCGGTCGCGGTTGTTGTAGTCGGTGTCGTTGACGACGTCACGGTAGAAGCCGTCGCGCTTGCCGTAGACGCCGTCGACGCGGAAGGCGAGCGTGTCGCCCACCACCGGACCGGTCACCGCGCCGGCGACGCGCACGGCGTCGTAATTGCCGTAGCTGACCTCGCCATATCCGCCGAACTTGAATTCGGGATATTTGGTGTAGATGCCGATCGCGCCGGCGGAGGAATTGCGCCCCGACAGCGTGCCCTGCGGCCCGCGCAGCACCTCGATCCGCTCCACTTCGCCCAGGTCGTTGAGGCCGGAGCCGGTGCGGCTGCGATAGACGCCGTCGATGAAGACCGCGACCGAGCTTTCGAGGCCGGGATTGTCGCCGACGGTGCCGATGCCGCGTACGCGCGCGGTGGCGTTGGCCTCCGAACCGGTCGAGGCGACCAGCAGCGACGGCGCCAGCTGCGTCATCTGGCGGATGTCGGTCGCGCCGGAATTCTGCAGCGCCGCCGCACCATAGGCGCTGACCGCGATCGGCACGCTCGACAGCCGCTGCGAGCGGCGCGTGGCGGTGACGACGATGTCGGCGGTATTGGCCGATTCGGCCTGCGGCTTCGCCTCTGCCGCCTTGTCCTGTGAGGTCGGCGCGACGCTGCGCAGCCCTTGCGCGGACGCCGTTCCGGCGACCGTCAGTGCTGCCGTCGACGCCAGTAGAATACCCCAAAGTCGCATTGAAAGCCCCCAACCGTTCGATGTTCGTTGGGGGCGTGGTAAGCGCACAATCATACCCGACCGTTAACCGCGGCAGGCAAGTCGAGGATTTTACGACGGAAGTCGGTGTCGATCCGGTGTTAATACGCGGCGGTGGCCTAGAAAACCTCACCGGCGCGCAGGAGTATCCCCATCGTCGCCACCAGCAGGAACGCCAGATAGATGATCCCGGCGTAGATCGGGGGCCCGGAATTCTCGCCGAAGGCTTCCTTCGCGGTGGGTTCAGGGCTTTCGTGGGGGGCCGTCATGCCCGCCTCAACGCCCGTCCGTTCAGACCGGTTGCCGCGTCGCGCGGCGCATGACGTCGATATAGCCGAAGGACAGCGAGTCGTGGCCGTCGTAGAAGCCGCGCGCACGCAGCAGGCGGTGCATCCGCGCCAGCCGGTACGGGGGTATGCCCGCGGTCATGTGATGCTCGACATGATAATTGACGTGGTTGGGGGCGACGAACAGCCGTTCCCACCAGCGCACCAGAGTCGTCGCGGTGTTGCGGCGCGGATCGGGGTCGCCGCGGTCGGGCACCACGCCGTGCTCGCCGATCTGGCGCAGCCGGACGATCGCCGGATAGACGAACAATTGCGCCACCCACCACAGCGCATAGGCCCACCAGCCGCCCGCGACCGTCAGCACCGCGAACAGTCCGACGTGGAAGGCGAGCCACGGCCACTGCCGCTTGAGCTGGAAACGCCCGAGCGAGCGCTTCAGGTCGCGGAATCCCGTCTGGCCCGAAACGTCGCGCCACAGCTTGCGGCGCAGCGCGGCGCGCGTGATCGGATAGCTGCGCACGAAGCCGAGGTCGGGGTCGTCGGGCGTGCCCGCATGGCGATGATGCGCCAGGTGATAGGTGCGATACGTCGCCAGCGACACGTCGATCGGGGTGCCGGCGAGCCACTGCCCGACGCGCTCGTTGGTGCGGCGCTCGCGGAACAGCGCATGGTGCGCGCAATCGTGGACCAGGATGCCCAGCCCCAGCTGACGCGCCGCGATCAGCAGCACCGTGAGCGGGATCGTCACGACATTGGGCCAGGCGATCGCGATCGCGAAAGCGCCCGCGATGATCGCCCAGTTGACGGCGACGGTCCACCACGCGCGGGTGTCCGAACGACGCATCAGCGCGGCGAGTTCGTCCTTCGACAGATAATCCGTTACGGTCATCGCGGGCATCCTCTCTCGACCGCGATAGTAACTCGAAACGCCAGCATGAGTCAAAAGATGTTATATGACTGGCGCCAGCCGGTGACGCCGCGCTCGCTGGCGCTGTGGTTCCTCTCCACCGCCGCGCCGGCCCCCCTGCGCACCGCGACGCTGATCGGGCGGGCGGCGATCTTCGGGATCGAGGCGGCGGCGATGCGCGTCGCGCTGGGGCGGCTGGTGCGCGAGGCGCTGGCGGCGCAGCCCGGGCGCGGAGTCTACGCGCTGGGGCCGGCGGCGGGCGCGCTGCACGCCCGCGCGCGCGGCTGGATGCGCGTGGAGGAGCGCGTGCGCGCATGGGACGGCGCGTGGATCGTCGTGCTGACGCATCACCTGGGGCGCACCGACCGGTCGCGGCTGGCGGTCCGCGAGCGCGCGCTGCGGCTCGCCGGGCTGGCGCAGGCGGCGCCGGGGATGTGGGTGCGGCCGGACAATCTGACGGTGGCGGTGGGCGACGAGGCGCGCGGGCTGGGGCTGGATGCGGACGCGATCGTGCTGGCGGGGGCGAGGGCCGCGGCGGCGCAAGACGCGGCGTTCCGCGACTTATGGCCGGTGGCGGCGCTGGAGGCGGGCTATCGCTACTGGTGCGCGGAGATGGCGGCGAGCACCGCGCGGCTGAAGGGAGCGCCCGCGATCGATGCGGCGCGGGAGACATATCTGCTGGGACAGTCGGTGCTGCGCGCGATCAACTCGGACCCGATGCTGCCGGGTGAGCTGGTGGACGTGGCGCTGCGGGGCGAGATGGTGGCGGCGATGAAGCGGTATAACGCGATGGCGCTCGGGTGGTGGGAGAAGGTGGGGTGATACGAGAGGGGGTGCGGGCCCTCTTCAATTTGCTTGCTGTTCCCCGGCGAAGGCCGGGGTCCAGTAACGTCCGGCTCGCGTGATGCTGAGACGTCACCCATCTGGGCCCCGGCCTTCGCCGGGGAACAGAAGGTTTCGAGGGGGGCTTGCGTAACGTGTCGTCACTCCCCCTCCAGCAGCGACTGCACGCGGGCCAGGCGCTCCCCCGCGTCCTCGATCCGTTCGCGCAGGAGCCAGCGGTCGTCGCGCTGTTCGAGCCCGAGCGCCGCCGCGTCGAGCGTGGCATCGTCGCGCAGGGTGAGCGCGATCGCGGCGGGGCCGGCGTCTATGCGCGCGATGCCGGCAGCGTGTGCCTCGGCGCGGATTCGGGCGATCGTCAGCAGCGTCGCGGCCTCGGGCGGGATCGTGCCGAAGCGGTCCTCCAGTTCCTCCTCGAACGCATCCAGCGCGGCGGCGTCGGCGAGGCGTGCCAGCCGGGCGTAGAGCGTGACGCGCAATTCCTCCTCGGGGATCCACGTCTCCGGCAGGCAACCCGCGACGCCCAGCCGCAGGTCGGGGGTCCAGCGCTCGACCGTCTCGCCACGCGCGGTGCGCAGGCCGGCCTCGAGCAGCTGCTGGTAGAGATCGATCCCGATCAGCTTCATATGCCCGGCCTGCGTCTCGCCCAGCAGGTCGCCGGCACCGCGCATGTCCAGGTCGCGCGCGCTGATCGCGAAGCCCGCGCCCAGTCGGTCGAACGCCTCCAGCGTGCGCAACCGCTTCAGGGTGCGGGCTGCAATCTCGTGCGAGGGGGCGGTCAGCAGCAGCACCTGCCCGCGGCGATTGCCGCGCCCGACGCGCCCGCGCAGCTGGTGCAGCTGCGACAGGCCGAAGCGGTCGGCACGCCAGATCACCATCGTGTTGGCGCGCGGCACGTCCAGCCCCGCCTCGATGATGTTGGTCGCCAGCAGCACGTCGCCACCGCCACCGCCGAAGCGCACCATCGCCTCGTCGATGTCGCCCGCGGGCATCTTGCCGTGCGCCTGCAGTACCTCCAACTCGGGCACCAGCTTCGCCAGCGTGTCGGCGAGCGTGGCCATGTCCTCGATCCGCGGCACGACGACGAAGCTCTGCCCGCCGCGGCTCCTCTCCCGCAGTAGCGCGGCGCGCACCGTCTCCGGGTCGAACGCACCCACCGCGGTGCGGATCGGCTGGCGGCGCGCGGGCGGGGTGGCGATGATCGACAGCTGTTGCAGCCCGATCAGTGCGGTCTGTAGCGTACGCGGGATCGGGGTGGCCGACAGCGTCAGGACGTGCCCCGCCGAGAGCGCGCGCAGCCGGTCCTTGTCGGCGGTGCCGAAGCGTTGCTCCTCGTCGATCACGACCAGCGCCAGATTTTTGTAGGCGATGCCCTTCGCCGCGACCGCGGCGGTGCCGACGACGATGTGGATGCTGCCGTCCTTCAGCCCGGCCTTGACGCGCTTCTTCTCCGCCGACGAGGACAGGCGGGACAGCCCGGCGACGACGACGCCGGTGCCGTCGAAGCGCGCGGCGAACGTCTCCAGATGCTGGCGCGCGAGGACGGTGGTGGGGGCGGCGATCGCGACCTGATGCCCGGCGAGCGCGGCGACCGCGGCGGCGCGCAGCGCGACCTCGGTCTTGCCATAGCCGACGTCGCCGATGACGAGGCGGTCCATCGGGCGGCCGGAGGCGAGGTCGGTGCGGGCGGCCTCGATCGCGCGTGCCTGATCGGCGGTTTCGGTGAAGGGGAAGGCGGCGGCGAAGCGTTCGTAGGCGGCGGTGTCGGGCTGCAATACGGGGGCGGTGCGCGCGTCGCGCTCCCGCGCCAGTTCGGTGAGGGCGCGGGCGCTCTCCGCGATGGCGGCGTCGATCGCGCCGCGGCGCTTCTGCCAGCTGCTGCCGTCGAGCCGGTCGAGCGTCACCGCATCCGCCTCCGCGCCGTAGCGCCAGATGCGATCGGCCTCCGCGACGGGCACCAGCCGCACGCCATCCTTCGCGTAGCCCAGGCGGATCGCGTCGCCGCCGTCCTGATCGGGGAGAGGCTCCAGCCCGTCGATCACGCCGATGCCGTGATCCTCGTGCACCACGACGTCGCCGACGCGGAACTCGCCCAGGTCGAACACGGCGGTGTCGGTCGGGCCGGCGGCGGCGTCGCCGCGGTCGGCACGGCTGCCGAGAAGGTCGGCGGCGGCGACGGCCACCACGCCGCGGCGGCGGAAGCCGCGCTCGGCGGCGATGGCGAGCGAGACGATCGCGCCCGCCTTCGCGCGGCGCACGGCGCGCCAGCCGTCGACGGGCGTCACCTCCGCTTTCAGCGCACGGGCCACGCGGGGGGTGAGAAAGCGCAGGTCGCGTGCGCTGCCGAGCAGGGCGACGCGCTCGCCCGCGTCGATCGCGGCACGCGCTTCCTTCGTGAAGGCGCGCAAGGGGGCGCGGGCTTCGACGAAGCGGGGCGGAGGATCGCCGACGCGCGCGAGGGCGAGCGTGTCGCGGTCGCCGAGCGCGGCCTGCCAGGCGGTGTCGTCGATCAGTTCGCGGATCGCGCGCGCCGGGCGGCGGCGCGCGGCGTCGGCGGCGAGATCGAGGAAGCGGCGGCGGCGATCCTCCGCGCCGCCCTCGATGACCAGGCGGGCGCCGGGCATGTGGTCGGCGAGCGTGACGCGGTCATCCCCCGGCGCGGGTTCGCTCACGCGGCCGAGTTCGCGGCGGTCGCACTCGGCGGTGGTGCGCTGGTCGGCGGGGTCGTAGGTGCGCAGCGACGCCACCGTGCCGTCGGCGATCTCGACGCGGAGCGGCTGATCGGCATCGGCGGGGAAGACGTCGAGCACCTGCCCGCGCCACGCCACCTCGCCGGGTTCGTCGACGCGCTCGTCGGCGATATAGCCGATCGCCTGAAGCTCGGCGAGCAAGGCGGCGCCATCGGCAGGTTCGCCGACCGCGACACAGGGCGGCTCGGCATCGAAGGCGGCGGGGGGCGGATAGGCGCGCGCCAGCGCCTCGCCGGTGGTGATGCACGCGAGGGGGCCGCGCTTTGCCGCGGCGTGGCACTGGCGCAGGCGGCGCAGCGCGGACACGCGCTGGCCGACGTTGATCGGCGAGGCGGGGGCGGCATCGCCCGGCAGCGCGTCGCTGGCGGGGCAGAAGACGACGGTGGCGCGCGGCGCGGCGATGGCGAGCGCGCGGGCGATCGCCTCGCCCCGCGCCTCGTCGGTGGTGGCGAAGAGGATGTCCCCTTTCTCCAGAGCCTCGGCGAGCGCGGCGGCGGTTTCGGCGATGCCGACGGGAGGCGTCTTGGTCATGTGGCGCGGAGAAAGCGTGGGGTGGGCGCGGAGTTCCGCCGCCGCTGATCTGGATTATGGCTCGGAAACAGGTGGTTGGGGCGGTCGTTGCAGGCGGGTCAATCGGGAGAGATGCAATGGCGACGACGACCAGGGACGGCGTGCTGGGCGAGGTGGCGACCCCGGCCGCGATCGGTGCGGTGGCGGGCGTGGTGACGGGGCTGATGGCGAACCTGCTACGCAAGGCGGCGGTACAGGCGCCGACCGTCTTCGCCGGCAATTGGGACGAGGCGCTGGCGGCGGAACATGCCGCGACGCTGAAGATCTTCGACGCGCTGGAGAAGACCGACGACGCACAGGCGACGAAGCGCGGCTTCCTGCTGATGCAGCTGAAGCATGCGCTGGGGAAGCATGCGTTTCAGGAGGAGAACGTGATCTACGCGATGATGCGCGATCACGACCTGAAGGAGGCGGCGGATCACCTCAACCACGATCACGGCTATGTGAAACAATATCTGTTCGAGCTGACCGAGCTGCCGCGCGACGATGCGGCGTGGCTGCCCAAGGTCCGCGAGTTCCGCACGATGATCGAGAAGCACATGCGCGAGGAGGAGGAGGAGCTGTTCCCCAAGCTGCGCGGCGGGCTGACCGCGGAGCAGAACAAGCATGTGACGACCGCGATGA
>CAJYKB010000037.1 GCA_913774925.1 uncultured Sphingomonas sp. | reverse complement strand
GGAAATCGGGCCGGAAGGCGAGGTGATCTTCAACCGGGAGCCGGCGGATCAGCGCTTTCTGGAGCCCTATTCCGGGCTCTACTGGCAGGTATCGGCGCCGGGGCGGGAGGCGTTTCCATCGCGGTCGCTGTGGGACCGGCTGCTGGCCTATGGCTCGCCGCACGACGATCGCACCGTCCACAGCTACGACAGCGAGCAATTCCGCGACGAAAAGCTGCGCGTGGTCGAGCGCGACGTCAAGCTGCCGGGGTCGCCGGTGCGCTGGCGGTTCCAGGTCGCGTCGAGCCGCGAGGGGCTGGATGCGCAGATCGGCGTGCTGCGACGCACGCTGGTGCGCAGCTTCGTGCTGCTGGGCGTGGGGCTCATCATTCTGGCGGCGTTGCAGACCTTCTATGGCCTCTGGCCGCTGCGCAAGGTCCGGCTGGAGATCGCGAAGATGCGTGCCGGGCGCGCCAACCGCATCGTCGGCGACATGCCGCTGGAGGTGTTGCCGCTGGTCGAGGAGCTGAACGCGCTGGTAGCGCACAACGAAACGCAGGCGGAGGAGGCGCGGCGACACGCGGGCAACCTGGCGCATGCACTCAAGACGCCGCTGACGGTCATCATGAATGCCGCGACCGCGCAGTCGGACGATCTGGCCGACACCGTGATCCGCGAGGCGCGGACGATGCGGCGACAGGTCGACCACCATCTGGCGCGCGCGCGCGCGGTCGGGCGGCGCGGGTCGGCGCACAGCCGCGCGGAGGTGTGGCCCAGCGTCGAGTCGGTGGAGCGTGCGGTGCGGCGGCTCTATCCCCATGTCCGCGTCGACATGGATGGCAACAAGGGGCTGATCGCGCATATCGAGCGTCAGGATCTGGACGAGATCATGGGCAATCTGGTCGAGAACGCCGCCAAATACGGCGGCGGCAGCGTGTTCGTGACGGTGGGCGCGCAGGCCGGTTTCGTCGAGATCATGGTCGAGGACGACGGCATGGGCATTCCCGAGGCGGATCGTATCCGCATCTTCGATCGCGGGGTGCGACTGGACACGGGTAAGCCCGGCACCGGGCTGGGGCTGGCGATCGTGCGCGACGTCGCGGAGATCTATGACGGGACGGTCACGCTGGAGGAAAGCGAGGATCTGGGCGGACTGCTGGTGCGATTGCGGCTGCCGATGGCGGGGTAAGGGGCGGGACCTCGCCCCGACCACGGCGTCACCCCAGACTTGTTCCGGGGTCCAGGGTTCCGCGAGATTTCAGGGGTGAGGTGCGCGGAGCCCTGGATGCCGGAACGTGTCCGGCATGACGGTGATTCGCGTTCGGATGACCATCAGTGCTTCACCGCCAGGTCGGTGAACTGCTCGTTGCGGCTGATGATCTCCTGCACCGGCTGGCCGACGCATGCCTTGTCGACCGCGGCCTTGGTGGCGGGGTCGCGTTTGTCCTCGACCAATACGTCCTGCCCCTTGGCGCTGAACGCGCGCGGACCGTCGCCGTCGTTGCCGTCGATCATGCCGCAGACGGTGGAGCCGCCGACGAGGCGCACCGCGGTGAAGGTGGAGGTCTTGCCGCCGGGGACGCCCTGCACCGCCATCATGCCCGCGCGCGCGGCCTTCACCAGTTGCGCATCGGCGTAGGTATCGCCGCCGTCATCACAGGCGGAGAGGAGAGCGAGCGGGAGGAGGAGTGCGTAGCGGGTCATGGGGGGAGTGTGGCGGGACCCGCCCTGCGCCGCAAGCCCGTCATCCCCGCGGAGGCGGGAATGACGAAGGTGGGTTTTGGGCGCTTACCGCTCGCTGAGGTAATAGCGATCGGTCGCGTTCAGGGCGTCGTCCAGTTCATAGACGATCGGCTGGCCGGTGGGGATCTCCAGCCCGGTGATTTCGTTGTCGGGGATGTTCGACAGATGCTTCACCAGCGCGCGCAGCGAATTGCCGTGGGCGGAGATCAGCACGCGCTGGCCGTCCTTCAGCGCGGGTGCGATGCGCTGCTCCCAATAGGGCAGGACGCGCGCGATCGTGTCTTTAAGGCTTTCGGTGGCGGGGATGGCGATGCCGGCGTAGCGGCGAT
Organism: uncultured Sphingomonas sp.; assembly: GCA_913774925.1. Taxonomy (GTDB): domain Bacteria; phylum Pseudomonadota; class Alphaproteobacteria; order Sphingomonadales; family Sphingomonadaceae; genus Sphingomonas. The sequence goes on along the minus strand of CAJYKB010000037.1, from coordinate 1,335 downwards.
CCGTCGACAGATCGAACTCGCTACCCGTATCGAGCGGGGGCGGGGGAACGTCGAAGCTGCGACGCCAGATGTGGACCTGCTCGTCGCCGTGCTTGGCCGCGGTCTCGGCCTTGTCGAGGCCGGTGAGGCCGCCATAATGGCGCTCGTTGAGGCGCCAGTCCTTCTCGAGCGGGAGCCATAGGCGGCCCATCGCCTCGAGCGCGAGGTTCAGCGTCTTGATCGCGCGGGTCTGGAGGCTGGTGAAGGTCTGGTCGAAGTCGAGCCCCTTCGCCGCCATCAGCTCGCCGGCGGCGCGTGCCTCCGCCGCGCCCTTCTCGGTCACGTCGACGTCCCACCAGCCGGTGAAGCGGTTCTCCAGGTTCCAGGCGGACTGACCGTGGCGGATCAGGACGAGCGTGGGCATTCAGTTTTCCCCTAGATCGAGCATGAAGAACTGGTTGTGCGGGCTGGCCGCGTAATCGGCGAACGGCGCGCAGGCGACGAAGCCGGCGCGGCGGTACAGCGCCAGCGCCGCGTCGTAGGCAGCGGTGGTGCCGGTTTCGAGGTACAGGCGGCGATAGCCACGCACCCGCGCGGTCGCGACGATGCGGTCCAGCACCGCGCGTCCTGCCCCCTTGCCGCGATATTCGGGGGCGGCGCGCATCGACTTCACCTCGCCGCTGTGCGCGTCCAGCTGCTTGATGGCGCCGAACCCTGCGAGGCGGTCGCCGTCCCAGGCCGAGAAGAAGGTGATGACGGGGCCGCTCAGCGCGCCGGCGTCGAGCGCGAACGCGAAGCCGGGGGGCACGTTGCCGTGCTGTTCGGCGACATGCGCGCGCAGCAACTCGGCCAGCGCCGGATTGTTCGGATCGTCGATACGTACGTCCATCGCCTTGCCCCCTTTCGTGCGCCGCTCTAGCGAATGGAGCGGACGAGACAACAGGAGAGGGCGATGACGATCCAGCGCCGCATTATCGTGCATGACGGCCCCGGCGGGACGTTCGAAGGCGTGTTCGCGTGGGACGATGCGCAGACCGGCGCGCGGCCGGGCGTGCTGGTCGTGCCCAACGTGTTGGGCCAGAAGGAGGCCGACAATCGCAAGGCGGAGGATCTCGCAGCGCTGGGCTATGCCGCCTTCGCCTGCGACGTGTTCGGGCAGGGCAAGCGCGGCGAGCCGGGACCGGACATGGCCCGCTACATGAACGAGATGAACGCGGATCGCGCGCTGTTGCGCGACCGGCTTGCCTCGAGTCTGGCGGTGCTTAAGGCGCAGGACGAGGTCGATGCGGCCAGGACCGCGGCGATCGGCTTCTGCTTCGGGGGGAAGTGCGTGCTCGACATGGCGCGCGCGGGGCT
>CAJYKB010000036.1 GCA_913774925.1 uncultured Sphingomonas sp. | reverse complement strand
TCTACCGGGGCTCAGGTGTCCGTCGATGTGGCGACCAACTCAAAACGCCGAATAAACAGCGCCGCGTCGGTGAAGGCGCTTCTACGCACACCCGGCAATACCGTCAAGCGATTCGAATGGGGTTTTTGTGAAAATGTGCGCTGCATGCCGACTTATGCCGTGGCATCAGAGGGTTGCGGCGCATCCGGCGCCATATCATGATCGCACCGGGATAGAGGAAACACGAGGACGAGGTCATGGCAGTAGCCGATGTTCACAAGGTCGCCGGCGCGATCGAGGCGGTGATGCATCAGGCGGACACCGCCTATATCGGCGTCGTCGCGCTGCTGCAGACGCTCCACAACCGCGGCGCGCTGACCCAGGAAGAGATCAGGGCGATCGCCGATGCGATGGTCGCCTCGGTTCCGGTCGATCGGCATCACGCCTTCGCGCAATCCTTCGCCGGTATGTTGCCCGGCTATCGCTCGCCCAAGGCCGGGAAGATCGCACAGGACTGACGCGCGGACACGTCGATGGGACGGGCGCCGCGACCGGCCCCCGTCCCGCCTTCGTCCGGGATCGGTCAGAACTGGTAGCCGATCCCGGCATTGGCGCCGACCCGCTTGCGACTGTTGTAGGTCGCGCCCAGCTTGATGACGGTATGGCCATCGGTCATGATCCGCGACACGCCCATCGCCACCGCGGACTGGCCCTGGAAGGTGCCCGCACCCAGCGAGAACATGCTGCGCCCCTCCTCGAACGGCTGCGGCATCCCCGCGATCGCCATCGCCCCGGCGACCCCGGCGTTCACGTCGCGGTTGACGCGGCCCAGGTCGAAGGACAGCGCGGCGACCCGCTGATCGGTATAGGCGTTGGCGGTGTCGACCGCGCTCTTCATCGCGCCGTTGAGCTGCGCGACGTTGACCGCGTCGCTGTCCGCGACGCCGGGCGCCAGATTGTGCAGCCCGACCGGGGTGTCTCCCGCCAGCGTGACCGAATCCCGGGCGTCGCTGTCGTATCGGATCGCGCGGTTGCCGGCGGCCAGCGCCGCATCCGCCTTGCCCTCCACCGTGGTGACACGCGTTTCGAGCGTACCGACGCGGGTTTCGACGGTGCTTACCCGTGTTTCCACCTGCGCCACGCGCGTGGTGGTCACCGCGATCTGCGCGTCCGTTTCGCTGCTCACGACCGGCGGTGTTCCGCCGGGCGTGCCCGTCACCGGGTTCGTGCCTCCGCCCGTACCGACACGGCTGTTGATCGCCTGTAGCGCGTCGCCGACGCTGGAATAGGTCACCCCGTCCAGCGTGTAGCGCGGCGCGGTCAGCGCGCCGGTCGCCCCGTCGTAGGTAGCGCCGCCGCCGAACCCGGCGACGAACGCCGCCCCCAGCGTCCCCGATACACCGCGCAGCTGCGCGACATTCACCGCATCGGTCGCCGCCGAGCCGGCCGCGATGCCGGTGATCTGACGGTCGCCGGTGGGCGAATACCGGTTCGTCACCGGATCGAGGTACGCGATGTTGCGCGCGACCGCGATCTCGCCCAGCGAGCGTTGCGGGCCATCGACACCGAAGGCGCTATAGCCGTCGACCGCCCCGCGCAGCGTCTGCGACGCGGAACCCAGCGCCACGCTGCCGTCCTTGTCCGCGATCGCGCCCGATCCCAGCGCGCTGGCGGCATAGCCCGATGCGCTGGACATGGTGCCGAGCGACGTCCCGCCGAACCCGTCGGCGTCCGCCAGCGTGCCCATCGCGGTCGAGAATTGCCCATGCGCCGACGCGCCATAGCCGAAGGAGGCCGCATTGATCGCGGTTGCCGTCGCCTGGTTGCCGATCGCCACGGCGCGGACGCCGCTCGCTGCCGCGCCGTTGCCGATCGCCAGCGTGTCCACGGCATTGGTGACGACATTGGCGCCGATCGCCAGCGCCCCGTCGCCGGTGGCCGCGTTGTTCGTACCGATCGCGATCGCGCCCTTGCCCGACGCGGTGTTGGTGAAGCCCAGCGCCGCCGCGCCCAGGCCGCTCGACCGGTTCAGCGAGCCGATCGCGGTGCTGCCGTCGCCCTCCGCCACGTTCACGTTGCCCAGCGCGATCGCGCCGGTGCCGGTCGCGCTATTGTCCTTGCCCAGCGCGGTCGCGCCCGCGCCGGTCGCGAAGTTCGGGTCACCGATCGCCACGGCGCCGTCGCCGGACGCGATATTGCCCAGACCGATCGACACGGCCTTGCCGTCCGTCGCCTGCGCCCCGTCGCCGATCGCGACCGAGCTGTCGCCGGCGGCAACGGCGTTACGACCCACCGCGATCGCCGCGACGCCCGACGAGGTCGACGCCGGCCCGATCGCGGTCGCATCGAACCCGGATGCCTGGCTGTCCGCCATCGTGGAATTCGCATTAAAGTACTTCAGGCGATCCCCGCCCGGCGCGGTCGAACCGCCGCTACCGCCCGCGGTTGTCGTCAGCGACGTCTCGATCGCGCCGAACACCGACTGGATATTGCCATAGGACCGGCCGCCGAAGGTGAAGTTGCCGGTGAATCCGCTGACCGGGTCGTAGCGGAACGACGACCCGAGCGCGCTCGCGACGGCATTGCCCATCGCGTAGAACTGCTCGCCGTTGACCGCGTCGGACGATCCCGCCGCGATCGTCCCGCCGGCCACGCCATGCAGCCGCACCGGCCCCGCCGCTGCCCCGACCAGCGTCAGGTCCTGCGACGCGGCGCCGCCGTTCGGCGTGGTGGGCGTCGCCGCATCCGCGTAGCGCACCGGCCCGCGCGCACCCCGGTCGAGCGCGTCGACGCGCGTGTCCAGCGCCCCCAGCAATCCCGATTGCAGGGTGGCGAGGTTGTGCAGCGTGGCAACGTTGCGATCGGTGTCGAAGAGCTGCCCGGCATTCACCGCATCGGTCGATCCCGCCGCCAGCGTGCCTGCGGCCACGTTGCGCAAGCCGACCGGCACCCCCGCCGCGCCCAGCGTCGCGGCGGTCTGCGTGGCATCGTCATAGCGGACCGCGAGGTCGGCGAGCCCCTGATAGCTCTGCGACAGCGCGAACAGCTGACCGCCGTTGACCGCATCGGTCGAACCGCTCGACAGTCGCCCCGCAGCGACATTGTGCAGCGCCACCGGCTCCGGATCGCGGCCGACCAGCGTCAGGCTCTGCGTCACGCGGCCGCCGTTGGGCGTCGTGGGCGATGTCGGGTCGGAATAGCGCACCGGGCCGATCGCCCCGGCCGCCACGTCGGTACGCAGCGCGGCGATCGCGCCGCCCTGTTGCGTGACATCGGCACCGAGGGCAGCCACCGCCGCATTCGTGTCCGCCAGCTGCCCGCCGTTGATCGCCTCGCCCGATCCGGCGGCGACACGCCCTGCCGCGACGTTCGCGACGACGACCGGGGTGTTGCCACCCAGCGTCAGCCGCGCGCGCGTCGCGTCGTCATATTGCACGGCAGCGGCGGCCAGCCCCGCCACCTGCTGGCCGACGTCGTACAATTGTCCGCCGTTCACGGCGTCGGTCGACGCGGCGACGACCTGTCCGGCGGCGACATTGTGGACGCGCACCGGCCCGGCCTGTGCGCCGAAGATCGCGACGTCGTTGGTCGCAACGCTCGACGCCACCGATGGCGCACCGGGTGTCGTATATTGCACCGGGCTGGCATTGCCGCTGACCGCCATGTTGCGCAGCGACAGGATCGCATTGGCATTGGCGGTGATCCGCCCGTCCTGCTGCGCCAGCAGCGTCCCCTGCGCCGCGACCGTCGTCCCCAGCCCGGACAGCGTGGTGTCGTGCGCGGTCACCATCCCCTGAAGGCTGGCGATGTTCGCCGCCGCGGTGGCGAGGTCGGTGCCCTGCCGGGTCAGCGTCGTTCCCTGAAGCGCTACGGTGGCGCCCAACGTGCCGAGTTGCGCGGTGTTGGCGGTGATGCGCACCTCGTGATCGGCGACCTGCGTCTGGATCGCGGACAGGTCGGTGGTGGCCATGCCCAGCGTCGCACGCAGCTGCGCGGTGTCCAGCACCCCCGCGTCGACCGTCGCGCGTAGCGCGCCGATATCCGCCGCCTGTCCGGCCAGCTGCGTCGTCGCGGCCGTCATGTCACCCGCCAGCGTGCCGAGGGTGCCGGTCAGCGTGGCGACATTGCCTTGCAGCCCCTGAACGACTTGCCCCTGCGCCGTCACGGTCGAACCGAGCGTGTTGAGCACGCCCAGGTTCGCGTTCACCTGTGCGCCCTGCTGGTTCACTGTCGCGGTCAGTGCCGCGACGTCGGCGACATTGCCCGTCACCGTTGTTTGCAAGCCTTGCAGCGCGCTGGTCTGCGTCGCGACGGTCTGGCCGAGCGTGTTGAGCACGCCCAGGTTCGTGTTCACTTGCGCGCCCTGCTGGTTCACCGTCGCCGTCAGCGCGGCGACGTCGGCGACATTGCCCGTCACCGTTGTTTGCAAGCCTTGCAACGCGCTCGTCTGCGTCGCGACCGTCTGGCCGAGCGCGGTAAGCCCCGAGGTCGCGGTGTTGAGCAGGTTCGTGTTCGCCGTCAGCTGCGTCTGCTGCTGGTTGACGGAGGCAGTGACGGTGGCGATGTCAGCCGTGTTGGCGGTGGTGGCTGCCTGCACCGTCTGCAACGTGCTGGCCTGATTGGCGACCGTCGTGGTCAGCGTATTGACGCTCGTGTTCAGCGTATTGGCTAGGTTGGTGGTGGTCGCGAGCTGCGTCCCCTGCGCGGTGACCGTCGTGGTCAGCGCGTTCAGGTCGTTCGACAGGCCGGTGAGCGTGAGCAACTGTGCGTGAGCGGCGGCGGGCTGCATCGCCGCGGCGCCGGCGATCAGCGTCAGGCACGTCGTCTGGCGCAGGCGGCGGCGGGACGAATGATCGGGCGAATAGTGGGTGTGAACGGACATGATGATCCCCGTCTTGGCGTATGCCCCGGGGATCGTCCGGCCTGCTTAACAAATACTAGGATTCATGGTTACGAACGAACGACTTAGTCCGAAGTCGTAGAAGTCGGCGCCAACGCGTCTCAATACGAACCGTGCAGAGCGGCCACAAAGGTGGCGACATTGGCGCCCAGCGCGTCGGTGGCATAGCCGCCCTCCATCACCGTCACGATGTCGACGCCCGTCGACGCCAGCCGCTCGCCCATCGCCGCGAAGTCGGCACGTCGGAGCGCGAAGTGCGAGATCGGATCGTCGACATACGTATCCGCGCCGAACGACAGCACCAGCAGCCGTGTGCCATGCGCCGCCACCGCCGCGAGCGCACGATCGAGGACGGGGCGGTACGCCGTCCAGTCGGTGCCGTGCGGAAGCGGGAGGTTGAGCGTCGCGCCCTTCCCCTCGCCCTCCCCCGTCTCGTCGGCATGGCCCCAGTAGAAGGGATAGTCGGTCGCCGGATCGGCGTGGATCGAGACGAACAATATCTCGGGGTCGGCGAGGAAGATGTCCTGCGTGCCGTTGCCGTGATGATAATCGATGTCGAGGATCGCGACCGGCCCCAGCCCGCGCCGGCGCGCCTCCGCCGCGACGATCGCGGCATTGTTGAGGAAGCAATAGCCGCCCAGATAGTCCCGCCCGGCATGGTGCCCCGGCGGGCGGCACAACGCGAAGGCGCGGGTTGTATCGCCGTCCGCGACATGATCCAGCGCGGTCAGCGCGGTCTGCGCCGACCAATAGGCCGCCTCCCACGTCCCCTCCGCGATCGGGGTTCCCGCATCATAGCTGTAGCGGCCCAGCCGCGCATCGATCCGCGTCAGGTCGAGCGGGCGGCGCCCCACCACCGGCCACGCATAGCCGATCGCATCCCCGCTGCGGCCCGCCGCACGCCAGTCTGCGTGCGCCGCGCGCAGGAAATCGACATAGGCCGGGTCGTGCACCGCGGTAAGCGGCGCCACGCCGTGATCGCGCGCCGGCTCCGCTGCGCCGATCGCCGACAGGATGCTGCGCACGCGCGCCGGGCTTTCCTGATAGGGTGCCCAGTCGCCATTGTGCATCTCGCGCGCCGGCGCATGCCCCGTCTGCCGGGGATCGAACACGATCGTCACACGCCGTCTCCCGTCAGTGGCTCAGAGCTTGTCCTGCGTCCGCGTGTCGAAATCGGACGCGTCGTGCCGCTCGTGCAGCTGGCTTGCCGGGTCGCCCTGCACGCGGTTCACCATTCGTCCGCGCCGCACCGCCGGGCGATCGGCCAGCATGTCGGTCCAGCGAAGGACGTTCTTATACTCCTCCACCTGCAGGAACGTGCCCGCGCCATAGACGAGCCCCTTCACGAGCGCCCCGTACCATGGCCAGATCGCCATATCCGCGATCGAATACTCGGCCCCGGCGATGAATTCGTTGTCCGCCAGCTGCTTGTCCAGCACGTCGAGCTGGCGCTTCACCTCCATCGCATAGCGGTCGATGGCATATTCCAGCTTCACCGGCGCATAGGCGTAGAAGTGGCCGAACCCGCCGCCCAGCAGCGGCCCCGCGCCCATCTGCCAGAACAGCCACGACAGCGTTTCCGCCCGCGCCGCGCCCGACGCGGGCAGGAATGCGCCGAACTTCTCCGCCAGATAGACCAGAATAGACCCCGATTCGAACACCCGCACCGGCTCCGCGCCGCTGCGGTCGACCAGTGCGGGGATTTTCGAATTGGGGTTCGCCGCGACGAACCCGCTGCCGAACTGATCGCCCTCGTTGATGCGGATCAGCCAGGCGTCATATTCCGCGCCCGCATGGCCCACCGCCAGCAGTTCCTCCAACATGACCGTCACCTTCACGCCGTTGGGCGTGCCGAGCGAATAGAGCTGCAACGGATGCTTGCCGACCGGCAGCTCCTTGTCGTGCGTCGCGCCCGACACCGGGCGGTTGATCGATGCGAAGGGGCCGCCATTGTCCTTGTTCCAGGTCCATACCTCGGGCGGTACATAGCTGTCGGTCATCACGCTCTCCGATCTTCGCGCGCGACGGATCGCGCTCTTCCCCTTCCCTAGCGGAGGTCGCCAGTCGTACCAACCACTTGCGGATCAATCGCGCAGCCGCGCGGCGACCCATGCGGCGGAATCGGCGATCGCGCGGCGCGCCAGCGGTGCGATCGACATCGCCTCCAGGAAGCTGTGCGTCGCGCCGGGATAGGAATGGACCTCGACCGTGGTGCCCGCCGCGCGCAGCCGTGCAGCGATCGCGTGGCTCTGCTCGGCGAGCACGTCCTCCTCCGCGACGACCAGCAGCATCGGGGGCAGCCGGTCGAGCCGCATCGCCGTCAGCGGCACGGCATAGGGATCCTCCACCCCGCCGGGCAGATAGTGGCGGAAATAGGCCACCATATCGTCCTGCGTCAGCATCGCCTCCGCGCCGCCGTGCGCCCGCTCCGCCGCATCGCTGACCAGCGGCGAGAAGGCGCCGTAGTTGGCAAGGATCGCCCGCAGCAGCATCGGCGCGCCGGCATCGCGGCGGCGCAGCGCGGTGGCCAGCGACAGGTTCGCCCCCGCCGAATCGCCGCCGATCGCAAGCCGCTGCGGATCGATCCCCAGCGCCGCACCCTCGGTGCGCAGCGCCTCGACCAGCGCGACGATACGGTCGAGCGCGATCGGATAGGGCGCCTCGGGCGATAGCGGATAGTCGATGCCGACGACCGCGAACCCGCCCGCGGCGGCATATTCGCGCATCAGCCGGTCGTGCGTATCGATGCTGAACGTCACGAACCCGCCGCCATGGACGTAGAGGAGCGCGGGCGCCGGCCCGTCGGCCAGTCCATGCGGGCGGTGGATGCGCAGCCGCAGCGGACCGGCGGCGGTGTCCACGATCGCCTCATGCGTGCGCGCCATCTCCGGTCCGCCCGCGGCCCAGGGCGCGCGCACCGCCTCCGCCACTTGCCGCGCGGCGGGCATCGGCAGGGTGTCGAGCGCGGGATGGGCGGCCCAGCCGGCGCGGATGCGCGCCACGAACTGCGCGATGTGGGGATCGAGGATTCTCATGCCATGGGACCAAGACGCGCGGCTTTGCCGCCGGGGTGGATGGAGCGGTCGCCGATCGGCGCGATAGACTGGCGAACGGGGGTACGTGACCGATGACGCAGATCCAGCGACGCCAATGGTGGACGGCGGTGCACCGCTATTGCGGACTGGCAACGATGATATTCCTGCTGATCGCCAGCATGACCGGGGTGGTGCTGAGCTTCGCCGAGCCGCTGGATGCGGCGCTGAACCGCGACCTGTTCCAGCGCGACGACACGGCGCCGATCGATCCGCTCGCCGCGGCGGCGGCACTGACGCGCGCGCGCCCGGGGCTGATCGTCACCGCGCTGCCGCTGACCGTGGAGCCGGGCCGCACGCTCCAGGTCGGCGTCGCCGCGCGCCCCGGAGTGCCCGCGCCGGGCTACGACCAGGTCTTCGTCGATCGTGCCGACGGGCATGTGCGCGGCGTCCGTGCCGGCGGCGCCGGCTGGGATCGCCGCCACCTGGTCGAGGGGGTGTTCGAGTTTCATTTCACCTTGCTCGCTGGCACCTGGGGGCGCTGGGTCATGGGGGTGGTGGCGCTCGGCTGGCTGCTGGGCAACTTCGTCGGCGTGTACCTGACGCTGCCGCTGCGCGCGCCGTTCTGGCGCCAGTGGAAGCGGACGTGGCAGATGCGCGCGTCCAGCCCGCTGCCGCGCCAGCTGCTCGACCTGCACCGCGCCAGCGCCCTGTGGCTGCTGGGGGGCGTGACGATCCTCGCCTTCACCTCGGTCTGCATGAACTTCTTCGACGAGGCGTTCACCCCCGCGGTGAAGGCGCTGTCGCCCGCCCGCCCGTCGCTGTTCGACCGTCCACCGCCGCCCGCGCCCGCGGCGCCCCGCATCACCCCCGCACAGGCGCTGGCCGCCGCGCGCGCGAGCGGCCCGGACGGGCAGCCCGCCAAGGTCAGCTACTTTCCCGAATGGGACACCTACAGCGTGATGTTCACGCATGACGGCGTGGAGAATTACCGCGGGCTCGGCCCCGTGTCGGTCATCGTGGGCGGCGCGGACGGGCGCGTGATCGAGCGCGACGATCCCTATACCGACAGCGCCGGTCGCCAGCTGAGCCGCGCGCTCTATCCGCTTCACACCGGCCAGATCATCGGAGGGTGGGGAGTCGCGCTCGACGTGCTGCTGGGGCTGGCGACGATCGAGATGATCGTAACCGGCGTCTATCTTTGGCTGAAGCGGCGCGGGGCGCGGGTGAAGGCGCGCCGCGCCCGACGCGCCGCCGCCTAGAGGTAGCGGTCGAACCATGCGAGCACGCGGCGTTGCAGGTCTTCCTGATGCGCCGGCTCGTGGAACCAGTGCGGCTCGCGGGGGTAGCGGACCATCTCCACCGGCTTTCCCAGCAGCTTGAGCCCGCGGTAGAAGGCCAGCCCGCCCAGCGCCGGCACCCGCGTATCCTCCGCCCCGTGCAGAACCAGCACCGGCGTGGTCACGGCTTCCAGCGAACGGATCGGCGAAGCGCGATCCAGTGTCGCCAGCGCCGCGGACGGCGCGCCGAAATAGCCGCTGGTGAAGTCTGGCGTGTCCGTCGCCAGCGCCATCAGCCCCAGGTCGACCGGCGCCGCGCCCACCACCGCCGCCTTGAACCGCGTGGAATGCGTCACCGCCCAGGCGGAGAGATAGCCGCCATAGCTCCACCCGCCGATGCCGAGCCGCGCCGGATCCGCGATCTTCTGCGCCACCAGCATGTCGACACCGTCCATCACGTCGCGGAAATCCATGCCGCCCCAGTCGCTGCCGACCGTACGCGCGAAGTCGGTGCCCTGCCCGTCCGACCCGCGCGGGTTGGGAAGGAACACGGCATAGCCATTGGTCGCGAGCAGCTGCGCCCATTCGTGCCAACTGCCCAGCCACCCCGACCACCACGCCCATTCCGGCCCGCCGTGGATCTGCACCACGGTCTTGATCGGGGTGCCCGGCACATATCCGGGCGGCGTGACCAGCACGCCATAGACCGTGCGACCATCCTGGCCGTTCTTCCACGACACCTGCCGCACCTGTCCCAGCTTCCACTGCTGGACCACGGGATTGATGCGGGTGACGGCGCGCGGCTCGCCCTTGCCGACCGACCAGACGTCGGCCGGGCGATCGGGGCTGGACAGCGCCACCGCGATCGCGCCGCTTCGCGTGGTCGATACGTCGGTCGCCTCGCCGCCCAGCGCCGCAATACGCGTCACGCGCCCGTCCGCCAGCGCGATGCGAACGACGTTGGAACGCGTCTGCTCGAACGACAGCGCGATCAGGGCGCGCCCATCCGCGCTCCACGAGGGATTGGTGACCAGGCCGGGGTGATCGTCGGCCAGCGCCACCGTCGACCCGCGCGCCAGATCGTGCACGCGGACGCCCAGCCCGATGAAGCCCGGCGTCCGGATCACGCTGGCGGCGATACGCCCGCCGTCCGCCGACCAGACCGGATCGCCCGCGGCCTGTTCGATCAGCGCGGGGCCGAGCGTGCCGCTGTCGGGATCGAGCACGGCGATGCGCGAATGGTAGAAATAGTCGTTGATCGTCGTCGTGTCGGCGGCGCGCACCGCCAGCCGGCGCGCGTCGGGCGACCACGCCAGCGCGCTGATGTTCACCGCGGCGGGCGAGACGATCCGTGCGCGCCCGTCCGCCAGGTCGAGGATCCAGGCGCGCGTGCGCGGGCCGGCGCGGTCGACCACCACCGGGTCGGCGGGTGCGGTGTCCCGGTCCGCGCTGAGGAAGGCGACGCGCCGGCCATCGGGGGACCAGGCGAAATCGGCCACGTCGGTGGCGAGCGCGGTCAGCGGCACCGCCTCTCCGCCGTCGCGATCGATGACCCACAGCTGGCGTGATGCGACCGCGGAGGTCGACGGGTCGGGGGGCGGCGTCGCCTCCACCGCGCGATCGGGCGATGTCGCGCGTTCGGGGTGAAAGGCATAGCCGGTCGAGTGGCCGGTGATCGGATTGGCGCGGTTGGAGAGGAAGGCGATGCGCCGCCCGTCCGGCGACCAGCGGGGATGATCGTCCACGCCCGCGCTGACGATGAAGCGGCGCGCGGGTGTCTTCCCGTCCATCGCCACGATCCAGATGGTCGAGCGCGGCGCACCGAAGGTCGCCATCTGAGCGGTCACGGTGAACAGCGCGAAGCGCCCGTCCGGCGACAGCTCGACATCGCGCATGTCGTCGAGCGTCATGATGTCGGCAGGCGTCAGCGCCCCCTGCGGCGCGGCCGACGCCACCGGCGGCGCCAGCAGCGCCGCGGCGGCGGCGAGCAGCGTTGCGCGGAGCCCGTTATGCCGGATCGACATTCACTGCCTTCCTCTTCGCTCGTCGTCGCCGCGACCTCTCCCGTCGTCCCCGCGAAGGCGGGGTGACGGACAAGGGATCCTAGAAGCCCGCATCGACGCGCAGGCCGAAGGTACGCGGCCGGATGATCGAATAGGCCGGCGCCACCTGCGACGTGAACGGTGCGTTCAGCACGCCGCGCTTGTCGAAGATATTGTTGACGAAGGCGAGCAGCCGCACCCGCTCCATCACCGTGACGGAGGCGCGCGCGTCGAACTGGCTGAAATTGCCGCGCGTGCTGTCGCTGCCGAACGCCACCGGCGCGGCGGAGATGTAGCGGTGCGCAACCTCCAGCGTCGGCGCCGCGGTCATCGACGGGAAATCGAGCGTCGCGGTATTGGCCACCGACCAGCGCGACGACCCCGGCAGCGTCGTCCCCGCGGCATAGCCGCCGCCCGGCGCGAACGTGTCGGGCAGGAAGGTGGTGAGCGCCGCATCCTGATAGGTGACGTTGGAGCTCAGCGTCAGCGCGCGGGTGGCGCGCAGCGTGCCCGCGAACTCGACGCCCGCGATATTCGCGCTGCCGGCGTTCGTGACATAGGAATAGTAGCTCGGCGCCGGCCCGAACAGCCGCGCCTGGATTCCGCGCCAGTCGATGTTGAACACGGTCGCGTCGATCAGGAGCCGGTTGTCGAACGCGCCGAACTTCACCCCCGCCTCGTAATTGTCGACCTTGTCGCTGTCATAGGCGGCGGGAATGGTCGGCAGCAGCCCGGCATTGGGGTTGATGCCGCCGACGCGGAAGCCCTGCGAATAGGTGGCATAGGCCAGGAAGCCGCTGGTCGGTCGCGCCGTCAGCGTCACCTTGGGTGTGAACCCGGACTCCTTGCGGTCGACCGAGCCGGTGGTGTCGTTGGCATTGTACCCGCCCGGATATCCGCCCAGCGCGCCCGCCTGGTTGGTGACGGTCGCCTTCGCCTCGGTATCGTAATAGCGGCCACCCAGCGTGATCTCGAACGATTCGACCGGACGGATCGACAATTCGCCGAACACGCCCAGATCCTTGTTCCGCGTGTCGGAGATATAGCCGTAGAGGCGATCGCCCGGCGTCAGCCGGCTGCCCGAGAAACCGCCGAACGACCCCGGGTTCGCGTTGATGAAATTGGCCGCGCCGTTCTGGAAGATCTGGTCGTAGCTGAACTTGCGCGCGTGCAGGTAGCTGACGCCGACCAGCCAGCGGAGCATGCCGGTGCCGTTGGACGACAGCCGCGCCTCGCCCTGCTTGATGTTCGCATCGGCCCGGCCCAGCGAATAGGCCGCGTTGGCCCCCGTGACGTTGCCGGTCACATAGCCATAGGGGTAGGAGAAGACGGTCGAATTGGTCTTCTTGTCGACCGATCCGAACGCGGTCAGCGTCGCGAAGCCCAGATCCTGGTCGAGCCGCAGCGAGTTGAGGAAGAAGCTGGTCTTCTGCGGCTCGGCGCGCTGCGTCACGCGCTCCAGCGCGGAGATCGAGGTGAGGTACGGCTGATCGTCGAGTTTCGTGTCCTGATACACGCCCATGTACGTGATCTTGGTCCCCTCCGCGGGGGTGAAGACGATCGAGCCGCGCAGGCCGCGGGTGCGAAAGTCGTTGCTGGCCTTCACCCCGGTGCCGGTATTGTCGATATAGCCGGCGTCGACACGCTGCAGCCCCATGACGCGCACCGCCAGCTTGTCGGCGACGATCGGCAGGTTGACCATCGCCTTGGCCGACCAGTTCGCCGCCCCGTCGCTGTTCCGCGTGCTGCCGACCAGCCCCTGCGCCGCGGCATGGACGCCGGAAGGATCCGCGGTCTTGACGATGTAATTGACCAGCCCGCCCAGCGTCGACGATCCGAACAGCGTCCCCTGCGGCCCGCGCAGCACCTCCACCCGGTCCATGTCGAACGTATCGACGTCCGGGATGGCGATCGGGAAGCCGGGTTCGACCAGCGGAATCTCGTTCAGATAATAGCCGACCGTGGTCTGGCCCTGTTCGTGATAGGTGGTCGCCGCGATACCGCGGATCACGACCTCCGACACGCCGGGCTGGTAATCGTTGAAGACGACGCCGGGCAGCCGCGCGATATAATCGCCCAGGCTGTTGGCATTGGCCTTCGCCAGTTGGTCCCCGGTCACCGCGCTGATCGCCAGCGGCACGTCGCGGATGCTCTCCGCGCGCTTGGTCGCGGTGACCACGATGTCGTCCGATGCGGTCAGCGGCGCGGTGCCGCTGGACGGCGCGTCCGGCGTGGTGTTGGTCGCGTCCTGCGCCAGCGCGGGCACGGCGAGCGCGCTCAGCAGCGTGGCACCGATCAGCGCCGAAGTGTGCAGAAATCGTGCGGTCATGTCCCGTCCCCCTATCGCCTCGCCGGCGCGCCGATCCACGCCGTGCGTCGCCCGGATCCTCCCGATCGATCGCGTACCGCTGTGCCGCCGCATCGCGAATGCTTCGCAGCATCCGCTTGTGCTGGAGCCGCCAAAACATCCAGTATCATGATGTCGGGGGGACCAACCCACCCACCCGCGCCAGCCGGTCGAGTGCGGCGGCGGCCTCCTGCTCGGTCAGGCTGGCGAACCCGACGCGCAGGCCGCGCGGCGCATCGGCGCTGGCGGCGAAGGATGCCGACGCGGCGAGGCTGATCCCGGCGGACGGCGCCTGCGCCTCGATCCGGTCGAGCAGCGCGCGGTCGGCGAAGCGCAGCCAGAAGGCGAGCCCGCCCGCGGGCTGGTCGAATTGCACCCGGTTGCCGAACGCCCGCCGGAGCGAGGCCGAAAAGGCGCGGCGCCGCGCGCCATAGACCTGCGTCGCGCGGCGTGCGTGGCGACGCAATTCGCCCTCCGCGATCAGGTCGGCCGCGGCATCCTCCGTCAGCGTGTTGCCCATGCCGTCGATCAGCGACACGCCGTGCGCCACCGCGTCGATGAACGCGACCGGCGCGGCGATGAAGCCGATGCGCAGCGCCGGCAGCAGCAGCTTCGACAGCGACCCCACATAGATGACCCGCGCCGGCGCATAGCTGGCCATCGGCAGCAGCGGCTGCGATTTGAAGTGGAATTCGTGGTCGTAATCGTCTTCGATCACGCCGAACCCGAACTGCCGCGCAAGGTCCAGGACGCGCAGCCGCCGCTCGGGGCGCAGCGCGACGGTGGTGGGAAACTGGTGGTGCGGGGTCAGGAAGATCGCGCGGACGCGGTGCGTCCGGCAGGCCTGCTCCACCGCGGAGACGTCGACGCCATGCTCGTCGAGCGGCACCGGAACGATCGTCGCGCCCAGATCGGCGAACGCGGCGACCGCCGGCTCGTAGGTCAGCTCCTCGACGATGACGGCATCGCCGGGCGACAGCAACGTGCGTGCGGCGAGGTAGATGCCGTTCTGGCTGCCGCGCGTGACGCAGATGTTCGCCGCCTCGACCGGCAGTCCGCGCTCGCCGCGCAGCATCGCGGCGATCTCCTCGCGCAGCCGCAGCGACCCGCGCGGATCGCGATATTGCAGCCGGTTGGCACGGCTCGCCCGGCGGATCGCGGTGCGATAGGCGCGCGCCAGCACGTCGGCCGGGAACAGCCGCCCGTCCGGTGTGCCCTCGTCCAGCTTCAGCCGCTCGCCCGGCGCCAGCGCCAGCGGACGCTCCGGCGGCGCGCGGAAGCGATATTCCGGCCCGGTCGCGTCCCCCGCCTCGACACGCGTGTCCGCCGCGGCGCGCTTGGCGACCAGCTGTTCGGCGACCACGGTGCCGCGCGTGCCCTGCGACAGCAGCCACCCCTGCGAGATCAGATCCTCATAGGCGAGCACGACCGTCTTGCGGTTGACGCCCAGCAGCGTGGCCAGCTCGCGGCTGGAGGGCAGGAAAGCCCCCGGGGGAAGGCGCCCGCGCTCGATCTCGTGGATGATCGCATGAACGATCTGCAGGTAGAGCGGGGTGCGGCGTGACGGGTCGATACCCCCCAGCGTGATCTTCCACGGACGCAGCATTGGACCCCCGCCACTTCGGAACGCACACGTCCTACCGGGCCAGGCGAGCCGTCGGCAAGCCCCGCCTACCGCGCGAAGCGGCGCATCCATGCCACCAGCGCGGCATCGGGATGACGCCGGACGATCGCCTCGAATACCGGGCGCTGCTCGTCCTGACCCAGCTTGAAGCGACCGTCGAGCGACGTCACCTCGGCACGGAAGGCGACGATCGCCTGCGCCATGCCGGCGTAGCGCGGGCCCAGCTCCCCCGCGTCCCAGCGGTCGCCCTCCATCGCGGCGACCAGCGCCGCCAGTGCGGCGTCGTTCTCCTCGGGGACGAAGCGCACGCGCACCTGCGCGACCAGCTGCGCGTAATTCCACGTCGGCCCCCAGTCGCGCCGCTCGGCATGATCGGGCGAGACATAGCCGCTGGGACCGTTCACGAGCACGCGCGCTCGGTCGTCCGCGATCAGGCGGCGATGCAGCGGGTTGCGCCGCCCCATATGGCCCAGCAGCGCGACCAGCCGGCCGTTCGCGTCATACTCCCCCAGCACCGGCAGCAGGCTCGCCTCCGGCCCCGTATCGGCCGTCACCCAGGCCAGCGGATACTCGGCGATCAGGTCGCGCACGTCGCCGTCATCGTACTGCTCGAACGGCGACGCGGCACCGCCGGCGGATGTCTGCCCGTCCCCCATGCGGCTGGTGTCACCCGCCGACCCGGTGATCGACAAGCACCAAGTTCCAGATTGCGGCAGGACCAATCGACGGTCAGCGACGCTCCCAGGGTGGATCGACATTCGCCCTACACGACGTGCACGCGCTGCCTGTCGCTACGGCCTAGACGACCTTCCACGCCGTTCCGTCACGCCGCAACCACAGGTCCAGATACTCGCCCAGATCGCCTCGCTCGAGATACAGCAACGGCAGACCGTCCCAACGCCGCAGCCTTACCAGCCGCCGATCCGCCCCGAATTCCATCTCGCCATTCTCGGGGTCGAACGGTGCCGCCGTCCAGCCCTCCGAAAACAGGTCCGACAGCCCCCGGTCGTCCGGCGCCTCGTCGGTCGCGACGTCCAGCGCGAGACGAAGCATATGCTGCCGCTCCCTGAACACCTGCCGCAATCCGGCAAGATCGCGCGCCGCCAGCAGCCGCCAGATCGCGTCATAGGCGGCCACGATTTCGTTACGCAGCCCCGGCGCTTCCGCCATGCGCGGTGCCGTCATCCATTCGAACCGGGGCGGCGGCGTGAGATCCAGCGCCACCCGCTGACGGGCCGCCGCCTCGCCGATCGTTTCCATCGGCGCAGGGACGGCGCGGGCGTAGGGCGGCGCAGGCGGGCTTTGCCACGGGGGCGACGCGTCCGGGGTGAAGGCCACATGGGCGATCGTTCCGTAATCCGTTGCGGTATCGGCCGGTCGATGCGCGAACAGGCGTGCGTCGATACCGTCGCGCGCCACCTTCGGCCCGACCGCAGCGCAGGGTTCGACCGACAGGACGTTCTCCCCCGCCACCAGCCATTGCGCGACCGGCAGCGTCACGGTCCCGGCGGTGCCCTCCGGCGTCAGGAACAGCGGCACGTCGTTGACGACCACCCGCCAGGCGCCGGCCCGGCTGGATACCTTCAGGCTGAAGGCGACCTTATCCATCGAACAATTCCGCCAGTGGTCGAGGCTTGGGGTCGGCGGGCCAGCTGCGCGGTGACAGCAATTCCCATTTCGCCGGCTCGCTGCTGGTAGATCCGGCCATCGTGACGGCGTCGGGCTTCGGTCGGGGTCTGCCCGTCAACGTCGTTTTGGCGGTATCGCCGCTGATCGCCAGTTCGACGATCAACCCCGTGAAGACCAATTGCCCGGAACATGCCGGCTCGTTGGCGACGATCTCGTCCTTGACGTCGATGCTGATGCCGCTGCTCGCACTGGCCTTGAGCGTGCGCTCGGCGCTCTCGTCCAGATCGTCCGCCGTCGCCCGTTTTCCCTTGAACAGCATCATCAGATATTTGGTCTTCGCGCCGATCTCCCCTTCCAGCGAGGCTTTCACCCCCATCGAACCACCGAACTTGCGGTCCGCCTCCGCCTTGGTCCAGTTGCCGTCGACGTCCGTCGCATAGGCAAGCTCCATCGTGACCTTGCCCGCGATGATGAAATCGAGGCGCACCTTCACCGGCTGATACTTGCTCTTGCGATAGCGCTTCCACACGATCAGCAGGACCTCCGCCACGATCGTCCCGACGATCCCGCCGAACGCGCCCACGCGCCGTACCGCGGCGGGAAGGATATCCTTGCGCCAGCGGATCTCGAACAACGGGTCCAGCTTGAACGCGATCTTGCCCTGTCGATAATGCGTCGGCGCCGCATGTCGCTCGGCGATCGCCATCGTTCCCGTGACCGCCCCCTCGAGCACCGTCAGCGACCAGCTCTTCTCCGAATCCGGATAGGCCTCTCCCTCATCCGCCTTCGCCGCGTCGCTGCGCATGTTCAGGAACTGACGGACCAGCGCTGCGATCGGCTTGAACACGTCCAGCTTCGTCGCGCGTGTCCGCCCCAGATAGGACAGCGAGAACGCGATACCCAGATCGTGTTCCAGATCCTCCATCGCCTCGCCGTCGTTCCACTTGGCGGTCATCACCTTGCCGGTGAACGACAGCGACGCCGAGTAGCTGGGAAAGACCCGCAACGTGGCGCCGAAGGTGGCCGGCGCCTCGCACGCGTCGACGCCGAGCGCGTAGACGTTGGCGAGGCTGTCGCTGCCGAACATCAGGCTCCACGCCGAGCGCGCCAGTTGAACGTCCTGCCCCAGATGGTTCGCCAGCCCGACCAGACGCGCGTCGGCCGTCCCGAACAGGCCCGGCGCCCGCAGCTTCTCCTTCAGCTGGCGGCGATGCCGCACCTTCAGGTCGGGTCCGGTCAGCGTCACGTACGGCGCATCACGCGGGCGGATGCAGGGGCCGCCATCGAACTCGATCTCGGTCTCGTCGCAGCCGTCCGCGCCGGTCACCAAGTCGAAGACGGGCAGCGGCGCGCCCTTCTTCCCGGGCAGCCGCAGCACATAGGCCCGCTCCTGATGACTGCACCGCACGACCAGCCGCCGCGTGCAGCAACCCACGAACGCCTCCGCCGAGCACGATCGCTTCGGATCGGCGAGCTTCGGCTCGTCCATCGGCCAGGATTCGCGAAAGCGCGTCTGTAGGGCGTTCCAGTCGATCAGGCCGGGGCCGTGATCCGCCGCGAGCCGGCGCGACACGGTCGCATCCTGCAGCGCGTTCATCCGGGCGTCGTCGCTCAGCGACCGATCGTGGAAGGCGGTGCGCCCCGCGGCCATCTCGGGATTGTCCTCCGGCGGATCCCCATAGACGGCCGCCAGCGCGCCGTAGCGCGCCGCCGCGGTGGGCGAGGTGATCCCCTCGTCCTGCGCGCGGGCCGAGGCTGCGCGCACCCGGGCATCGAGTTGCGCGTCGGACAGATGCGCCGTTTCGGGCCCCAGCGAGCGGCGGATCTCCGCCTTCGTCGTGGCGACGAACTGCTCCTGCTGGCGGTCGCGATAGGCCGCCGACGCCCCCTGGCCGATCGTCAGCATGCCAGCGCCTGCGTCGCCGCGACATAGGCCCAGCCGGCGGCGTCGTGCCGCTCCATCAGGTCGGGACGCCCCTCCACCTCCAGCGCGATCACCATGTCGTCGCGCAGGATGGCGCCACGCTCGCCCGCGTCGCCGTGCCGCAGCACGACCGACATCACCCGCGGATCCCACAGCCGGAACAGGACCGGGCCGGATCCGTCCGCCAATCGCACCTGCACGAAGCGGCGAACGTGCCGCCGCGCCTGCGCCATGCCCGCCGCGGTATCGAGGAAAATGCCCCAATGATCGCCGCGCCCCTCCGCCATCCAGCGCGACCACAAGGCGGGCGCCCGGTCGAGCGCCACGATATAGGGCGCGACGCGGCGCAGCGCAGGCTCCAGACGCCCCTCGAACAGGCATTGCGCCGCGCCGCGGCCGCCCAGTTCCTCCACCGCGGTCATCGCTCCCGGCGCGCGCGCCAGATCGATCAGCGCGAAGCGATAGGGCGGCACCTCACCCATTCGCCCGCCCGATCGCCTGCGCCTCGTCCTCGCTCGCGCCGCACGCCTTCGCCGTGCGATAGCAGATCTCGCAGAAGGGCGTGCCGTGGCGTGCCGCCGCGATCAGGTTCTGCGTCATGCGCGTCACCTCCGCCGCGGCGATCGATGCGAAGCCGTGGAATTCGCTCATGTCGCCGCTCGCAGTCCGCCCCGCTCCGCCCCCGCCACCACCGTCCCCGGAGGAGGCATCGCCGACGATGACCGTGGGACAGCCCGCGACGATCTTGCCCCCATGCGCGCACGTATCGGCGATCCGCGCCTGCGGCATCCCGCTGGTGATGACGGTCGCCGATCCCATCGCGATCGTATCCGGCGGCCCGACGCACACCGCCATGTCCCCGACCCGCGCCGCCGGCAGCCCGCCGATGATGACGCTCGGCGCACCGGGCCCGGTGATCGGACCGCCGACATGCGGGATCGGCGGCGTGCCCGGGGTGACCATCGGGCAGACGTGCATGTCGGTCAGGCGCGCGGCGGGGGTAGCGGGCATGTCGCTCCTACTCGCACCCTTGCAGAGCAACATTTACGTCTCGCAGACGCAATTGCGCCGCGCGCAACTGTGTCCGAAGGGTCTGGGTCGCGGATGCGATACCGCTACCGCCGCCGCTCCCACGATTTGCAGCTTTTACGGTGTCACTGACTGCGATATACGCGACCCAGAGTAATTTTATTTTTCCAAACACAGTCTCCATACTTTTTTTTTCGGCGAGCTTGGATCCCTCTTTTATTATATCTATATTTTTACCTATCATCGTTTTACATACATCATATGGACCCAGATCATTATTAATAGCAGATACCAAACTTCCCGCACCATCATAAGATATGCTGATAATATTTCCAGCAATTCCGGTCTTTTGCCCGAGAATTTCAAGTGAAATATCACACGAACCCTTAACGGCCTTCGCAGCAATTTCTGCATATCGCCACTGGGCCTCATGTATTTCCGCGACTTCAGATTCCCTCACAGCTGTGTCGAGTGTTTTTACCGCATCCTCGAGTGTGAATTTTACCTTTTTAAGATACTTTAGAGATATACCACTAAGGTAACAAACCCGATGCATCTCGGGAGAAGAATGTATATTTCCGTTCTCCATTTGAAATTATCCTGTAGTTATGAAAATTGGCAAGCCATTCGTGCGTCGCGCTCACAAATTTCTATTCTTGCGACCTCTTCCCCCCGCATCTGCCGTTCCAGCAACGCGATCGACATGTCGGGGAGCATCGTGTTCGTCAGGATCGCGTCGATCATGCGGCCGCCGCTCGCCACTTCGGTGCAGCGCGAGACGATGTGGTCGACCACATCCTGCCCATAGGTCAGCGTGATCGCATGGTTCTCGCGCACGCGCTTCACCACGCGGTCCAGCTGCAGGCGCACGATGCCCTGCAGCATCGTCGGCGACAGCGGATAGTAAGGCAGCACCAGCAGCCGCCCCAGCAATGCGGGCGGGAAGACCTTGAGCAGTTCCGGGCGCAGCGCGGTCGCCAGCCCTTCGGGCTCGGGCTTCATCTCCTCGTCCTCGGTCAGGTTCATGACCAAATCGGTGCCGACGTTGCTGGTCAGCAGGATCAGCGTGTTCTTGAAGTCGATGAACCGCCCCTCGCTGTCGTTCATGAACCCCTTGTCGAAGACCTGGAAGAACATCTCGTGGACGTCGGGATGCGCCTTCTCGACTTCGTCGAGCAGCACCACCGAATAGGGCCGCCGCCGCACCGCCTCGGTCAGGACGCCGCCCTGGCCGTAACCGACATAGCCCGCCGGCGCGCCCTTCAGCGTGGAGACGGTATGCGCCTCCTGGAACTCGCTCATGTTGATGACGATCAGGCTGTCGTCGCCCGAATAGAGCAGCTCCGCCAGCGCATGCGCGGTCTCGGTCTTGCCCACGCCCGAGGGGCCGCACAGCATGAAGACGCCGACCGGCGTGTTGGGGTTGTCGAGCTTCGCGCGGCTGGTCTGGATACGCTTGGCGATGGCGTCCATCGCGTGGTCCTGACCGATCACGCGCGCCTTCAGCTGGTCGGC
>CAJYKB010000035.1 GCA_913774925.1 uncultured Sphingomonas sp. | reverse complement strand
GCCCGCCCGCGCCCTCGGCTGCATTGGCGACGACAATGTCGCCACCTTCCTGGAGCGCGCGGGCGATTACGACATCGTCGTCGCCAAAGCAGCCGAGGGCGCGGGCGGGCGGACCGAGATGGACGAGGCGGCGCTGCGCCACGCCGTGTCGCTCAACTTCACCCAGTATCTGCTGCTGGCGCAGAGGGCGGCGGAGACGCTGGTGTCGCACGCGGGCGGCGGCGATATCGTGCTGATCGGGTCGATGAGCGCCTATGTCCTGGGGCCGCACTCGACCGTCTATGCCGCGATCAAGCACGGCATTCAGGGGCTGTCGATCGCGCTGCGCCGCGAGCTGGGGCCGAAGGGCGTCCGCGTCGCGCTGGTGGAGCCGGGGCTGACGGGATCGGATATGCAACTGCCCGACATCCAGCCCGACGAGCAGCGCGACATGATCGCGGCGGAGAAGATGTTGCGCGCGGAAGACATTGCAGCGGGCGTTCATTACCTGCTTACGCAGCCGCGTCGTGCGGTGATCCAGCGGCTGACGATCAGCCCGCGCGTGCAGGACGAGGAATAGGGATGGAGCATCTGTACGACGCGCTGGTGTTCGGGCCCGACGACGTTGACCTGTCGCGCTCGCCGCTGGCGGGCAGGATCGATGCCGAGACCTATGTGCTGGGCGCGTTCAACCCCGGCATGACGCGGCTGCCGAACGGCAACCTGCTGTTGATGGTGCGCGTCGCGGAGGCGCTGCGCCAGCCGATTGAGGACGGGAAGATTCACGCCATCCGCTGGTATGACGATGAACAGGGGGGGGGCTATTGCCTCGACGCGTGGCCGCTGGCGCTGGTCGACACGTCCGACCCGCGCAAGTTCCTGATGCGCGGCGGCGGGTGGCGGGTGATGGCGCTGACCTCGTTGTCGTGGCTGCTGCCGGTCGAGCTGGATGCCGAGGGCCGGAGCGTGGTGGCGGTGCATTACGACCGCGCGATCGCGCCGCGCGCGTCGTACCAATGTTACGGTGTCGAGGATGCGCGGATCAGCCGCGTCGACGGGCGCTATTACATGACGACCTGCTCGGTCAGCCCGGAGCGTCACTCGACCACGCTCTACACCAGCGACGACGCGCTCGACTGGACGCTGGAGGGGATCGTCCTCGATCACCAGAACAAGGACATGCTGATCTTCGAGGGGAAGGTGCAGGGCAGGTTCTGGGCGCAGACGCGGCCGCTCGGCGACCTGTATTTCGCCTATCCGCCGGACAGCGAGTGGCGCTCGGGGCCGTCGATCAACCTCGCG
Organism: uncultured Sphingomonas sp.; assembly: GCA_913774925.1. GTDB lineage: Bacteria > Pseudomonadota > Alphaproteobacteria > Sphingomonadales > Sphingomonadaceae > Sphingomonas. Next base: position 6,018 of record CAJYKB010000035.1, on the reverse strand, counting down.
ACGTCTCCCGATGCGCTTCACTGGAAACCGCACGACCGCCCCGGCATCCGCGCGCACGCCGCCACCACCGCGACCGCGCGGATGGGCGGGGGCGCGCCGCCGGTGCTGGCGCAGGTGGACGGGCGTGAGGGGTGGCTGACCTTGTGGCACGGGGTGGAGCCGTCGGGGGTGGTGGGGATCTATCGCACCTATTGGACGCTGCTTGATCGCGACGATCCGTCGGTCGCGCTGGCCACCAGCCACACGCCGCTGCTGGAACCCGCGCCCGCGCTGACCGGGGCGATGAAGGAGCAGATGTACCTCGACAATGTCGTCTTCACGACCGGGATCGCGGATGGTGGCGCGCACTGGGTGGTGGCGAGCGGGGAGGCGGACCTCGCCTGCCGGATCACGCATGTGGCGAAGGGGGCGGTGACGGCGGGGTGATCCGTCTTCTCCCCTCCCTTCGAGGGAGGGGTTGGGGGTGGGTGGCGTGACCGCGATACGGGTCCGCGAGCGTTGGACGAGCCGTATCGCTAGGTCTGCACCCCACCCCAACCCCTCCCCTGCGGGGGAGGGGCTTTTCAGTTACCCCGCCAGCAGGCGCTCCGCCTGCGCGCGCGCCTCGTCGGTGACGGTCGCGCCGGACAGCATCCGCGCGATTTCCTCGCGGCGTTCGGCGGCATCCAGCGGGCGGACGCCGGTGCGGGTGACCGTTCCGTCGCTGGACTTCGCGATCAGCAGGTGCGTCGCGCCGCGGGCCGCGACCTGCGGGCTGTGCGTCACCACCAGCAGCTGCGTCGCGGTCGCGAGGCGTGCCAGCCGGTCGCCGATCGCGGAGGCGACCGCGCCGCCGACGCCACGATCGATCTCGTCGAAGATCATGGTCGCCGCGCCGCCTTCCTCCGCCAGCGCAACTTTCAGCGCCAGGATGAAGCGCGACAATTCGCCGCCCGACGCGATCTTCGCCAGCGGGCCGAAGGGGGCGCCGGGGTTGGTCGCGATCTCGAACTCCACACGGTCGCGACCCGCGGCGGACCAGTCGCGCTCGTCGAGCGGGGCGACCACGGTTCGGAAGCGCGCCGCGTCCAGCTTGAGCGGGGCCAGTTCGCCCGCGACCGCTGCGTCCAGGCGGGCGGCGGCGGCGGTGCGGATCGCGCTCAAGGCCGCCGCGGCCGCCGCATAGGCGGCCCGCGCGGTGGCGACGCGGGCTTCCGGCCCGGCCAGCCCCTGCTCGCCGGCGTCGAGCCGTTCCAGCCGCCCCTGCAGGTCGTCCGACAGCGCGGCGAGGTCGTCGGGCTGGACGCGGTGCTTGCGCGCCATCGCGCGCAGCTCGAACAGGCGCTCCTCGTCCTCCTCCAGCGCGCGCGGATCGTGCATCAGCGCGATCGAGGCGTCGCGCAGCTTCTCCTCCGCGACCGCGCCCTCGATCACCGCACGGTCGACCGCGGCAAGCGCCTCGCCGAGCGCAGGGTGATCCTCCGCGATCCGCTCCAGCACGCGCGCGGCCTGGCGCAGGTGGGTCAGCGCGCCGCCGCTGCCCTCCAGATGCGCGGTGACCGAGCTCAGATCGTCGGCGATCTTCTCCGCACGCTGCATCGTGCGCCGCCGCTCGGCCAGCGCCTCCTCCTCGCCGGGCTCGGGGGCGAGCGCGGTCAGCTCGCCGACCGCATGTTCCAGCCACTCGCGGTCGCGCTGCGCGGCGGCGATGCCGTCGCGTGCCTCGTCCAGCGCCGCGACCGCCGCGCGCCATGCGCCGTGGGTCTGCGCCACCTCGCGCGTGCCGCCCCTGGCATAGGCATCGAGCAAGGCGCGGTGCCCGGTCGCCGCGAGCAACCCGCGATCGTCGTGCTGCCCGTGAATCTCGACCAGCATCGCGCCGATCTCGCGCAGCAGCGCGGCGGAAGCGGGTTGGTCGTTGACGAAGGCGCGGCTGCCGCCATCCGCCTTGACGATACGGCGCACGATCAGCGGCTCGCCCGCGTCGATCTCCAGCCCGTTGCCGGTCAGCAGGTCGGCGACGGTGGCGGGCGCGTCGAAGGTGGCGGTCACCACCGCCTGCGCCGCGCCGCTGCGAACCAGCGAGGTTTCGCCGCGCCGCCCCAGCGCAAGGCCGAGCGCATCGAGCAGGATCGACTTGCCCGCGCCGGTCTCGCCGGTCAGCACGCCCAGCCCGGGGCCGAACTCCACGTCGAGCGCCTCGATCAGCACGACGTCACGGATGGAAAGCGCGGTCAGCATGGTCGCGCGCTCCTTAGCCGCAAATCGGGCGGGTGTTTACCCTGTTTGTTCCAAAGCCTCCGTTCGTTTCGAGTATCCGTCGAGCCTGTCGAGACGGCGTATCGAGAAATCGCGACCGTCGTGGCCACCCCTCGACACGGTCTCTCGGCAAGCTCGATCTCTGCTCGGGACGAACGGGTGCTGAAAGTCAGGCCGGGGGCAGTCCCGGCGCGGGCGTGCCGCCCGTTGCGCCGGTCGCGCCGGCGGGATTGTCACCGCCGGTCGTCGTCGGTGTCGGCGGGGAAGGCGCGGGGGCCGCCGGCTTGGCGGACGCGCCCTCGGGCAGCGGCTCCAGCACCTCGACCTGCGGGCGCGGGGGCGGCGGGACGACGGTCTCGCCGGGTGCCAGCGGGGCGATCGGCGTCGCGGGATATTCGCCCATCAGGTTGTAGGCGCGCTGATACCAGTCGGTGCCGGGGTAGTTCGCGCCCAGCACCGCCGCGGCTTTCCTCGCCTCGTCGCGGACACCCAGCGCCAGATACGTCTCCGTCAGCCGCATCAGCGCCTCGGGCGTGTGCGTCGTCGTCTGATACTGGTCGATCACGCGGCGGAAGCGGAGCGTGGCGGCGAGCCACTGGCGACGGCGCTCGTAGAAGCGGCCGACCTCCATCTCCTTGCCCGCCAGGTGATCGCGCACCAGGTCCAGCTTCAGCCGCGCGTCGGCGGCGTAGCGGGTGTTGGGATAGCGCCGCATCAGCTCGCCCAGCGCGTCCTGCGCCTGCTGCGTGATCTTCTGGTCGCGGCTGACGTCGCTGATCTGTTCGTAATAGCTCATCGCGACGAGGTAATAGGCATAAGGCGCGTCGCGGTTGCCGGGGTGGACCGAGAGGAAGCGCTGCGCGCCCTGGATCGCCTGGGTATAGTCGCTGTTCAGATAGTAGCTGAACGCGCCCATCAGCTGCGCGCGCCGCGCCCAGACCGAATAGGGGTGCTGGCGCTCGACCTCGTCGAACAGCGCGGCGGCTTCCTTGTAGCGGCCCTGGTCCAGCCGCTGCTTCGCGGCGGAATACAGCGTGCCGACGTCGCGCGCGACATAGGGCAGGTCGCCCTTGGCGCTGTTACGCGCACAACCGGCGACGGGAAGCGCGAGCGCGGCGAGCAGCCCGAGCGTGAGCGGGCGGAAAAGGGGGGTACGCATCGGCCCGGCTCTTAGCGTAGAGAGCGGCCCGCGAACAACGGCTTTTGCGCGCACGGAGCGCACGGGCCGTGTCTTCGTTGACACCGAAACGATTGCGTCCAGCCACAGGAGTTCGAATGCCCGCCACCCTGCTCGCCACCAAGCGCGTCGAGAAGCCCTGGGGCCGGCACCGCCTGTATCCCGGCTTTCCCGATCCCGCGCCCGATGCGGAGCCGATCGGCGAGGTGTGGTTTCAGTCGCCGCACCCGGAGGAGCCTGAGCTGCTCATCAAGTACCTCTTCACCAGCGAGAAACTGTCGGTGCAGAACCACCCGTCGGACGAGGAGGCGCACAAGCGCGGCCTGCCGCGCGGCAAGGACGAATGCTGGACCGTGCTGACCGCGGAGCCCGATTCGACGATTGCGATCGGCCCGTTGCAGCCGATGACGCGCGAGGAGCTGCGCGCGTCGGCGGAGGACGGTTCGCTGGAGCACAAGCTCGATTGGAAGCCGGTGAAGGCGGGCGATTTCTATTACTCGCATTCCGGCGTGATCCACGCGATCGGCGCAGGGATCACCGTGATCGAGGTGCAGCAGAATTCGGACACCACCTATCGCCTGTTCGATTACGGCCGCCCGCGCGAGCTGCATCTGGACGACGGCGTCGCGGTGGCGGAGCTGACCCCCTATGTCGCGCCCGAGGCGCCGGGCGAGGTCGCGCCGGGGCGTATCATCCTGGTGAACGGGCCGAAGTTCGTGCTGGAGCGCTGGACCGGCGGCAAGCGGATGATCGACCTGCCCGCGGGAAAGCAGGGCTGGTTGGTGCCGATCAAGGGCGATGGCGTCGTCGCCGGCGTCGCATGGAAGGCGGGCGAATGCGTGCTGGTGGAGGGGCCGGAAGAGCTGCACGCGTCGGCCGAGGCCGACCTGTTGTTCGCCTATGTCGGTAAATCTTTCCAATGATGTCTGAATGTCCTGTAACCGGCGCGTGAGGCAGGTTAACCTTTCGCGCTGAACCGTACGGTGGCGGGGGTTGACAGGCGGATGGACCGGGCGCGATCGCGGCGATTGATGAGCTGGCTGGCGGACGACCGCTGGCGTCTGGTGGACGCCGACGAAGCGTTCGTCGCGGCGCTCGGCTACTCCCGCGACGAGCTGCTGCGGCGCGATCTGGTCGAATTGACCTGCGAGGACGATCGCGATTTCGTCCGGGAACATCTGGAACGGCTGATGCACGATGGCGCGTCGGTCGGGATGCGCCAGCGGTTCTGCACCGCGGACGGGCGGTTGTTGTGGATGACCAGCCACATCAGCCTGTTCGGCGCGGCGCAGCGCCGTCAGCTGATGGCGACGGTGGAGCCGATGGGCGACGCCGTTCCCGACGATCCGCGGGCGACCGTCCGCCGCGCCGCGGTTCAGATCCTGACGCGGCGGCGGCTGCGGCAGGAACATTTCGGCGACGACATGTACGGCGAACCCGCGTTCGACCTCCTGCTCGACCTCTTCATTCAGGAGATCGACGGGCAGAACGCCTATACCACCAGCCTGGCGGTGGCGTCCGGTGCGCCGTTGACGACGGCGCTGCGCCAGATCGCGATGCTGGTCGATCGCGGCTACGTCCAGCGCGCGCCCGACCCGGTCGATCGTCGCCGAGTGATGGTGCAGTTGACCCAGAAAGGGTCGACCGCGATGTGGCGCTACCTGACCGCGGCGGACCGGGTCTAGCGTCTTCACGCGACGCTTACCCGCGTGGGGTAAAGCGTCGCGATGCTCCACGTCGTCACGCTTTCCTCGCTCTTTCCGGACCGGACGCGGCCGACCTTCGGCGTGTTCGTCGAGCGGCAGGTGCAGGCGCTGGCGGCGCGTGACGGCGTGAGCGTGCGCGTGGTGGCGCCGGTCGGCGTGCCGCCCTGGCCGCTGCCACGCGCTGCGCATCATCGCGCGCTCGCGTCGCTGCCGCTGCGGGAGATGTGGCGCGGCCTGTCGGTGACGCGGCCGCGGTTTGCCGCGATCCCCGCGACGCAGGGGCGGTGGCACGCGGCGATGCTGGCGCGCGCGTTGCGGCCGGTGCTGGACCGGCTGTGGGGCGAGGATCCGTTCGACGTGATCGACGCGTCGTTCTTCTACCCCGATGGTCCGGCGGCGGTGGCGCTGGGGCGGCGATATGGCGTGCCCGTGTCGATCAAGGCGCGCGGTGCGGACATCCATCATTGGGGGCGGCAGCGCGCCACGCAGGGGCAGGTCCGCGCGGCGGGGAGGGCGGCGGACGGCCTGCTGGCAGTGAGTGCGGCGATGCGCGGCGACATGGCGGCGCTGGGCATGGATCCGGCGCGGGTGCGGGTGCACCATACCGGGGTCGATCTCGACCGCTTCATGCCGACGGAGCGGCGAGGCGGCGGCCCCCATGTCGTGTCGCTGGGTGCGTTGATCCCGCGCAAGGGGCATGACGTGGCGGTCGCAGCGGTGGCGCGGCTGCCCGGCGTGACCTTGTCTATCGTGGGCGAGGGGCCGGAGCGTGCGCGGCTGACGGCGCTGGCGCGGCAACTGGGGGTGGCGGACCGCGTCCAACTGACGGGTGCGGTCGCGCATGAACAATTGTCGGCGATCCTGGCCGATGCCGATGTGATGGCGCTCGCCTCCGCA
>CAJYKB010000034.1 GCA_913774925.1 uncultured Sphingomonas sp. | reverse complement strand
CCGATGCCGCTGGTGATGTGGTCGTAGCCGGGCGCGATGTCGGTGGTGAGCGGCCCGAGCGTGTAGAAGGGCGCCTCGCCGCAGACCTCGAGCTGCTTGTCCATATTCTCCTTGATCTTGTGCATCGGCACGTGGCCGGGGCCCTCGATCATCACCTGCACGTCCTGCGCCCAGGCGCGGTGGGTCAGCTCGCCCAGCGTGTAGAGTTCGGCGAACTGCGCCTCGTCATTGGCATCGGCGATGCTGCCGGGGCGCAGGCCGTCGCCGAGCGAATAGGCGATGTCATACGCCTTCATGATCTCGGTGATCTCGTCGAAGCGCTCGTAGAGGAAGCTCTCCTTGTGGTGCGCCAGGCACCATTTCGCCATGATCGAGCCGCCGCGGCTGACGATGCCGGTCACGCGCTTCGCGGTGAGCGGGACATAGGGCAGGCGGACGCCGGCGTGGATGGTGAAATAGTCGACGCCCTGCTCGGCCTGTTCGATCAGCGTGTCGCGGAAGATCTCCCACGTCAGCTCCTCGGCGATGCCGCCGACCTTCTCCAGCGCCTGATAGATGGGGACGGTGCCGATCGGCACGGGCGAGTTGCGGATGATCCACTCGCGCGTGTCGTGGATGTTGCGCCCGGTCGACAGGTCCATGACCGTGTCCGCGCCCCAGCGGATCGACCAGACGAGCTTGTCGACCTCGCTCGCGACGTTGCTGGCGACCGCGCTGTTGCCGATGTTGGCGTTGATCTTGACCAGGAAGTTGCGGCCGATCGCCATCGGCTCGGATTCGGGGTGGTTGATGTTGGAGGGGATGATCGCGCGGCCGCGCGCGACCTCGTCGCGGACGAACTCGGGCGTCACGTAATCGGGGATGGCGGCGCCGAAGGACTGGCCGTCGCGGATGTATTCGCGCGCCATCTCGCGGCCGAGATTCTCGCGCGTGGCGACATATTCCATCTCGGGCGTGATGATGCCGCGGCGCGCATAATGCATCTGGCTGACGTTGGCGCCGGCCTTGGCGCGCAGCGGGCGCGGGATGGCGCGCGGGAAGCGGGGGACGCCGCCGGAACGGTCGGGGCCGAGCTGGCCGTTATCCTCGGGGCGGAGTTCGCGCGCGTCGTAGCTTTCGACGTCGCCGCGGGCCTCGATCCAGGCGCGGCGGCGCTGCGGCAGGCCGGCCATGATGTCGATGCGGGCGTCCGGGTCGGTATAGGGGCCGGAGGTGTCGTAGACGTTGAGCGGGGGCTCGCCCGACGACGGCTCCAGGTCGATCGCGCGCATCGCGACGCCCAGCGGGCCGACGTGGATCTTGCGGCTGCCGCGGATCGGGCCGGTGGTGACGCCAATTGCGCTGCCCGCGGGGGGGATCTCGGTACGGGCGGGGATGTCGGCCATGGTACGTCTCTCCTCGTGGCGGAAGAGGACGGACGTAGGGTAACGCGCCGCTCCCTCCCTACGCCGGTGCAAGCCGGATCAGGTTCAGCGGGTCGGGGGCTGCTGCCCCCCTCTCAGCCGCGCGCCAGCGGCCCCCCGGGGTGAGGAGCAGCATAGCGCCGGCAGTGACGAAGGGGAAGCGCGATCAGGTGGCGGTCGGCGAGGGCGTCGGCGTCGCGGTCGGCGCGGCGCTGGTGCGCAGCGATTCGAGCGAATTGTTGGTGCCGTTGGGGAAGAAGCCGCCGCCGATCCCGGCGTCGCGGCGCAGGTAGACGATATTGTGCACCTGCCCGGTCGAGCGGCTGTAGGCGATCCCGTTGCCGTCGGCGGGGACGATGTTGGCGACGGTCAGATTGCCGCTCGAATCCGTGGTGGCGATCCCCGCGTCGAGCGTACCGGTGCCGTCGAGCGAATCGCGCGCCGCGGCGATCTTGTTGGCGTTGCCGCGCGCGGTCAGCCCGCGCTGGAACAGCTCGCTGCGGATGAGGCCGGCGTGATACGCCTCCGCCGCCAGGATGCCGGCCGCCGCCTCCAGATAGGTGGCGTTGGTGATGAGCGGCGACGCGCCCTTGTACGCGGTGACGCCGACATCCTCGAACAGATACGCCGCGAGCAGGAAGTTCTCGTCCGAGGCATAGGGGTCGAACGTCTCGGTCGCGCCGACGACGCCCGCCGCACGCGCCGCCGCGGTGAAGGCGCCGCTGGCCCCCCCGTCGATGTTGATCGCGGGCATGTTGATGACGAAGTTCGGGCTGGCGGCGGTGATGACGCTGCGCAGCGCGTTGACGTGCGCGATCTCGTCCGCCGCGATCTCGCGCGCGTAATTGGCGATGACGCGGTCGTCGAAGATACGCTGGCGCCCGCCGGTGACCCCGCCGGCCTGACCGACGACGCCGCTGGTGCTGGTGCTGGGCAGGTAGCGGCCGAAGGCGGCGATCGAGTAGAATTGCGCCTCCAGATATTCGAGGTTCAGCGCCAGCTGGAGGATCGCGATGTCGGTGGGCACCGCGGTCCCGGTGGGGGAGGGCGTCGGCGAGGGGGACGGCGACGGCGTGGGCGAGCCGCCCCCGCCACCGCAGGCGGACAGCAGCGCCAGGCCACCGGCGGCGACGCTGGCCCCGCCCGCGAACTTCAGGAAGCGGCGACGCTCCGCGCGGCGCTGGTTGGCGAGATCGAGGGCGGCGAGGACGGAATCTTTGATCATGACGGCATTCCTGCGGAGAAGAGGGCGGGGGTGACGGATGCGTCCGTCAGGTCGCCGCCGCGCTGCTCTTGATCGTTCCGTTGACGCCGTTGGGGAAGAAGCCGCCCGAGGTCGCCGTGGTGTTGTTGAGATAGGCGATGTTCAGCACCTGCGCAGGCGAGCGGCTGAAGACGATGCCGTTCTCGTTCGCGGGGACGATGTTGGAGCGGTCGCCGTCCGCGGTGCTCTGCGTCGCGATCCCCTGATCGTCGTCGGGGGCGATGCCGCGGATCTTGTCCTCGGTCGGGTTGCCGTCGAGCGCATCGCGCGCGTCGGAGATGCCGCCCGCTCTCGTGATCGCATTGGGCGTCGACGGCGCGGCGATGCCGCGGCGATAGAGCAGCCCGCGGATCGTCGCGGCGTGATAGGCCTCCACCGCCAGGATGCCGGCAGCGGCCTCCAGGATCAGCTTGTTGCCGATGAGCGGGGCGGCGCCCTTGTAGGCGGTGACGCCGACATCCTCGAACAGGAAGGCGGCGAGGAGGAAATTCTCCTCCGACGCATAGGGGTCGAACACCGAATTGGCGCCGGAGATGAGCCCGGCGGCACGCGCGGCGACGCTGAACGCGCTGTTGGCGCCGACCGACAGGTCGATCGCGGGCTGCGCGATATAGGTGGTGGTGGTCAGCTGACCGCGCAGGAAGCGCACGTGCGCCAGCTCGTCCGCGGCGATCTCGCGTGCGTAGCTGGCAAGCGTGCTGTCGGTGAAGGTCACCGCGCGACCGCCCGAGGCCGCGCCCGCCGTGCCGACCGACCCGCTGATGTCGGCGGACCCCAGCCCCGCGCCGGTGACCGCGAAGGCGTAGAAATTCGCCTCCAGATATTCGAGGTTCAGCGCGAAGTTGAGGACGTCGACGTCGGTGAGCACCGGGGCGGTCGAGGTCGGCGAGGGCGTGGGCGTCGGCGATGCGGTCTGCGCCGCGGCGGTGCCGGCGAGCATGGTCGCGCCCGCGGCCATGCCCGCGGCCTGGGTGAAGAAGGCGCGGCGCGTCTCGCGGCGCCGCACGCGGGCGTCGAGCGCCTCCATCATCGGCTCGAAATCGCTCATGCCACACCCTCTTTCCGTTCTGACGCAGACCCGTCGGCTGGACCGCCGATGCTGAACCGCGCCTGTCCGACCTGGACGCTCCCTAACGCGGCGCGTTCCGGGACGCTACCGTTCAGAACGTATAGCCCAGCCCCACCGCGGCGAGCCACTGGCTGCGCGAGCCCGCGATCGACGTCACCGGGGAGTCGCCGAAGTCGTTCAGCATCCTCTTGTAGCTGCCGCCCGCGATCAGCTTCGCCCCCTTCAGCAGGTTGCCGGTCAGCGCGTAGGTTCCCGCCAGGCCGACCGTCCAGTGCTTCCACCCGCCGCGCGCGGTGTAGACGGGGAGGCCGCCCGCGGCCGACCCGGCGGCGTCGACATCGAAATAGGTGCGCGCGAACCCGCGCTCGACATGCTCGGCGGCGGCGAACAGCCCGACCGCCGCCTTCAGGCTGAGCGGGGTGAAGTAATTGACCGAGGGGGTCAGGATGCCGCTCTTGTGCACGCCGTTGACGTCGTAGCGATAGCTGATCGAGGCGGAGAGCTTGTCATAGGGGCTGGTGACGACCCCGGTCTTGCCGATGCCGGCATAGCCGCCCAGCTCGATCGCGGTGCCGCGCTTGCCCAAAGCGCGGACGCGGACATCGTCGATCGCGTTCAGGTTGCTTCGGTTGAAGTTGATGACGCCGATCGGCCCCGCCTGCACGTCCCAGGTCGGGCCGGGGCGGTTGGGGATCAGGTCGATCGAGGCGCGGTTGCCGAGCACCTGGAACGACAGGTTGCGGAACGACCCGATCGCCGCAGGGCCGGGGACGAGGCGGTAGTCGTCCGACCCCTCGTAATCGGGCAGGTAGGCGCCCGCCACCGCGACGGTGATGGTATCGCCGGTCAGCGTCGAATCGGGCGCGGGAATCGGCTCCGCGGGGGCGTTGACGGTCTGCGCGGCGGCTGGCGTGGACAGTGCAAGGACGCCGAAGAATGTAGCGCCAAGGGCGGCGCGGAGGATCGAGTGCACGGAAATTCCCCTTTATTCCTGTGCGCTCAACCCGCTGCCGCCGGATTGGGTCCGGCGGCACGGGGTCACAGCATGTAACGCATCCGGATCTGTTGCGCTTCGGCATCACTGTCGATGCGGAAGCGCGCCGCGGTGAAGCGCGGCGGGCCGAATCGGATCGGCGGATTGCGCGAGAAACCGAACCCTTCCTTCGGAATGCCCATGAACGTGTCGAGCTTCGCGTTGCCGTTTTCGTCGTGGATCACAGCGACGGCATAGTCGCCGCGCGGCAGCGCGCCGAAGTGCAGCGCATGCTGGCCCGCGGGGATGGTGCGCTTCATCGCGTCGCGGTCGTCGATGCAATTGGGGAAATTGTCGGGATCCGCGGTCAGGCAGACGCGGATCAGCCCCCTGGCCGAGCGCATGTTCTCGACCGCGACGTCAAGCGCGGCGAGCGGGGTCGCCCCGATCAGCGGCACCGCCAGCAGCAGCGTCGCGGCGATGCGGCGCGCGGGCATGAACGCGCGCGAAATCGCCGAGCCCGTCGTCGGTCCCGCACCATCGATCCCAGAACCGGAAATAGAGCCCATAGTTACATCCGTACCGCTCATGATGACGCTGGTGGTGGCTCGCGGTGATGAGCCAGCCTCCGATCCGTCCCCCCCACATGAACCGTGGGAACATTTCCCAGCCCATGTGGTTGGTAACCCCCATAATCGTCATGACCGTCAGCACCAGAGCCAGTGCGACGACATGAATGGGAATCACGAAGACCAGTAGCGGAATGGCCACAGCGCCGGTCAGTGCCTCGATCGGATGGAACGCCATCGCGGCCCAGGCGGTCGGCGGGCGGCTGGCATGGTGGACCGCATGTGCCATGCGGAACACGCGCGGGCGGTGCATCCAGCGGTGGGTCCAGTAGAACCACGTGTCGTGCGCGGCGAGGTAGAGGAACACCGACAGCGGCCAGTACCACAAGGGCCAGGCGTGCAGGTCGGTGTAGATCCGCGTCCAGCCGTGGTTCTGCCAGCCCCAGGCGATGACGCCCGCGGGGATGCCGTAGATCGCGGCGGAGGCGAGGCTCCAGGCGATCTCGCGCCGGATCTGCGGGTCGAGCCCGGCGTACAGCCCGCGATGCCTGGCGCGGGTAGCGAGCGCGAACCCGCCGCTGGCGGCGAGGTAGCGCACCGCGACGATCGCCGACATCGCCAGCGCCGACAGCAGGATGGGGACGAGGGGCATGATGGCGCGTGTACCGGATGCGAGTGGTGGCGTCACCCCGAACTATATCAAGACCTCTGCGAAAGTCGCGGTTCCCCGGCGAAAGCCGGGGTCCGGTTGGCGTGGCTTTTCCATCTGTTACCACCGTTCCCCAGCTGGACCCCGGCCTGCGCCGGGGAACAAGGACCGAGTTTCGCAGAGGGCTCGACGTGATCCGGGGTCCCGCTTTCTTTCGCGGCGGTGGAGAAGAAGCGGCCCGGCTCGGGGCGGCACCTTTGCGAAGGTCTCCCCCGTGCTCCTGCGCAGGCAGGAGCCCAGAGTTGCCGGTCCCATCAGGCGTTATTCTGACTGGCCCTGGGCTCCTGCCTGCGCAGGAGCACGGCCTGTACGCGGCGCTGTTCCAACCTTTTTGCAAGGATCCTGCTCAGGGCCGGTGACGAGGTCGGCGGTCACACGTGGATTCCCGCCTTCGCGGGAATGACGGGGGTGGGACGGGCGTCGATCAACGTGCGCTGCCCTTCCCCCGCATCGCATGATGGGTTAGCGCTCACCGCCATGCCAGCGATCCACAAATGCGACCTCGCGATCGTCGGCGGCGGGCTGTCGGGGGCGATGATCGCGCTCGCGGTGGCGGCGCGGCATCCGCAGCTGGACGTGCGGCTGATCGAGCATGGCGAGGTCATCGGCGGCAACCATTTCTGGTCGTTCTTCGGTGCCGACGTGGCGGCGGCCGACCGTCCGCTCATCGCGCCGCTGATTACCCACGCATGGGCCGATTACGACGTCCGCTTCCCCGCGCATGCGCGCACGCTGGCGCAGCCTTATTATACGGTGCGCTCGGTGCGGCTGGACGAGCACGTCCGCGACGTGCTGCCGCCGCGCGCGATCATGGCCGGGCGGCGCGTCGTCGCGTGCAGCCCGACCGCGGTGGTGATGTCGGGGGGCGAGCGGGTCAATGCGACCGGAGTGATCGACGCGCGCGGCCCCGCCGACCTGTCGCACCTCGATTGCGGCTGGCAGAAGTTCGTCGGGCGCGAGCTGTCGGTCAGCGCCGGCCACCGGGTCGAGCGGCCGGTGGTGATGGATGCGACCGTCGAACAGCTCGACGGCTATCGCTTCGTCTATCTGCTTCCGTTCAGCGCCGATACCCTGCTGATCGAGGACACCTACTACAGCGACACGCCCGCGCTGGACCAGGCGGTGTTGACGCAGCGGATCGGCGATTACGCGCGCGCGCACGGCTGGACGGTCGGCAATCCGCTGGGCGAGGAGCGCGGCGTGCTGCCGGTCGTGTTCGGCGGCGATTTCGCGGCCTATTGGCGATCGGGGGGGGAGAAGGTGGCCAAGGCGGGTGCGCGCGCCGGGCTGTTTCACCCGACGACCGGCTATTCCCTGCCCGATGCGGTGCGGCTGGCGCAACTTGTCGCCGCGCAGCGCGATTTTAGCGGCAGCGCGCTCCACGCGCTGACCCATGACCATGCCGCGCGCCTGTGGGCGCAACGCGGCTTCTACCGGATGCTCGATCTCATGCTGTTCAAGGCCGCCGACCCCGACCAGCGCTATCGCGTGCTGGAACGTTTCTATCGCCTGTCGCCCGCGCTGGTCGCGCGCTTCTATGCCGCGCAATCGACGCTGTGGGACAAGGCGCGCGTGCTGAGCGGGAAGCCGCCGGTGCCGGTCGGGCGCGCGGTGTCCGCGCTGATGGGCGGGGGTGCGGCATGACGCGCGCGGTGGTGGTGGGCGCCGGGTTCGGCGGGCTGGCGCTCGCAATCCGGCTGCAGTCCGCGGGCGTGGAGACGACGATCCTGGAATCGCGCGACAAGCCGGGCGGGCGGGCGTATTTCTGGGAGAAGGACGGCTTCACCTTCGACGCGGGGCCGACCGTCATCACCGATCCGGCGTGCCTGGAGGAATTGTGGGCGCTGTCGGGACAGAAGATGGCCGACGACGTCGCGCTGGAGCCGGTCCAGCCCTTCTATCGCCTGCACTGGCCCGACGGGACGACGTTCGACTATACCAACGACGACAGCGTGCTGCATGCCGAGATCGCGAAGCTGAACCCGGCGGATGTCGCGGGATACCAGAAGTTCGTCGATTATTCCGCGGGCGTCTATCACGAAGGCTATGAGAAGCTGGGGCATGTCGCCTTCCTCGACTTCGCGTCGATGATAAAGGCGGCGCCGGCGCTGGCGAAATATCAGGCGTGGCGATCGGTCTATTCGATCGTGTCGAAGTTCGTGAAGGACGAGCGGTTGCGTCAGGCGCTGTCGTTCCACACGCTGCTGGTGGGCGGCAATCCGATGACGACCAGCGCGATCTATGCGCTGATTCACAAGCTGGAGCGCGACGGCGGCGTGTGGTTCGCGCGCGGGGGCACCAACCGGCTGGTGGCGGGGATGGTCGCGCTGTTCGAGCGGCTGGGCGGCACGATCCGGCTGGGCGACGCGGTCGCTCGGATCGAGACGCTGGGCGACCGCGTCACCGCGGTGGAGACGCAGGGCGGCTTCCGTGCGGAGGCGGACATGCTGGCGGCGAACGCGGACATCATGCACGTCTATCGCGACCTGCTGCCCGGATCGGGCGCGGCGCGGCGGACCGCGGCGTCGCTGGAGCGCAAGCGCTTCTCGCCGTCGCTGTTCGTCGTCCATTTCGGGATCAAGGGGACGTGGCCGGGCATCCCGCACCACATGATCCTGTTCGGGCCGCGCTATAAGGGGCTGCTCGACGACATCTACGAGCATGGCATGCTGAGCGAGGACTTCTCGCTCTATCTGCACCATCCAACCGTGACCGATCCGGGGCTGGCGCCGGAGGGATGCTCGACCTTCTATGCGCTGGCGCCGGTGCCGCACATGGGGAAGTTCGCCGGCGACTGGGAGACGGTGCGCCCGATCCTGGAGAAGCGCATCCTCGACGAGGTCGGGCGGCGGCTGATCCCCGACATCCACGAGCGCATCGTGACGAAGTTCAGCTATGCCCCGACCGACTTCGCGCACGATCTGAATGCGCATCTGGGCAGCGCCTTCTCGCTGGAGCCGATCCTGACGCAGAGCGCCTATTTCCGCGTCCACAACCGCGACGATGCGATCCCGAACCTGTTCTTCACCGGTGCGGGGACGCATCCGGGGGCGGGGATTCCGGGCGTGGTGGGAAGCGCGAAGGCGACCGCGGCGCTGATGCTGTCGGGGGGCTAGGGGCGGTCAGTTCGCCTCGCGGGGACGCCAGAGCGAGGCGAGTTTGGCGAAACCGATGAACTGCGCGCGCAGATAGGGATCGCGGACCTGCGCTACGTCATGCTTGATCGTGTCGAGGAACGAGCCGGCCATGCGGTCGGCGGGCATCTGCATCGACCAGCGCGAAAACTCGCGGGCGCCGACGTCGGTGCGCTGGACATAGTCGATTTCGTGATGGCGCTCGTCGCGCGCGATCCGGTCCATCGTCGACTCGATCGGCGCGCGCTCGCCCTCGATCGCCTGGAGGAAGCGCAGGCCGTCGTACAGGAGCATCCCGGTGATCCCGTCCGCGATGTTGCGTTCGCGCGCCACGTCGCACAGCGCAGTCACTTCCGCGGCTGCCAGACGCCGTGACACACGACTCGCATAGATGATCCTGAACACGCCCGCCCCCCGGTTTGACGCTTTCTGCCGGGGTCGTGCGCCTCTGCCTAGGGGGGCGTAGCCGGTTGTAATTAATAGCGTCATGTCGCCCGAACGCCCGCTCCATTGCCCGGCGCGCGGGCATCCGGTAGCGGCGGGAGGATGAAACGCCTCGCCATCTATTGCGGCTCCGCGACGCCGGCCGACCCCTTCTATCTCGATCTGGCGCGGGAGGTCGGCACCACGCTGGCGACGCGCGGGATCGGCGTCGTCTATGGCGGCGGGCGGCTGGGGCTGATGGGCGCGATCGCCGACTCCGCGCTGGCGGCCGGGGGCGAGGTGATCGGCGTCATCCCGCAGGCGCTGGTCGATGCGGAGGTCGCGCACCGCGGGCTGACCGAACTGCACGTCGTGCCGGGGATGCACCAGAGGAAGCAGCTGTTCACCGACCTGTCCGACGGTTTCGTGACGCTGCCCGGCGGCACCGGTACGATGGACGAATTGTGGGAGGCGCTGAGCTGGGCGCAGCTGGGCTATCATGCCGACCCGGTCGGGCTGCTCAACGCGCGCGGCTATTATGACGCCATCGTCGCCTTCTGGGCGCAGATGGCGGAGGTCGGCTTCCTGCGCCCGCAGCACCGCGACCTGCTGATCGTGGGCGAGACGCTGGACGTGCTGCTCGACCGGATGGGTGCGCATGTGCCGACGCAGCCGATCGTGCGGATGGACGCGGGCGACCTGTGATGGACCGCGCCGCATTGGTCGAGGCGGCGCGCACATCGATCGCCAGGGGATCGAAGAGCTTCGCCGCGGCGTCGACGCTGTTCGCGCCGCAGGTGCGCGAACGGGCGTGGCTACTCTATGCCTGGTGCCGGCGGTGCGACGACCTGGTCGACGGGCAGGACCACGGCCACGACCGCGTGATCGTCCACGACGCGCGCGAGCGGGTGGCGCAGGTGCGCGCGATGAGCGAGGCGGCGCTGCGGGGTGAGGAAACGGGCGACCCGGCGTTCGACGCGCTGGGCGTGGTGGCGGCGGAGACGCGGCTGCCCGCGCGCTACGTCCACGACCTGATCGACGGGTTCCAGCTGGATGCGGACGACTGGCTGCCGCGCAGCGAGGACGATCTGTACCGTTACTGCTACCATGTCGCGGGCGCGGTCGGGTGCATGATGGCGATCGTGATGGGGGTGCAGCCGGAGGACGAAGCGACGCTGGACCGTGCATGCGACCTGGGGCTGGCGTTCCAGCTGGCCAATATCGCGCGCGACATCGAGGAGGATGATCGCGTCGCGCGCTGCTACCTGCCGATGGAATGGCTGGTCGAGATGGATATTCCCCCGGGGCAGCACATGAAGCCGCCGTTCCGCGACCGGCTGGTGGTGCTCGCGCGTCGGCTGGCGACGCGCGCCGCCGCGCACGAGGAGAGCGCGCGGGTGGGGGCCAAGGCGCTGTCGTTCCGATCCGCCTGGGCGGTGCTGGCGGCGGCGGGGATCTATGGCGACATCGCGCGCACGGTCGCGGCGCGGGGGGCGCGGGCGTGGGATCACCGCGTGACCACGGGGAAGGCCGCGAAGCTGGGGTGGATCGCGAAGGCGGCGGTGCAGGCGGCGCGGCGCGGCGCGATCCCCGACGTGCCGCGCGCGCGGGAGCTGTGGACGCGGCCGCGGTAGGGCGGAAAGGCCGCAACCTCCGTTCGCCCTGAGGAGAGGCTGAGCTTGTCGAAGCCTCGTCTCGAAGGGTATGCGCTTATGCTTCGAGACGGCGCTTCGACAAGCTCAGCGCTTCCTCAGCACGAACGGAGGGTGGGAGTGCCTCTGTCCGTCAACCTACTCCTCGTCGATCCCCCAGTTCAGCCCGCGCGAGATCGCAGGGTCCGCGACCGCGGTGACCAGATAGGCGACGAACTGCTTGGCGCGCTGCCACCAGCCGGTGTCGGCGACATAGGCGGGGAGCGTCACCTCCTGCGACCGCGCGACCTCGGCATCGACATAGCCGCGGACGTGACGCGCGAAGGCGCGGTTCTCGATCCGCAGCATCAGCTCCAGGTTGATGAACAGGCTGCGCATGTCGAAATTGGCGCTGCCGATCCACACGGTATCGTCGATCACGTACAGCTTCGTATGCAGCTTCGTCGGCAGATATTCGAACACCCGCACCCCGCGGCGCAGCAGCCCGGCGTAGGTGAAACGCGCCGCGGCGATCGTCACGTTGTTGTCGGAGGTGTGCGCGGTGACGACGCGCACCGCGGCGCGGCGGCGGCCCGCCTTCTCCAGCCGGCGCAGCAACCGGGGGCTGGGGGTGAAATAGCCGGCGATCATGTCGATGCTGGTTGCATGGGTCATGTCGTGGCGGATCGCGCGTGCCCAGGGCGACAGCCGCCTGGTCGGGCCGCCGATCGTCCAGCGCAGCCGCCCGCGCGTCTCGCTCCACCGCGCCAGCGAGCGGTTGAGGCGGCGGATCTTGCCGCCGTCGCGGATGCCGTCGTGGAGCGCGTCGAAATAGCCCGCCATCCTCGCGCCCGCCGGCCCCTCCACCAGCAACCCCAGGTCGCGCCACGCCTGCTGCGTCGGCGTACCGAAATAATCGTCCTCGATGTTGAAGCCGCCGATGATGATCCGCGCCTCCCCCTCCGCATCGGCCAGCGCCAGCTTCTGGTGGTTGCGCAGCAGGTAGCGGCGGCCGAATCGCGGCGAGAAGCGGCACAGCGCGACGCCGGCCTCCTCCAGCGGGCGGAAGAAGTCGGTATCGGCCGCCGCGCCGAAGCCGTCGACGATCAGGGCGACGCGCACCCCGCGCCGTGCGGCGGCGATCAGGGCGGCGTTGACGCGCTGCCCGGTCGCGTCGTCGGCATAGATGTAATAGAGGATGCGCAGGGACAGGCGCGCGCCGTCGATCAGCGCCAGCAGCCCGTCCAGCCGGCGCGGGCCGGTGTCGAGCAGCGTCAGCCGGTTGCCGTCGACGGTGAACGTGGGTTGCGGGGCGGCGTCCTCCATCCCGGTGGGGATGGGGGCTGGCGGTGCCGGAGGCAAGAGGCGGGCTTTTCTTGACGGATCGCGGGCCTGTCGCTAGGGACCGACGCTTCCCGTAGCTTTAGCGACAGAAGGATACGCGATGGCGCGCGTCACCGTCGAGGATTGCGTCGACAAGATCCCCAACCGTTTCGATCTGGTCCTGCTCGCCGCGCAGCGCGCGCGTCAGGTGTCGGGCGGCGCGGAACTGACCATCGATCGCGACCGCGACAAGAATCCGGTCGTCGCCCTGCGCGAGATCGCCGAGGAGACGATCAAGCCCAAGGACCTGCACGAGGCCGCGGTGCAGAGCATGCAGCGTGTCCAGATCGACGACGAGGAAGAGGCCGACGAGATCGGCAGCCTGGCGGCGTCGGCGGAGGCGCTGCGCCTGACCGCGGTCGCGCCGCCGCGCAACCAGAATCTGGGTGCCGATTACGACGGCTGACGCGGTCGGTTTCGGGTGAGGTCGAAGGGCCGGCGTCCGATGGGGACGCCGGCCTTTTTGCGTTCGGGGCGACGCCGGAGAGTGACGTGCTCCTGCGCAGGCAGGAGCCCAGGGTGGTGGAGCGTGACGGAGGTGGTTCTGTCCGACCTTGGGTTCCGGCCCTCGCCGGGACACGGAGGGGAGCGCTGGCCGTTGGCGGGGCGGGCAGCCGAAGAAGCAACCGGCGTGCCGCGAACTCACAAATCCTTGATGTTGCGGAAGGGTAGACCCCGGAACACGTCCGGAGTGACGGGGCTGATGGAGCCTGCGAAAAGACTTTCGCAGAGGTCTGGACTTGATCCGGGGTCCCGCTCCTTCACCGACGTCGCGAAAGCAGCGGGACCCCGGGTCGAGCCCGGGGTGACGAATGATGGAGCAGGTTCGCGCCGATCAATGCCGGAAGTGGCGCATCCCGGTGAAGACCATCGCCAGTCCGGCCTCGTTCGCGGCGGCGATCACGTCGGCGTCGCGGATCGAGCCGCCGGGCTGGATTACCGCGGTGGCGCCTGCCTCTACCGCCGCCAGCAGGCCGTCGGCGAAGGGGAAGAAGGCGTCGGAGGCGACCGCGGAGCCGATCGTGCGCGGGGTCGACCAGCCGGCTTTGTCGGCGGCGTCCTTCGCCTTCCACGCGGCGATACGCGCCGATTCCAGCCGGTTCATCTGGCCCGCGCCGACGCCGGCGGTGCTGCCGTCCTTGGCATAGACGATCGCGTTCGACTTCACGTGCTTCGCCACGGTCCAGGCGAAGAGGCAGTCGGCCAGTTCCTGCTCGGTCGGCTGGCGCTCGGTCACGACCTTCAGGTCGGCAGGAAGCACGCGCCCGCCGTCGCGCGACTGGACCAGCCAGCCGCCCGCGATCGACTTCGCGACCAGCCCCGCGCGCGCCGGATCGGGCAGCTCGCCGGTCAGCAGCAGACGCAGGTTCTTCTTCGCCGCGAACAGCGCGATCGCCTCCTCGTCGGCGTCGGGGGCGACCACCACTTCGGTGAAGATGCCGGTGATCGCCTCCGCGGTGGCGCGGTCGAGCGGGCGGTTGACCGCGATGATGCCGCCGAACGCGCTGACCGTGTCGCATGCGAACGCCGCCTCATAGGCGTCCGCCAGCGTGGCGGCGGTGGCGACGCCGCAGGGGTTGGCATGCTTGACGATGACACATGACGGCGCGGCGTCGCGGAACTCCGCGATCAGCTCCAGCGCGGCATCGGCGTCGTTGTAATTGTTGTAGCTGAGCGCCTTGCCCTGCACCTGCCGCGCCTGCCCGATGCCGCGCGCGGAGAGCCCCGTGGCGGCGTAGAAGGACGCGGTCTGGTGCGGATTCTCGCCGTAGCGCAGTTCCGGCCCGGCGCGCTTGAGCGTCAGCGGCAGCGTGTCGGGGAACGTCATCCCCTGATCGGCGAAGGCGAACCAGCTGGCGATCGCGGCGTCATATTCCGCGGTCAGCGCATAGGCCTTGGCGGCGAGGCGCTTGCGGTTGTGAAGCGTCGTCTCGCCGCTCGCCACCAGCGGATAGTCGGCGGGATCGGTGACGATCGCGACGAAGGCGTGGTTCTTCGCCGCGGAGCGGACCATCGACGGGCCGCCGATGTCGATATTCTCGACGATCTCGTCGCGGTCGGCGCCCTTCGCCACGGTCTGCTGGAAGGGGTAGAGGTTGACGACGACGAGGTCGATCGCGCCGATGCCGTGCTCTTCCATCGAGGCGACGTGCGCGGCGTCATCGCGCACCGCGAGCAGCCCGCCGTGCACCTTGGGGTGAAGCGTCTTGACGCGGCCGTCCATCATCTCGGGGAAGCCGGTCAGGTCGCTGATGTCCTTCACCGACAGGCCGGCGTCGCGCAGCGCCTTAGCGGTGCCGCCGGTGGAGACCAGTTCGACCCCCTTGGCGGCGAGCGCGGTGGCGAGGTCGACGATGCCGGTCTTGTCGGAAACCGAGAGAAGGGCGCGGCGGATGGGGATGGTCGTCATGCGCGCGGCCCTAGAAGGTGCGGCGCGGGGGCTCAAGCCTTCCGTGTTCCGGCGGACGCCGGAACCCAGGGTCTCGTAGACCAACCGGCGTAGGTGTGCGCGACCCTGGGCTCCTGCGTGCGCAGGAGCAGGAGAGGCTATCGCGCCTTCTTCATGATCCAGCCGATGCTGGCGCCGCCCGCGGGGGCGTGGCCGGGGACGACGATCTGGCGGATCGTCACCAGCCGGCCGAGCGGGTCGCTCCACAGGCTTTCCTCGATCGCCAGCATCTCGCCCTTCGTTCGGAAGTGCCAGAAGGCGCCGCCGGGGGTGCGCAGCATCGCCGCCTGACCATCCGCGGTCGCGACCGCCTCTACCCCGGGGCCGAGGTGGAAGCGCAGCGAGAAGGGTGTGCCGGTGCCGCCGCCGCGACGGTGCCAGCCGCTGCGCTGGACCGGGAGCAGCGAATCCTCGCCGCGCAGCTCGCGCCCGTCGCTGGTCAGCAGCAGCTGGCGGCGGTGATGGAAGCCGTGGTGGCGGGCGTAACCGTCGTGCTTCGCCTCGATCCGGCTGCCGGCCTCCGATTCCTGGCGCGAGAGCTCGACCTCGCCGACACCGCGGCCGAGCGTGCCGTCGGGGTTGATCGCGGTGGAATTGGTGTCGGCGACGACCAGGGTGGAATGCGCCGCGGTCGTGCGCAGTCCCGCCGCCAGCGAGGGCGACACGCGCACCCCGGCATGGCGCGCGCCGCCGCAATTGACGACCAGCCGCTCCGCCCCGTCCGAGAACTCGAACGCGAGGGTCGAGGCGCAGCCGCCGTCGGCGACCTCCGCGGTGGGGGGCGGGGCGGCGTCCATCACCACGATCGCCGGGCCCGCGGCGAGCCGCTGATAGCCCCATTCGCGCGACTGGCGCAGCGGGCGGCCATAGGCGCCGCTGGCGAGCAGCACGTCGTTGATATGCCCGGCCCCCAGCGGCAGTCCGCCCTGCCAGCTGGAGAGCCCGCCGTCGCCCATCACGGTGCCGAGCAGCGCGGGCGTCATCCGCGCCATCGCGCGCTGGATCGGGTCGGGCAGCGGCTGGCGGCGCGCGTCATAGGCGGCGCGCAGGGTTCCGATCAGCGCCAGCGCGTCGAGCAGCGCGGTGGGGGAGCGGGTGACGATGCCGCCGTCCTCCGACAGCGCGGTCGCCAGCGCGCGCTGGAACCCGCCCTCGCCGAAGGTCAGCCGGGTCGCCCCCGCCGGGATCAGCAGCCCCGCGACCACGACCCCGGTCCAGGCGGCGAGCCGGGGGGTGCCGGCGGTCGCCTTGTCGGCGGTGCGATCCAGATGCCGCGCGGCGCGCGCGATGCCGTTGAGCAGCCGCGAACGGAAGATGAGATCGGTCGACGACAGCAGCAGCGCCGCGTGGAAGATCCACATCACCAGCCGCTGCGCGGTCACCTCCGGACGCCAGGCCGGGTCGGACACGCGATCGGCATGCGCGGCGAGCCAGCGCGCGGTCAGCGCCTCCGCCACCGGCACGGTGCGCGCGCGGTCGCCGACCGCGTCCAGATCGCGCAGCCACGCGAAGCCGTGGACGTAGTCGGTGAAGGCGGAGGTGTCGGACAGCCGCGCCATGTCGAGCTTGTCGAGCTCCACGCGCTCGCCGCCGCCGACCATCCAGCCGTCGAGCAGCGCCTGCCCCGCCCCCGCGTCGCCGGGCAACGGATCGACCGGGGTGGCGATCAGCCGGATCGGGTGACGCCCGTCGAGCCGACGGTCGTGCAGCGGGGTGCGCCACGTCAGCCGCTCGAAATATTGCGCGATGCGATGGGTCAGCGACAGCGCGCCGTGCGGCGCCACCTTGATGAGGCGCCGGCCCTGATCGATGCTGTCGGGGGCGGGGTCGTTCATCCCCCGCGCAGCGCCCGGATGTTCTCGGCGTATTTCTCCGCGCCGCCGCGGAAGGTGGCGGTGCCCGCGACCAGCGCGTCGGCACCGGCATCGATGCACTGGCGCGCGGTGGTGACGTCGACGCCGCCGTCGACCTGCAGGTCGATGTCGCGGCCCGACTGGTCGATCAGCTTGCGGATCGCGGCGATCTTCTTGAGCTGGCTGGGGATGAAATGCTGCCCGCCGAACCCGGGATTGACGCTCATCACCAGCACCAGGTCGACCATGTCGATCAGATAGTCGAGCATCTTGGCCGGCGTGCCGGGGTTCAGCACCACGCCCGCGCGCTTGCCCAGCCCCTTGATATGCTGGAGCGTGCGGTGGATGTGCGGCCCCGCCTCCGGGTGGACGGTGATCGTGTCCGCGCCGGCCTCCGCGAAGGCGTCGAGATACACGTCGACAGGCGAGATCATCAGGTGGACGTCGAACGGCTTGGTGGTGTGCGGGCGCAGCGCCTTCACCACCGCGGGGCCGATGGTGATGTTGGGGACGAAATGCCCGTCCATGACGTCGACGTGTATCCAGTCCGCCCCGGCGGCGTCGATCGCGCGCACCTCCTCGCCCAGCTTGGCGAAATCGGCGGACAGGATGGACGGGGCGATGCGGACGGGCTTGGTCATGATGCGCTGTCCCTTATCGCGTGTTCGTGCGGAGGTGAACCGGGGTGTTGTCGGCTACGACGTCATTCCCGCGAAGGCGGGAATCCAGACGCGCAGATGGTGCGATCCGAGTCGGAAGGGCAGCGTATCTGGATCCCCGCCTTCGCGGGGATGACGAATGGGCGTCACCCCGCGCGCCGAACCCGCGCGATGAAGAAGCCGTCGCAGCCGCCCGCCTCCTCCAGCGTGCCGGGGAGGGTGCGGATATACCCTTGGCCGGTGACGGGGATGCCGGGGGGCAGTTCGCCGTCCTGTGGCGGCGCCAGCGCGAAGTCGCTGCGCTGGCCCAGGAAACGGTCGAGCTGTTCCTCTCCCTCCGCCGGCTCCAGCGAGCAGGTGGCGTAGACCAGCGTTCCGCCCGGCGCGACGAAGTCGGCGGCGCGGGCGAGAATGCGCGTCTGCAGCTCCGCCATCTCGGCGACGATGCCGGGGTGCGCGCGGTGGAGGACGTCGGGGTGGCGGCGGAAGATGCCGGTCGCGCTGCACGGCGCATCGACCAGCACCGCGGGGGCGGGGGCGGGCGGCTGCCAGTCGAGCACGTCGGCGATCGCGATGTCGAACGGCAGCGCCATGCGCGCGCGATTCTCGCGAAGTCGCGCGGCGCGACTTTCCGACGCATCGACCGCGGTGACGCGCCAGCCGGCGGCGGCGAGCTGGAGCGTCTTGCCGCCCGGTGCGGCGCACAGGTCGAGCGCGATGCCGTCGCCGCGGCCGAGCAGGCGCGCCGGCAGCGAGGCGGCGATGTCCTGCACCCAGAAGGCGCCCGCGTCATAGCCGGGGAGCGCGGCGATATCGGTGCCGGCGGGCACGCGGCGGTGTGCCGTGGCGAGCGAGGGGGCGTCGATGCCGTCCCACGCCGGGTCGCGCAACGTCAGGTCGATCGGCGGCGGCGCAGCGATGGCGCGCGCGGCGGCCGCCACCATTTCGTCGCCCCAGGCGGTGCGCCAGCGCTCCGCCACGTCGGCGGGGAGCCTCGGGACGTCGGGCAGGGTCGCCTCGCCCCGCACCAGCGTGCCGAAGACGCCATGGACCAGCTTGCGCGGACCGCCGTCGACCAGCGGGAGGACGGTGGCGATCGCGGCATGCGGGGGCGTGCCGAGCGACAGCGCCTGCACCAGCGCGATCCGTAGCGCGAACCGCGCCTTGGCATCGTCGGGCAGCCGCTGGCGCGTGGCGCCGTCGATCAGCGCGTCGAGATCGGGGAGGCGGCGCAGCGTCTCCGCGGCGATGGCATGCGCGAGGCCGCGATCGGGGCCGCCGGGGATCGCGCGGGTCGCCATCGGCAGCGCGGCCTCCAGCGCCTCGCCGCGGCGCAGGACGGCGTCGAGCAGCCGCAGCGCGGCGCGGCGTGCGGGCGTACCGAGCGGATCGGGGCCGCCCTTGACGCGGCCGCGGGGCTGTTGCGGGCGGGCCACGTCAGGCGAGCGGGTCGAGCGCGCTGGAACGGCGGCGGGTGACGGGCACGGAAGCGGAAGGGGGGGAAGCGATCATCCCCATCTCCTGCGCGATCGCCGCCAGCGCGGCAATGCGGTTGTCGGTATCGGGGTGGGTCGAGAACAGGCTGTCGCCCGAGCGGCCGGGGACGATGTAGAGTTGCTGCGCGGCGGGGATGCGGGTCGCGGTATCGCCGGGGATCATGCTGGCGCCGTGCTGCAGCTTGGCGAGCGCGCTGGCCAGCGCGCGCGGGTTGCCGCTGATCTCCGCCCCCGCGCGGTCGGCGCCGTATTCGCGGGTGCGGCTGATCGCGAGCTGGACGATCATCGCCGCGAACGGCGCGACCAGCACCGCGAGGATGCCCGCCCAGCCGGGGCCGCGCCCCTCCCCGTTGCGGAAGAAGAGGCCGAAGTTGGCGAGCATCGACACCGCGCCCGCGATCGTCGCGACCATCGTCATGATGAGCGTGTCGCGGTTCCGGACGTGCCCCAGCTCGTGCGCCATCACGCCCGCGATCTCCTCCCGCGTGAGCAGGTCGAGCAGCCCGGTGGTGGCCGCGACCGCGGCGTTTTCCGGATTGCGCCCGGTCGCGAAGGCGTTGGGCGAGGGGTCGTCGACGATATAGACGCGCGGCATCGGCAGGTTCGCGCGGCGCGCCAGCTCTCGTATCAGCCCGACGAACTCCGGCGCGGTGGTATCGTCCACCTCGCGCGCGTGGTGCATCGACAGCACGATGCGGTCCGCGTTCCAGAAAGTGAAGAGGTTCATCGCCGCCGCCACCAGCAGCGCGATCACCGCGCCGCCGGCACCGCCCAGCGTGTAGCCCAGCGCCATGAACAAAGCGGTGAGCGCGGCGAGGAGCATCGTCGTCTTGAAGCCGTTCATGCCGGACAATATGTGGCTGCGCGTCACGCGCTTCAATCGGAGGACCCCATGGGCGAGCGCCCCGACCATGTGAAGCCGCCCGCCTATCTGTCGCCCAACCCGCCGGTGCCGCAGCCGGAGAAGGTCGAGCGCAAGCAGCAGGACCCGCTGGGGCGCGATCCGGTGCGCTACGGCGACTGGGAGCTGAAGGGTATCGCGATCGATTTTTGATGGGGGATCGCCAACGACCGTCATTCCCGCGCAGGCGGGAATCCAGATACGCCGGGTTAGCGGCTGAATTGATGGGCAGCGTGTCTGGATCCCCGCCTCCGCGGGGATGACGGTGTGTATGCGGCGGTGTCGTTCCCGAACGTCACACCTCTGCTCGGGCCCAGGGCGACGATGGCGGGCCAGGCGTCACTCCTCGCGCAGCGGCCGCGCCAGCAGTGCGTCGATCACGCCGCGCACCTCTTCGCCGCGCAGCAGGCGGCACACCGCGTCGGTGATCGGCATCTCCACCCCCATCGCCTGTGCCACCTCGCGCAGCACCGGCGCGGTATGCGCGCCCTCCGCCACGGTGCGGCGGTTGGCGAGCAGCGCAGCGGCGGGCTCGCCGCGGCCGATGCCCATGCCCAGCGCGAAGTTGCGCGACGCGGTGGACGAGCAGGTCAGTACCAGGTCGCCCAACCCCGACAGCCCGGCGAGCGTCTCCGCGCGCGCGCCGCGGGCGAGGCCGAAGCGCGTCATCTCGGCAAAACCGCGCGCGATCAGCGCGGCGCGCGCATTCTGGCCCAGCCCGGCGCCGTCGACCACGCCGCAGGCGATCGCGAGCACGTTCTTCACCGCGCCGCCGATCTCCGCGCCGATGACGTCGGCGGTGGCATAGGGGCGGAAGTGGGGCGCAGCGATCGCGGTGGCGAGCAAGGTGCGGGTCGCCTCGTCCTCCCCCGCCAGCGTGACGGCGGTGGGCAGGCCGCGCGCGACCTCGTGCGCGAAGGTGGGGCCGGACAGTACCAGCACGGGGGAGGCGGGGTGCTGCTCCTGCGCCACCTCGCTCATCAGGCGGTGGGTGTGCGCCTCGATCCCCTTGCAGCAGACGACCAGCGGCTGCGCGTCGGCGGGCAGCTGTGCCAGCACGCCGCGCATCGCCTGCGCCGGGGTGACGATCAGGTTCGCCGCCGCGTCCGCCATGTCGGCGAGGTCGTTCGTCGCGCGGATGTTGGGGGACAGCGGGATGCCGGGGAGGTAGGCGGCGTTCTCGTGCGTGTCGTTGATCGCCGCGACCAGCGCGGGATCGCGCGCCCACAGCCGCAGCTCGTGCCCGTTGCCGGCAGCGACCTGCGCCAGCGCGGTGCCCCAGGCGCCCGCGCCGATGACCCCGATCGCGGCGGTCACGCCTTGACCCCGGCGCCGCGCACCTTCTCCGCCGTGGGATCGAGCGGCCCGCGCGGGCGCGCGTCGACGTCGAGCGTATCGGTGAGGCCGGCGGCGAACCGCTCCGCCCCCGCCCAGGCGACCATCGCGGCGTTATCGGTGCACAGCCACGACGGGGGCGCGACGAAGCGCAGCCCGTGCTGTTCGGCCAGCGCGCGCAGACCGCTGCGCACCGCGCCGTTGGCGGCGACTCCGCCCGCGACGACGAGCGCGGTAGCCCCCGGCGCGCGGGCGATGCTGCGCTTCGTGCGGTCGAGCATGCAGTCGACGACCGCGGCCTGGAAGCTGGCGGCAACGTCGACCGCGGCGTGATCGGGCGCGGCGCGCGCCACCGCCGCCTTCAGCCCGGCGAAGGAGAAATGCGGCTCGGCCGATCCCTTCAGCGGGCGCGGCAGCGGCACCGATTGCGGGTCGCCCTGCGCGGCCGCCGCCTCGACCGCGGGGCCGCCGGGGAAGCCGAGGCCCAGGATCTTGGCGGTCTTGTCGAACGCCTCGCCCACCGCATCGTCGATCGTGGTGGCGAGGCGGCGGTACTGGCCGACCCCCTCCACCAGCAGCAGCTGGCAATGCCCGCCGGAGACGAGCAGCAGCAGATAGGGGAAGGCGAGGTCAGGGTCCGCCAGCCGCGGGCTGAGCGCGTGCCCCTCCAGATGGTTGACCGCGACCAGCGGCTTGCTCGCGGCATGCGCCAGCGCCTTGCCGGTGACGAGCCCGACCATGACGCCGCCGATGAGGCCCGGCCCGGCGGTGGCGGCGACCGCGTCGACGTCCGCCAGCGTCACCTTCGCATCGGCGAGCGCGGCGGCGATCAGCGGCTCCAGCGCCTCGACATGCGCGCGTGCGGCGATTTCCGGCACGACGCCGCCGAACGGACGGTGCGCGGCCTCCTGGCCGGCGAGGCGGTGGGCAAGCACCTGCCGCTCGCCGGTGACGAGCGCGGCGGCGGTTTCGTCGCACGAGGATTCGAGGCCGAGGATGAGCATGGGGGGTATCTAGGCGCTTGGTTTGGGATTGGCGACAGTCCGCCGTTGCAGCGCCATCGTGGCCCCTCCCGCAAAGTCCTTCTACCACCCCGGCGAAGGCCGGGGTCCAGTTGCGAGAATGCTGATGATGAACCGCGAACGTCGGCGTCCCTGGACCCCGGCCTGCGCCGGGGTGGTCACTATTTCCTGCCGCACGCACTTTAGCAACGGTTGTAGAGTGCGCCCCTACACGGCAAGGAAGCCCGCATGTTCCGGCTCGGCACTCGTGGTTCCCCGCTCGCGCTCACCCAGGCGGGGATGGTGCGCGATGCGCTGATGGCGGCGCACGGCTGGGACGACGTGGAGATCGTCGTCATCCGCACCACTGGCGACCGCGTGCAGGACCGCGCGCTGGCGGAGATCGGCGGCAAGGCGCTGTGGACCAAGGAGCTGGACCGCGCGCTGCTGGCGGGCGAGGTCGATGCGTGCGTTCATTCGATGAAGGATGTCGAGACGCTACGCCCCGATGCGATCGCGATCGCCGCGATCCTGCCGCGCGCCGACGTGCGCGACCGGCTGATCGGCGCGGAGACGATCGACGCATTGCCGCACGGCGCGACGATCGGCACCAGCAGCCCGCGGCGTGCGGCGCAGCTGCGGCGGCTGCGCCCCGACGTCACCACCACGCTGTTCCGCGGCAACGTCGATACCCGGTTGGGCAAGCTGGCTGCGGGAGAGGTGGATGCGACGCTGCTCGCTGCGGCGGGGCTGGAGCGGCTGGGACGGCACGATACCGGGGTCGCGATCCCGCTGGAGGTGATGCTCCCCGCCCCGGCGCAGGGCGCGGTGGGGGTCGAGACGCTGGCGCACGGGGAGGCCCGCGGGCTGGTCGCGGCGATCGATCACGCCGACACGCATCGCGCGGTCGCGGCGGAGCGCGCGTTCCTGGCGGCGCTGCGCGCGGACTGCCATTCGCCGGTGGCGGCGCTGGCCACGGTCGAGGGCGATGCGCTGCGGCTGCGCGCGCAACTGCTGACCGAGGCGGGCGAGCAGGCGATCGACGGCAGCGCGGAAGGCGCGGACGCGGTCGAGCTGGGCGCGCGGCTGGCGGGTGAGCTGCTGGCGCGCGCACCCGACGCGATCCGCGCGCTGTTCGGTTGAGGGGGTTCGGCTGACCATGGCGCGCCGCGCGCTGGTGCTGCGGCCGGAACCGGGGAATGCGCGCACCTGCGCCGCGCTGCGGGCGGCGGGGGTCGAGGCGGTGGCGCTGCCGCTGTTCGCGGTGGTGCCGTGCGCTTGGGAGGTGCCCGATGCGGCGCGGTTCGATGCGCTGCTGCTGACCAGCGCCAATGCGGTGCGCCATGCCGGCGACCGGCTGCACGCGCTCGCGCATCTGCCGGTGGTCGCGGTGGGCGCGGCGACCGCGGCGGCGGCGCGCGCGGCGGGGCTGGCCGTGGCGGTCACGGGCGATGGCGATGCGGCGCGCGCGGTGGCGCTGGCGGCGCGATACCCGCGGCTGCTCCATCTGGCGGGGCGCGACCGCGTGGCGGCGCCGGGGGTGGAGGCGGTGACGGTCTATGCCAGCGATGCGACCGCGCTGGGCGATGACGCCATGGCGGCGGCGCGGGACGCGGTGGTGCTGCTCCACTCGCAGCGCGCGGCCACGCTGTTCGTCGCGATGCTGGGGGCGGTGCCGCGGGCGAGCGTGCGCGTCGTCGCCTTGTCGAACGCGGTCGCCCATGCCCTCGGCGAGGGGTGGGGCAGCGTCACGATCGCGGTCCAGCCGAGCGATGCGGCGATGGTCGCCGCGGCGGCGCGCGTCGCGATTGACCCGTGACCACGGTCGCGGGATAAGCGACGCGATGACCGATTTTTCCGGCACGCCGCGTGGCCCATCACGTCCCCGGATCGGTCCGGTGCTGGCGATCGCCATCGTCGCCTTCGTCATCGGGCTGGGGCTGATGGCCTATGCGGTGCGCAACACGCCCGGATTCTTCGTCCGCTCCGGCACGCCCGCCGCCGCACCGTCTCCCGCCGCCGCGCCGACCCCGGCGGCGGCGGCGCCGAGCCCGACCGATCTCGACACGCTGGCGCTGCGCGAGGCGGCGCTGACCGCGCAGATCGCCAATCTGGAGGCGCGCGTGGCGCGTACCGACGGCGACAGCGCGCAGGCGGCGGCGCGCGCCGGGCGCGCCGAGGCGATCCTGACCGCCTTTGCCGCGCGCCGCGCGATCGATCGCGGCGCGGGGCTGGGCTATCTGGAGGCGCAGCTGCGCGAGCGTTTCGGCGCGACGCTCCCCAACGACGTCAATGCGGTGATCCGCGCCGCGCGCGCGCCGGTGACGCTGGAGGATCTGCGCGAGGGGCTGAACGGCGCCGCGCCGGTGCTGCTGTCGCAGAAGAGCGACTGGTGGGCCGGGATTGGCAGCGAGCTGCGCAGCCTGGTCGTGATCCACCGCGCGGGCACCCCCTCGCCGCTGCCGTCCGACCGGCTGGCGCGCGCACGGCGGATGATCGATATGGGCAATGTCGACGGTGCGCTGGGCGAGGTGCGGCGCCTGCCGGGTGCGGGCGAGGCGGCGGGCTGGATCGCGGCGGCGCGGCGATGGATCGACGCGCGCCGCGCGCTGGACACGCTGGAGGCTGCCGCGATCACCGGCGCGATCGCCCCGCCCAGGGTGATGGGGACGCCGGTGATGCCCGCGCCCACGCCGGCACCGTCGCCCACCGCCGAAGCGGAGCCAGAAGGGTTGTTCTGACGTGCGTGATGGGGGCGTCGCTGCGCCGCACCCCCTGTCCCCCAGCGAAGGCGGCACCTTGGCGGACGTATTCACCGTGCTCCTGCGCAGGCAGGTGCCATGGCCAAGCGAAACAACGCCTGAGAAGGACGGCAACCCTGGGCTCCTGCCTTCGCAGGAGCACGGGGTGGACGCGGCGCGGTTGCAGCCGTCTTGCAGAGGTTTCGCGAAGGCCGGCGTCCAGTGACG
>CAJYKB010000033.1 GCA_913774925.1 uncultured Sphingomonas sp. | reverse complement strand
CTCTGCCCCGGCGCCGGGCTGCCCTGGATCTGCATCGCGGGCTGGCCATTGTAGCGCGTCAGCTGCACCGGCGCATTCGCCCATTCCAGCGTCGAGAAGGCGGTATAGGGCACCATCCCCCCGTTCGTGCCGCGCACGAAGAAGGAGTTGATATCCTCCGGCTTCACGCGGAACGGCTGGTCGGCCTGGATATAGACGCGCTTGACGCGCCCGCGGTCGATAAAGTCGTTGATGTACGCGCCGCCCCAGGCCGCGGCGAGCGTGCTGTTGACCTGCGACAGGTCGAGGCCGAGCGCGCGCGCCTTGTCCTGATCGACGTCGACCTTCAGCTGCGGCGCATCGTCCAGGCTGAGCGGACGCACCTGCGCCAGCGCCTTGTCCTGCGCCGCCATGCCCAGCATCATGTTGCGCGCCTGCATCAGCCGCTCGTGTCCGATGCCGCCGGTGTCCACCAGCTGGACGTCGAAGCCTGTGGCATTGCCCAGCTCCTGCACCGCGGGCGGCACCAGCGCGAAGATCATGCCGTCCTTATACTGGCTGAACGCACCCATCGCGCGCCCCGCGATCGCCTGCGCCTTGTTGGCGCCGCCCGACCGGTCGTCCCACGGCCTCAGATTGATGAAGGCGAGGCCCGCATTCTGCCCCTGCCCGGCGAAGCTGAAGCCGTTGATCGTGAACACGCCCGCGACATTCGCACCCTCCGCGCCCAGAAAGTGGCTGCGGATCAGCTCCAGCCCCTTCTCGGTGCGCGCCGAGGTGGCGCCCGACGGCCCCTGCACCAGCGCGATGACGGTGCCCTGATCCTCATCCGGGAGGAAGCCCGAGGGCAGCCGCACGAACAGCACCGCGACCCCCGCGACGATCAACGCATAGACCAGCAGCGACCGCTTCCAGCTGCGCGCGGTGCGGCGAACGCCGGACTCGTAGCGGCGCTGGCCGTTGTCGAACTTCTCGTTGAACCAGCGGAAGAAGCGCGCCAGCGGGCCGTTGCCCTCCGCTTTCGACGGATCGTGCGGCTTCAGGATCGTGGCGCACAGCGCGGGCGTCAGGATCAGCGCGACCAGCACCGACAGCACCATCGCCGAGACGATCGTGATCGAGAACTGGCGATAGATGACCCCGGTCGACCCGCCGAAGAACGCCATCGGCAGGAACACCGCGGACAGCACGAGGCCGATGCCGATCAGCGCGCTGCTGATCTCGTCCATCGACTTGCGCGCGGCTTCCTTGGGGCTCAGATGCTCGGTGACGATCAGCCGCTCGACGTTCTCGACCACGACGATCGCGTCGTCGACCAGCAGGCCGATCGCGAGCACCATGCCGAACAAGGTCAGCGTGTTGATCGAATAGCCCGCGACCGCCATCACCGCGAAGGTGCCCAGCAGCACCACCGGCACCGCGATCGTCGGGATCAGCGTCGCGCGCCAGTTCTGGAGGAACAGGAACATCACGAGGAAGACGAGGACGACCGCCTCGATCAGCGTGTGGACCACCTGCTCCACCGACAGCCGCACGAACGGCGTGGTGTCATAGGGATAGACGACCTTGACGTCGCTCGGCAGCTCCCTGGCGAGCTGCGCGGTCTGCGCCTTCACCAGCTCCACCGTCGACAGCGCGTTGGCCCCCGGCGCCAGCTTCACGCCGAAGCCGGCCGCGGGCTTGCCGTTGTAGCGGCTGTCGAAGCCGTAATTCTCCGCCCCCAGCTCGATGCGCGCGACATCGCCCAGCCGCACGATCGCACCATTGGCGCCGCTCTTCAGCCGGATCGCGGCGAATTGCTCGGGCGTCTGGAGCCGCGACTGGACCGAGACGGTCGCGTTGAGCATCTGCTCCTTGGGCGCGGGCTGCGCGCCGATCTGCCCGGCGGATACCTGCGCGTTCTGCGCCTGCACCGCGCTCTGCACGTCGGCGATCGTCAGCTGATAGCTGTTGAGCTTGAGCGGATCGACCCAGATGCGCATCGCATATTGCGAGCCGAAGGTCTGGATCTCGCCCACGCCGCTGACGCGGCTGATCGGATCCTGCATCCGCGACACGACCATGTCGGCCAGGTCGTTGGCGCTGTGCGAGCCGTCCTGCGAATACAGGCCGACGATCAGCAGGAAGTTGGCCGCCGACTTCTGCACCTGCAGCCCCTGCTGCTGGACTTCCTGCGGCAAGAGCGGCGTCGCCGCCTGCAGCTTGTTCTGGACCTGCACCTGCGCGATGTCGGGGTCGGTGCCCTGCTCGAACGTCAGCGTGATCGTCACCATCCCCGCGGACGAGGAGGAGGACGAGAAATAGCGCAGGTTGTCGATGCCCTTCAGCTGCTGCTCGATCACCTGCGTGGTCGTGCGTTCCAGCGTTTCGGCGTCGGCGCCCGGATACATGGCGTTGATCGTCACCGCGGGCGGCGCGATCTGCGGGAATTGCGCGATCGGCAGGCTGCGGATCGCGATTCCGCCCGCCAGCATGAGCACGATCGCGATGACCCATGCGAAGATGGGGCGATCGATGAAGAAGCGTGACATGGGGCGTTACTTCGCTGGCGCCGCGGACGGCTGTTGCGCGGGTTGGGCGTTGGGAGACCACGGCATGGCCTTCACCGCCATGCCGGGACGCAGCATCATGCCGCCCTCCACGATCACCTTGTCGCCCGGCTTCAGCCCGGCGGTGACCAGCCAGTTCTCGCCGATCGTGCGCGACGTGGTCAGTTGGCGCGGCTGCACCTTGCCGTCGGGGCCGACCACCATCGCGGTGGCGCGGCCCTTCTCGTCGCGCGTCACCGCGCGCTGCGGCACCAGGATGCCGTCGCGCTGCGTCCCCTCGACCAGCTCGGCGCGGACGTACATACCCGGCAGCAGGAGGCCGCGCGGGTTGGGGAAGAGCGCGCGGATCGTCTGCGTCCCCGTCGCGGGATCGACGCTGACGTCGGCAAACTGCAACGTCCCCTCGATCGGATAGACCGATCCGTCCTCCAGCCGCAGCCGGACGCGCGCCGCCCCGCCGCCGCGCGACAGGTCGCCCGCCGCGATCTGCTGACGCAGCTTGAGCAGGTCGGCGCTCGACTGCGGCACGTCGACGTAGATCGGGTCGAGCCGACTGATCGTGGTCAGCGGATCGGTCTGCGAGGCGGTCGCCAGCGCACCGGTGGTCGCGACCGAGCGCCCGATCCGGCCGGAGATCGGCGCACGCACGGTGGTCCGCGCCAGATCGATCTGCGCGCTGCGCAGCGCGGCGGACTGTGCCGCGACATCGGCCTGCGCCTGCTGCGCCTGGGTGATGGCGTTGTCGTAATCCTGCCGCGCGATCGCGTTGATCTTCACCAGTTCGCCGTAGCGGCGCTGGAGCGCGGACGTAGAGGAGATGGCGGCGCGCGCGCGGGCCAGCGCCGCACGCGCGTTGGCGACCTGCGTTACATAGGGTTGCGGATCGATGCGGTAGAGCGCCTGCCCCTTGCGCACCGAATCGCCCTCGGTGAACAGCCGCGCGGTGATGAGGCCGCTGACCTGCGGGCGCACTTCGGACATTTCGTACGCGGTCGTGCGACCGGGCAGCGTCGTCGTCAGCGTCACCGGCTGCGTCGCGACCGTCACCACGCCCACCTGCGGCGGCCCCGCCGGCTGTTGCTGTTGCGCATCCTGCTTGCCCCCGCAGGCGGCGAGCGGCAGCATCAGCAGCGCGGAGAGCGCAAACCCCTTGTTCGGCATGTGTGTCTCTTTTATGATAGCGTGAGTGATCGCTCACTCACGAATGCTGCTACTGCGAAGAAATGGCGACGTCAACATGGAAGAGGCGATGGTCGACGAAGCGTCGGCTGCGATGGGGGAAGTGATCGAACGCGCATGCACATCGCCCCGCAGCCGGGACGGCAAGGCCAACGCACGGCGCGCGAAAGTGGTTCAGGCGGCTAGGGAACTTTTCGTCGAACATGGTTTCCACGCCACCGGCATCGCGCGCATCGCGCAGGTGTCCGGCGTGCTGGTGGGGCAGATCTACCGCGACTTCGCCAACAAGGAGGCGATCGTCGCGGCGCTGGTGGAGGAGGATCTCGACCGCTGCCTGCGCCCCGCCGAATTGTGCGCGGCGCGCGAATCGGGCGACCGCGCGGCGGTGCGCGCGTGGTTGCGCCGCTATGTCTCCGGCGCGGAAATCCCCGACGTGCGCATGGTGATGGAGATCATGGCGGAGAGCGCGCGCAACGACCGTATCGCCGATGTCTTCCGCGAGGTCGATTCGCGGATGCACGCCCAACTGACCGCCGCCCTTTCCGACCTGGCGCCGCCGGGCGCCGCCCCCGCGCGGATCGCCTGCCTGGTGGACGCGGTGCGGATCATGGGCGGGGGCAGTTTCCATCACTGGCTGTCGGACGGCACCGGCCCGGCGGAGCCGGTGATCGACATGCTGATGCGGCTGATCGACCGCGAAATCGCCGCGCTCGCCGAATCGTAAGGCCGGGCGGTTGCCGCGACCGCACAGGTCATGCAGAGCGGCACCGATGGACGAACCGACCCGCACCCCGACGCGCGCGACGATCCGCCACGTGTCGCAACGCGCCGGCGTGTCGATCAAGACGGTCAGCCGCGTGCTCAACAACGAGCGGTACGTCGGCGCCGAAACCCGCGCGCGCGTGCAGGAGGCGGTCGCCGCGCTCAACTTCCGCCCCAACCTGGCGGCGCGATCGCTGGCGGGGCGGCGGAGCTTTCAGATCGCACTGGTGTGCGACAATCCCAGTCCCAATTACGTCTATGCGATGCAGACCGGCATCCGCGACCGCTGCGAGGCGGACGGCGTGCGGATGATCGCGCAACCCTATGACCGGGCGTCGCAGCGGCTGGTCGAGGAAGTCGAGGCGCTGATCGATGCCAGCCGCCCCGATGGCGTCGTGCTGACCCCGCCCGCCAGCGACGATGCCGCGGTGCTGGAACTGCTGGCGCGGCGCGAGGTGCGGATCGTGCGCGTCTCGCCCGGCACGCAGGCGGAAACCAGCGCATCGGTGTCGATCGACAACCAGGCGGCAGCGCGTGAGATGACCGCGCATCTGCTGTCGCTGGGGCACCGGCGGATCGCGCATATCGCCGGCCATCCCGATTACGCCACCAGCGCGCAGCGCCGCGCCGGCTATGAGGCTGCACTGGCCGAAGCGGGCATCGCCTTCGATCCCGCGCTGGTACGCACCGGCTTCTACGACTTTCCCAGCGGCGCGGCGGCGGCGGAATCGCTGCTCGACCTGTCGGACGCCCCGACCGCGATCTTCGCCGCGTCGGACGATATGGCGGCGGGGGCGCTGGCGGCGGCGCATCGCCGCGGCGTCGCAATCCCGCGCGACCTGTCGGTGGCGGGGTTCGGCGACGATCCGCTGGCGGGCTATGTCTGGCCCCCGCTCACCACGATGCGCCAGCCGGTGCGCGACCTGGCGTGGCACGCCGCCGACCTGCTGCTGGCGGCGGACGACGCGCACGAGCAGCGCCGGCTGGAGCATGTGATGGTGCTGCGGGATTCGACGGCGGCGGCGGCGCGCTGATCGCCCTCACCCTTCCCACCCGGCTGCGCCAGGCGGGCCCCTTCCCTCTCCCGGTGGGAGAGGGAGGGAGCGGCGCAGCCGCGGAAGGGTGAGGGTGACGAGACCTATCCCACCAGGAACACCGCCACCCCCAGCGACAGCGCGAACGCCACCACGGTCGCGCCCGCGATCACCATGATCGGTCGTACCCCCGCCTCCAGCAGTTGCGGCAGCGGCGAGCGGATCGCGGTCGCGGTGACTGCGGCGGCGAGGAGCGCGGTGGCCGCGGTTTGCGCCGCGGTCGTCACGATCGCGGGGATGATGCCGGTCGAATTGACGCCCGCCAGCACGAAGAAGCCGACGACGAACCACGGCAGCCCCTGCCCCTTGCCCGCCTCGCCGCGCGGCAGGAACAGCGCGACGACCGCCAGCACCGGCGCCAGCAGCGCAACCCGCGTCAGCTTGACGATCGCGGCGATCTGCCCGGCACCGTCGGAATAGGAATAGCCCGCGCCCAGCGCCTGCGCGACGTCGTGGATCGACGCCCCGAGCAGGAACCCCGCCTTCAGGTCGTTCATGTGCAGCCAGTGCGCGACGAAGGGATAGGTGACCATCGCGGTCGCCGACAGGGCGGAGATGCCGACCAGCACCAGCGTCAGCTGCGCCTGGTTCGCGCGCCGCTCGCCCAGCGTGGTCGCCAGCGCCAGCGCCGCACTCGCCCCGCAGATCGCCACCGCGCCCCCCGCCAGCGTCCCGAACGCATCGCTGAACCCCAGCCGCCGCGCGATCAGCACCCCCGCGCCGATCGTCAGCGCGACGATCGCGAGCACCGACAGCAGCGCCACCGGCCCCAGCGCCCAGATCTGCCCGAAGGTGACGCGCACCCCCACCAGCACGATTCCCCAGCGCAGCAGCGCGCGGCTGGCGAAGGCGGTCCCCGTCGCGAGCCGCTTGTCCGCCGACAGGAAGTTGAGCGCCAGCCCGATCAGCAGCGCCATAAGCGTCAGCGGCGCGCCGTAATGATCGGAGATGAACGCCGCCGACAACGTCCCCGCCGCGACGACGATCAGCCCGGGGACATGATCGCGCCACGTCGCATGGGGCAGCGGCGTCAGGTCGCCATAGAGATCGGCTGCCATGGGCAACGTGGGGCGGGAGCGGGTCGTAGCCATGGTCTCACCTGATACTATTCTTTTGCTATATCTCTAGGGACTAGCGCACCGGCGTGGCATATGACAACGTTATCTGAAAATCAGAGCCGAGGGGAAAGAGGATGACGGAGGTGAGAGGATGACTCAGGGCGCGAACCGCGCACGCTGGGTGATCGTGGCGATGGTCTTCCTCGCGATCATGCTGAATTATGTCGATCGCCAGATCCTGGCCTTGCTGAAGCCGACGCTGGAGGCGGAATTCCGCTGGTCGGATCAGGATTATGCCAACATGGGCACCGCGTTCCAGATCGCGACCGCCTTCGCGTTCCTGGGCACCGGCTGGTTCATTGACCGTGTCGGCCTGCGCCGCGGGTTCGGGATCGGCGTGGGGGTGTGGAGCCTGGCGGGGATGGCGCATGCCTTTGCGGTCACCGTCACCGGATTCCTCGGCGCGCGCGTGGTGCTGGGTATCGCGGAGTCGATCGGCACGCCGGCCGCGGTGAAGACCGCCGCGACCTATTTCAATCACCGCGACCGGCAGATCGCGCTCGGCATCGGCAATACCGCGCCCAACGTCGGTGCGGTGCTGACCCCCGCCCTGATCCCGCCGCTGGCGGTTGCGTTCGGGTGGCAGGCGGCGTTCCTGCTCGCGGGCGGGCTGGGGCTGGTCTGGGTTGCGGTGTGGTTCGCGCTGCGCGTGAAGCCGGTCGCGCTCGACGCGATGGAGGCCGCGCCGATCCGCTGGAGCGACATCCTGCGCCGCCGCACCACGCTCGCCATCGCCATCGCGAAGGTGCTGTCGGATCAGGTGTGGTTCTTCATGCTGCTGTGGCTGCCCGACCTGTTCCACCGGCTGTTCGGGCTGCCGCAGGGGACGCTGGGCTGGCCGATCGCGCTGACCTATGGCCTCGCCGCGTGCGGCGCGCTGACGGGCGGGTGGCTGCCGACGCGGCTGATGGCGAGCGGGTGGAGCGTCAACCGCGCGCGCAAGACGACGATGCTGGTCTATGCGCTGCTCGTCACCCCGGTGCCGCTGGTGCTGTCGGTGCAGAGCCCGTGGGCGGCGGCGCTGCTGCTGGGGCTGGGGCTGTTCGCGCATCAGGGGTTTTCGACCAACGTCTTCGGCGTGGCGACCGACGTGACGCCCGCGCGCGCGGTCGGCTCGACGATCGGGATCGCGGCCTTCTGCGGCAATCTGTGCTCGATCGGGATGATCCAGTTCCAGGCGTGGGCGCTGGGCCATGGCCTCGGCTACACGCCCGCGCTGGTGATCTGCGCGACCTCGTACCTGCTGGCGCTGCTGGCGGTCCACCTGCTGATCCCACGGATCGTCGCGGTGGAAAGCGACGGCGACGCACCGCTGGTGGTGGCGCATTGAGCGGACGTAAAAAGCCCCTCCCCTGCAAGGGGAGGGGTTGGGGTGGGGTGGTTGTGGAGCGGGCGCTTCCCCTATCCACCCCACCCCCGGCCCCTCCCCTTGCAGGGGAGGGGAGAAGATGGCTTAGAAATTCACTCGCGCGGTCACGCCGTAATAGCGATCGGCATCACGCGG
Source organism: uncultured Sphingomonas sp. (assembly GCA_913774925.1). GTDB lineage: Bacteria > Pseudomonadota > Alphaproteobacteria > Sphingomonadales > Sphingomonadaceae > Sphingomonas. Next base: position 9,281 of record CAJYKB010000033.1, on the reverse strand, counting down.
GATGATGTAGCGGTAGCTGCCACCCGGCCCACCCGAGGTGATCGCCGCGGCGAAGCTCTGGTCAAACAGGTTCTTCACCTGGAAGGTCATGCGATAGCGATCCTCGCTGTCGACCAGCCCCGCCGACAGGTCGACCAGCCCATAGGCCTTGATCGTCGTCGCCGCGCGGACCGCAGCGTTCGCGTCCAGCTGCGACAGCTGGCTCGACTGGTACGAGCCCTGCGCGCCCAGCGCGAGGTCGACCGGTCCGCCGGTGCGCACGCGATAATCCGCGCCCAGCGACCCCTTCCACTTCGGCGCATAGCCGAGCGGCGTGCCCGAGGGGACGACGCCGGTGACGACGCCGTTGGTCGGCACCTTGAACTGATCGACCCGCGCGTCGGTATAGGCCAGGCCGCCGCTGAACGTCACGTCGCGCTTCGGCTGGAACAGCATGTCCAGCTCCACGCCGCGGGTCGAGATGCGGCCCGCATTGGTGAAGCGCGTCACCAGCACGCCCGCGACCTCGTCCGGGTTGTTCGCCTGGAAATTGTTGTACTTGGCGTAATAGCCCGCGATGTTGACGACCAGCTTGCCGCCGAACAGCGTGTTCTTCAGGCCGATTTCGTAGCTGTCCGCCGTCTCCGGCTCGATCACGTTCGTGCCGGTCGCGGTCAGATTGTAGAAGATGTTGAACGCCGGCCCCTTGTAGCCGCGCGCATAGGTCGCATAGCCGGTCGACTGCGGCAGCAGGTCGTACTGCACGCCCGCCTTGCCCGACCAATTGTCGTTGGTCGTCTTGCCCGTGAACGGCCCGAAGCTCGGCTGGATGCCCGGCCCCGACAGCGTGGTGTTGCGGCTGTGGAACACGTCGAGCTGATCGGTGGTGTAGCGGATGCCGATGATGCCGCGGAAGCGGTCGGTGAAGTTCAGCGTCCCCTGCCCGAACAGCGCGAAGTTCTTGAAGACGGAGCCGAACACCGCGGTCCCGGTCGGGCGCGTGGTGAGCGCAGGCACCGTGCTGCACGGCGTGCCGACGGGCGCGCTGTTGCAGACGATGTCGTTGCGCGTGAACGTCCGCGTCGTCTCCGCGCGCGAATAGAAGGCGCCCAGCACGTAGCTGAAGAACTGGTCCGCCGGGCTGGTCAGCCGCAGTTCCTGCGTCAGCGTGTTCGACACCTGCGGGCCGAAATCGTGCAGCTGGTTGAGGCCGGAATAGGCCTGGCTCAACCAGTCGCCGTCGCGGATCTCGGTATTGTCGTACTCGCGGTACGAGCCGATGTACGTCACCGTCTGGTTGCCCAGTTCCCAGTCGAACTGGCCCGACACGCCCCAGCTCTTCTCCGTCGTGCGGGTGATGAGATCCTGGTTGATATAGCGCGTGCGGTCGCCCTGCGCGGGCGGCAGGACGGTCGCGGCGAACGCGCCGGCGCTGCCCGCGGCACCCGTCGGCGTGGTGCCGATCACCTCGGCGCAGCAATTGTCCTTCGACTCGCGATAGTCGGCGATGATCGTCGCGGTGAAGTTGGGCGCCAGGTTCGCGACCAGCATCGCACGCGCGCCGTAATGCTCGTATCCGTTGACGCGGCGGTTGCCATACGCCTGGTTGCGGATGTTGCCGTCGTAATTGCCGTAGAAGCCGGTGACGCGCAGCGCCACGTCGCTGGTCACCGGCAGGTCGAGCGCGCCGCGGACACGATATTCGTTGCCGTTGCCGAAGTTATAGCCGCCCTCGACGAAGCCGCCCAGATCCTTGCCCGGACGCTTGGTGACGATGTTGATGACGCCCGCCGACGTGTTCTTGCCGAACAGCGTTCCCTGCGGCCCGCGCAGCACCTCGATCCGGTCGATGTCGATCAGGTCGCTGAACGCCTCACCCGCGCGGCTGTAGATGACGCCGTCGACCACGGTGGAGATCGACGGCTCGCCCGCGATCGAGAAGGTGGAGGTGCCGACGCCGCGCAGGAACAGCGACTGGTTGATCGCGGTGCCCGACTTGCGGAAGTTGAGCGTGGGGACGAGATATTGCGCGCCCTCCAGGTTGACCGATCCGCGCGCCGCCAGCGCATCGCCCGACACGACCGAGATCGCGACCGGCACGTCCTGCAGCCGCTCCGAGCGCTTCTGCGCGGTGACGACGATGTCGCCCGCATTGGGCTCGGTCGCTTCCTCCGGTGCGGTCGCGACACCCGTCGCGGTGCCCATATCCTGCGCGCCCGCGGGCATCGCCGTCAGCACGGCCAGCGCCGCGCCGGCCATCAACATCTGCTTTTTCACTATCTTACCTCCCCGAGAACGTATCGATTGAAACCCCACTCTATTGGTGGGGTATCATGTCTGACTACGGTGTCATCCAAGTTGATCTTTTAGGCGGTGAAACCCAGCTCCGCCATCTCCACCACGCGCTTCTCGCGCGCGCTGATCTCCGCCGCGGTGCCGATCGCCACCGCCATCAGGCCGTCGCGCGCGGTCACCTCGACCGTGCCTTGCCCGCGCACCGCCGCGTTGAAGCGCTGATGCTCGTAGAAGGTGGAGCCGTGGTGGCTGCCCGCGTTCAGCGCGGCGGCGTCGACATGGACAACGCGCCGCTCGACCTGCTTCGGGTTCATGAAGCCGACGCGCGGGGAACGCACGATCGCGCCCTCCGGGATCAGCACGTCGAGTCGCGCCTGGTCGCCGACCGCGGTGACCTCCTCCTGATTCTCCGCGCCGTCGGCGAACATCGACAGGTCCAGCATCGCGCGCACGCCATTGGCGAAATCGACCGTGGTGTAGCTGTTGTCGATGATGTCGGGGCGGCGGCCGTCATACGCCTCGTCCAGATGGTTCACGTCCATCGCGCCCGAGCAATAGACGCGTACCGCCTCCGACTGCGTGATGAGGCGCATCAGGTCGAAGAAGTGGCAGCACTTCTCCACCATCGTCCCGCCGGTGTTGGCGCTGAAGCGGTTCCAGTCGCCGACCTTTTCCAGGAACGGGAAGCGATGCTCGCGAATCGACAGCATCCTGAGCGCGCCGACGCTGCCGCCGTGGACCGCGGCGATGAACTCGGCCGCGGGCGGCATGTAGCGATATTCCATCGCGGTCCAGAACGGCGCCTTGCTGGCTTCGGCCTGCTCGACGATCCAGCGCGCATCGTCGATCGTCGTCGCCAGCGGCTTTTCGCACAGGATGGCGAGGCCGGCGTCGAACAGCGGGGTCAGCACGTCGCGGTGGGTGTTGTTCGGGCTGGCGACGATCACCGCATCGACCAGCCCGCTCTGCGCGAGCGCAGCGGCCGAGTCGAACGCCTGCACGCCGTCCGCCTTGTCGCCGAGCGCCTTGCGCGCCCAGCCGAGCGAGCGTTCGACCGGATCGGCGATCGCGGTCACAACCGCGCCCGGCGTGATCGCCAGGTTGTTGAGATGCTCGACACCCATCATGCCGGTGCCGACGAGGCCGTAGCGGACTTGCTCTCCCAAGATCTTTGTCCCTATGTATGACAACGATGTCTGAAATGATCCTATCGCCCGATTCGAGACCGCTCGGCAAGAGCGGAATCGCCGTCAGCCCGATTGCATGGGGGATGTGGCGCTTCGCCGGCGTCGGTCCCAAGGAGGGACGCGCGCTGATCGAGGCCGCGTTCGCCGCGGGGGTGACGCTGTTCGACACCGCCGACATCTACGGCTTCGACGGCGCGGGCGGGTTCGGCGATGCCGAGTCGCTGCTGGGCGATATCCTGGCCGAGACGCCGTCGCTGCGCGACGGCATGGTGCTGGCGACGAAGGGCGGGATCACCCCGCCGGTGCCCTACGACTCGGGCCGCGACTATCTGACCCGGGCGCTGGAGAATTCGCTCCGCCGGCTGAAGACCGAACAGGTCGATCTCTATCAGATCCACCGCCCCGACATCCTGACCCACCCGCAGGAGGTGGCGCGCACGCTGGAAGACATGGTGTCCTCGGGCAAGGTGCGCGCGATCGGCGTGTCCAACTATACCGCCGACCAGACGCGCACGCTGGCGTCGTTCCTGTCGGTGCCGCTGTCCTCGCAGCAGCCGGAATTCTCGCCGCTGTTCCTCGATCCGCTGACCAACGGGCTGATCGATCAGGCGATGGAGCTGGACCTGGCGGTGCTCGCCTGGTCGCCGCTGGGCGGCGGGCGGATCGGCACGCCGGGCACCGCGCGCGAGGAAGCGGTCGCGGCGGCGCTGGACAAGGTCGCCGAGCGTGCCGGCGTGAGCCGCGCGGCCGCGACCTACAGCTGGATCATGGCGCACCCGGCACGCGTGATCCCGATCGTGGGCACGCAGAATGCCGGCCGCATCGCCGAGCTGGCAGATGCCTTCAAGATCCAGTGGACCCGCCAGGACTGGTACGACGTGCTGGTCGCGGCGCGCGGCGAGAAGCTGCCGTAAGCAACACCCCGCCGTCATCCCCGCGAAGGCGGGGATCCAGACAGGCTGACCTCATTGAGTCCCAATTCGGTCAGCGGCTCTGGATTCCCGCCTTCGCGGGAATGACGGGTGGGGGGGTGAATGACGGCCAAGAGACGAACAACAGGGAGACGGATGTGACCAACCCTTGCGAGATCGCGTGGTTCTCCGCGCTGTGCGACGACGATTACGAATTCCTGGGCCAGCCCGATCCGCGGCTCCAGTCCAGCTGGGAGCATTGCCGCGACATCGTGATGCAGGCGGAAACCGGCGGGTTCGACAATATCCTGCTGCCGTCGGGCTATGCGCTTGGCATCGACACCACCGCTTTCGCCGCGGCGATTGCGACGCTGACGCGCAAGATCCACCTGCTGATGGCGACCCGCATCGGCGAGGCGTGGCCGCCGCAGCTGGCGCGCCAGATCGCGACGATCGACCGCATCTCGGGCGGGCGGCTGAAGATCAACATCATCTCCTCCGACATGCCCGGCGAGACGCTGGCGTCCGCCCCGCGCTACCGCCGCACGGTCGAGGCGATGGAGATCCTGAAGACGATGCTCAACGGCGAGCACCTCAATCACCAGGGCGAGTTCTGGAAGCTGGACATCGACCCGCCGCGCGTCGGCACCGTTTCCGGCAAGGCGCCCCCGCTCTATTTCGGCGGCCTGTCGCCCGACGCGCGCGATGCCGCGGCGCGCGCGTGCGACGTGTTCCTGATGTGGCCAGATAAAAAGGACAACGTCGCCGCGATCATCGCCGACATGAAGGACCGCGCCGCGAAATACGGCCGCGAGCTGAAGTTCGGCTATCGCGCGCACGTCATCGTGCGCGAGACGGAGGCCGAGGCGCGCACCTACGCCGATCGCCTGCTGTCGAAGCTGGATGCGCAACAGGGCGCGGAGATTCGCGCCAAGTCGCTTGACTCCACGTCGGTCGGCGTCGCCGCACAGGCCGCGCTGCGTGAAAATGCGTCGGACGACGGCTATGCGGAGGAGAATCTGTGGACCGGCGTCGGGCGCGCGCGCTCCGGCTGCGGCGCGGCGATCGTGGGCGATCCGGATCAGGTGCTGGCCAAGCTGCAGATGTACCGCGAGATGGGAATCGACGCCTTCATCCTGTCGGGCTACCCTCACGCCGCAGAAGCAGACCTGTTCGCGCGCCATGTGCTGCCGAACATCGACCACGCACCGCTCTGAAGGGGATACGACGTGAGTGACGCCGATAGGAAGCCTTTGGTGGTCGGTATCGGCGGCACCGTGGGCGGCCCCTCCTCCACCGAGCATGCGCTGCGCATCGCGCTCGCCGCGGCGGAGGCCGAGGGGTATCGCACGATCCTGTTCGGCGGCGAGGCGCTGGGACGCCTGCCGCTGTACGACCCGCGCGCGCCCGAGCGGACGGCGGAGGAGCAGGCGTTCGTGGCCGCGGTGCGCGATGCGTCCGCGGTCATCATCGCCAGCCCGGGCTATCACGGCAGCATTTCGGGCGTCGTGAAGAACGCGCTCGACCTCTTGGAGGAAACGGCGACGGACGCGCCGCGCCCGTATCTGGCCGACGTGCCGGTGGGGCTGATCGCGACCGCTTATGGGTGGCAGGCGACGGGCTCGACGATCGCGGCGCTGCGCTCGATCGTCCACGCGCTGCGCGGCTGGCCGACGCCGTTCGCCGCCGCGGTCAATTCCGCGCAGACGAAGTTCGACACGGACGGCGGCGCGAGCGACCCCGCGGTGGTCGAGCAGTTGCGGCTGGTCGGCAGGCAGGTCGCGCGCTTCGCGCCCGTCGCGGCCAATGCGTGATCGTCCCCCGCTCGATCGTCGGCACGCGCTTGCGCTGATCGGGCTCGGCGGCGCGGGGCTGGCGAGCGGCGCTTCGGCGCAGACGGTCGACCTCGGGTTCGCGGGCGGCACGCGGTCGCTGTCGGGCGACTGGCCGCAGAAGGGCGCGATGATCGTCCTGCGCGAGCGTGCGCCGCTGCTCGAAACCCCGTTGGGTGCGATGGACGGGGAGGTCTTCACCCCCAACGACCGCTTCTTCGTGCGCTGGCATTATGCCGACATTCCGCTGTCGGTCGATCCCGCCGCCTTCCGGCTGCGCGTCGGCGGCGCGGTACGGAAGCCGCTGGCGCTGTCGCTCGACGCGCTGCGCCGGTTGCCCCGCTATGAGATCGCGGCGGTCAACCAATGTTCGGGCAACTCCCGCGGGCTATTCACCCCGCGCGTGCCCGGCGCGCAATGGGGCGACGGCGCGATCGGCAACGCCTTGTGGACCGGGGTGCGCTTGCGCGACGTGCTCGACCTGGCGGGCGTCGCGCCGGGCGCGGTGGAGGTGCGCGTCGCCGGGCTCGACCGGCCGCCGCCCGGCGCGCCGTGGTTCGAAAAGTCGCTTGGCATCGACCACGCGCGCGACGGCGAGGTGATGATCGCCTATGCGATGAACGGCGAGGCGTTGCCGCTGCTCAACGGTTTCCCGCTGCGGCTCGTCGTCGCCGGCTGGTATTCGACCTATTGGATCAAGGCGCTGGACCGAATCGAGGTGCTGACCGCCCCTGATACCGGCTATTGGATGGCCAAGGCGTATCGCATCCCCGCGACGCCGGGCGCGAACGTCGCACCGGGGTCGAAGGATTTTCCGACCGTGCCGATCGGCGCGATGGTGCCGCGCGCCTTCTTCACGGGCCCCGCCAGCGACATGAAGGTGGTGGCGGGCGATCCCTTCTACGTCCGCGGCCTCGCGATGGGCGGCGCGCACGGCCTCGCGCGGGTCGACCTGTCGATGGATGCGGGCGCATCGTGGCATGCCGCGACGCTCGGTGCGGACAAGGGCAAATACGGCTTCCGCTTGTGGGAAGCGACGCTGCCGGGGTTGCGTCCGGGCGGCTACCGCCTGTGGGCGCGCGCGGTGAACACCGCGGGCGAGGTGCAGGGGGTGAAAGCGATCTGGAACCCCGGCGGCTATATGCGCAACCCCGCGCCGTCGATCGCGGTGCGCGCGGCATGAGGGCGCTGCTGCTTCTGATCCCGCTCGCCGCCTGCTCCGCGCAGCCCGATGCGCCGGCAGCGAACACCGCGGCGGTATCGTCGATCCAGCTGCCCGCGGAAACCGCCGCGCTGCCCGCGACCCCCGCGGGCGAGCTCCTGACCGCGCGCTGCACCGCCTGCCACTCCGCCGACCTCATCACCCGCCAACCGCCGCTCGACGCCGCCAAGTGGCAGGCGACGGTCACCAAGATGCGCGAGGCGTACAAGGCGCCGATCGCGCCCGCGGAGGACAAGGCGCTGGTCGCGGCGCTGCTGGCGGTGCAGGCGCGGTAATCGTTACCCGCCGTCACTCCGTCACTTCCGTCATTCCCGCGAAGGCGGGAATCCAGACACGCCAACGGCCCGACTCGATCCGCCGCGGTAACGTATCTGGATCCCCGCCTCCGCGGGGATGACGACGGTGGGCGCCAGGGCGCTGCCACGTCATATGCGCTCCGTGTCGATCCGCCCTAATCGGCGGCGAGCGACCGCACGAACCGCACATATCGCTCCCCGATCACGTCCGGGTCGAATTGCCGCAGATGCGCGATCACCACGTCGCCCGCGGGCCGCGGGAACGTGCTCGCCACCATGTCGCGCATCGCCTGCGCCAGTCCGGCCTCGTCCCCCGGCGCCAGCAGCCGCCCCAAGGCACCATCCGCCAGCATCTCGCTGGGCCCCGTCGGGCAGTCGAACGCCGCCACCGGGCATCCCAGCGACGCCGCCTCCAGCAGCACCACCGGCAGCCCCTCGTTGCGGGACGACAGCGCGAACCCCGCGGCGCGCGCCATATACGGCCGCACGTCGGGGACGAACCCCGGCATCGCCACGCTATCCGCGATCCCCAGAGCGCGCGCCTGCGCCTCCAGCGCGCCGCGCAGCGGTCCCTCGCCCAGGATCATCAGCCGCGCCGCCCCCGCCAGACCGCTGGCGTGGAAGGCCCGCAGCAGCGCCGCCTGATCCTTCTGCGCCACCATCCGGCCCGCGTTGACGATCACCGGCTGCGCGAACATTGCCTCGTGCGCCGGGTCGATCGCACCGGCCGGGGGCCGGTCGGGCAACGGGTTGTAGATCGTGTGGACGCGCGCGGGCGGCAGCGCGAACTGCCGCACCACCTGCGCGGCGAGGTCGCGCGATACCGCATGCGCCGCGATCACATCGCGGTACAGCCACCGTTCCGGCGCATAGCCGAACAGCGCGCGCGGCCAGAATCGCGCGCGGCACGGCACCTCCAGCGCATTGTGGACGCTGATCGCCAGCCGCAGCCACGCGCGCCGCTTCGCCGCCAGCCCGGCCATCATCTTGGCGCTGTGGACGAAGGCGAAGAGCAGGTCGGGGCGCTCCGCATCCACGTACCGCAGCAGCGCGGACAGGCTCAGCATCTCGTTGCGCGCCTTCAGATCGACGCCATGCGCACGGTAGACCGGATGCTCGGCCAGCGCGCCCTCGCCCACCGCGACCACCAGCCGCGCGTCGATCCCCGCCGCGACGAGCCGCTCGGTCACGAACAGCGCAATACGCTCGGCACCGCCGCCGGCCAGCGAAGGCAGGAAGATCGCGACTTTCATGGACGGGGCAGTTAGCACCGCCGACGTGACGACCAAAGCCATCGCGATCCTGCTCCACGATTTCAACGCCGGCGGCACCGAGGCGACCGCCTTCCGCCTCGCCGCGGCGTGGATCGCGCTGGGGCACCGCGTCACGATCGTCGCAGGGGCCGACCGCGGCGCGATGCGCGCCCGCGTACCGGCGGGCGCCGACGTCCGCATCCTGTCGCCCGAAATCGCGCGTGGCCCCGCATCGCGGCTGCGGTTGGGCGCGGCGATGGCGGGGGTGTTAAGAGAGATCGCGACCGACGTCGCCTATATCACGGG
>CAJYKB010000032.1 GCA_913774925.1 uncultured Sphingomonas sp. | reverse complement strand
CTGCCCAGCAGCCATGGTTCGCCCAGCGCCTGACCCGTCATGCGCAGCACGTCGTCCCCGGCGCCGTGGCCGAGCGTGTCGTTGATCGCCTTGAACCCGTCGAGGTCGATCAAGGCGAGGTGCAGCGGGGTGCCCTGGCGACGCGCGCGCTCCATCGCGGCCTCCAGCTCCCGGTCGAACGCGGCGCGGTTGGCGATGCCGGTCAGCGCGTCGGTGTCGGCGGAGCGGCGCAGGCGCTGCTCGAGCGCGTGGCGATCGGTGATGTCCTGGAACACGCCGACCATCGCGACGACGCGACCATCCTCCACCTCCGGATCGGCCATCGCGCGGACGCGGCGCTGGCGCCCGTCGGCGGTGACGAAATCGGCCTCGATCGAGAAGGCGCGGCCATGCGCGATGGCATCGTCCAGCGCGGACTGAACGAGCAGGCGGCTGGGTTCGGGATAGAAGCGCAGCGCCGCGTCGAGCTCGGGCATCTGGCCGACCGGCAGGCCGTGGATGCGATAAACGTTGTCCGACCAGTCGAGCCCGCCATCCTCAAGCGACAGTCGCCACCATCCGATCGCCGCGATCTGTTCGGCCTGACGGAAGATCTGGTCCTGTCGACCGAGCCGGGTCACCAGTTCCTCGCCGGTCGTGGCGATGTGGATCGCCTTCAGCGCGGTACGGCGCGCCTCCAGCAGTGCCTCCGCGAGCGTCGCGAGGTGCTGGAGCGCGGCGAGCTCGTGCGGGGCCGCATGGCGCGGCTGTCGGTCGACGACGCAGATCGTGCCCACGGCGCGGCGGACGCCCGCCGGATCGGGGACGTGCAGCGGTGCGCCGGCGTAGAAGCGGATGCCGTGATCGACCACCAGCGCGCTGTCGCGGAAGCGTGCATCGGCCAGCGTGTCGTCGATCACGGTGACGCGATCGTCGGTGACGGTGCGGTCGCAGAACGCGCTGTCGCGCTCGATCGACCGTTCACCGGGTGCCGAACGCGCCTTCACGAACAATTGATCGTTATCGATCAGGTTGAGGAGCGCCAGCGGGCAACCCAGCAGATCGGCGGCGAGCGCGACAAGCGCGTCGAACTCCCGTTCCGGTTCGGTGCCGAGCAGCGCCAGCGCCTGAAGCGCGGCCATGCGGGCCGCCTCGCCATGGCCATCGTCGCGGGAAGCGGGAAACGTCATTCCAGCGGCTTAGCGCGGTCTTCGTTAATTTTGATTTGCCACTTCCGTTCAGAAGCCCGAGATGCGGCGGGGTGAGCGATTTGTCAGCCCCGCTGCCGCTGCCGGTGCAATGGTCGGTGCATCTGGCGCGCGATCGACGCCGGTCGGAGCATACGGTGCGCGCCTATCGCGCGACGGCGGAACGGTTGCTGATGTTCCTGGCCGAGCATTGGGGCGAGGCGATCGACCGTGCGGCGCTGTCACGGGTCACCGCCGCCGACCTGCGCGCCTATCTGGCGCAGCGGCGCGGGCGTGGCCTGTCGAACGCCTCGGCGGCGCGCGAGCTGTCGGCGGTGCGCGGCTTCCTGGACTGGGCGAACGGGGTCGGCGCGGCGCCGCGCATGAAGGGGCCGCGCGTGCGCAAGGGCGTGCCGCGCCCGATCTCCCCCGACGAGGCGGTCGCGCTGGCGACCGACGTGATGGAAGACAGCGACGAGCCGTGGGTGGCGGCGCGCGACTGGGCGGTGCTGCTGCTGCTGTACGGCGCGGGGTTGCGGATCGGCGAGGCGCTGGGGCTGACCGGCGCGGTGTTGCCGCTGGGCGAGAGCTTGCGCGTCACCGGCAAGCGCGATCGCACGCGGATCGTGCCGCTGCTGCCGCCGGTCCGCGCGGCGATCGAGGAGTATGTGGCGCGGGTGCCATGGCCGATGAGCCGCGACGCCGCGCTGTTCCGTGGCGTGCGGGGCGGCACGCTGGACGGCGGGATCGTGCGGATGCGCGTGCGGGCGGCGCGTGCGCGGCTGGGCCTGTCGGACCGGACGACGCCGCATGCGCTGCGCCACAGCTTCGCGACGCACCTGCTGGGACGCGGTGCGGACCTGCGCGCGCTGCAGGAATTGCTGGGGCACGCCAGCCTGAGTTCGACGCAGGTCTATACCGGCGTGGACGCCGCGCACCTGCTCGACGTCTATCGCCACGCGCATCCGCGCGGATAGGGTCAGGCGCGCGGCGTCCAGGTGACGACGCGCCACGCATACCAGCCGAGCGCCAGCACCGTCAGCGCGATGCCGGCGGGGCCGACGTAGCGGTCGAGCTCGGCGAAGCGGCTGCCGAGATAGAAGCCGGCGCCGGCCAGCACGCCGTTCCAGATGATGCTGCCCGCGAAGGTCATGACCAGGAAGCGCGGCATCGGCATCGCCGCCATGCCGGCGGGCAGCGAGATCATCGTCCGGAACGTCGGCATGAAACGGAACACGAAGATCACCCAGCCGCCATGATCGTGGAGGAAGCCGCGCACCCGCTCGACATCCGCCCACTCCACCGTCAGCCAGCGTCCGTGCCGCTTCACGAACGGGCGGAAGCGCGCATAGCCGAGCCGTCGCCCGATCGCATACCAGAACACATTGCCCGCGGTGGTGCCGGCGGTGCCCCAAAGGAGCAGCGGCACCATGTCCATCTGCCCTCGCGCGACCGCGATGCCGCCTAGGCCCATGATGACCTCCGACGGGATCGGCGGCACGACGTTCTCGAGCGCCATCAGCAGGAAGATGCCGAGATAGCCGCCCGCGACGATCCAGTGAATGATGAAGTCGGTCACACCCGCGCCAACGGCGCGGTCAGCGTGCGCGTTCCGTCAGCCGGCGGTCGATCGCATCCCAGATCAGCCCGGCGACATCAGTGCCGTCGAACTTCTCGATCGCGACGATGCCGGTGGGGGAGGTGACGTTGATCTCGGTCAGCCATTCGCCGCCGATCACGTCGATCCCGACGAAGATCAGCCCGCGCCGCTTCAGTTCCGGCCCGAGCGCGTCGCAGATCTCGCGTTCGCGCGCCGTCAGCCCGGTCTTCTCCGCCGAGCCGCCGACCGCCAGGTTGCTGCGGATCTCGCCTTCGCCGGGCAGGCGATTGATCGCGCCCGCAACCTCGCCATCGACCAGGACGATGCGCTTGTCGCCCTTCGCGACGTCGGGGAGGAACGCCTGCACCATATGCGGCTCGCGCCACGTCTGGTTGAACACCTCCATCAGCGCCGACAGGTTCTCGCCGCTCGCGCGGACGTGGAAGATCGCCTTGCCACCGTTGCCGTGGAGCGGCTTCACGACGATCTCGCCATGCTGCCGCAGGAACGCACGCGCCTCGTCGAGCGAGCGGGTGACGAGCGTCGGCGGCATGAAGCGCGCATAATCGAGCACGAACACCTTTTCGGGCGCGTTGCGGACGCTGGCCGGATCGTTGACCACCAGCGTCCGGTCCGCGATCCGCTCCAGCAGGTGGGTGGCGGTGATGTAGCCGAGATCGAACGGCGGATCCTGCCGCATCAGCACCACGTCCGCCTCCTCGCCCAGATCGAGCGAGACGGGGTCGCCGAAGCGGAAATGATCCCCCGCCACGCGCTGCACCGTCACCGGATGCGCGCTGGCCCACAGTCGCCCGTCCGACCAGTTCAGCGCCTCGGGCGCGTAGTGGAACAGGCGGTGCCCGCGCGCCTGCGCGGCGAGCATCAGCGCGAACGTGCTGTCCCCCGCGACGTTGATCTGGTCGAGCGGGTCCATCTGGACGGCGACGGTAAGCGGCTGGGTCATGGCTGGGGATGTAGGCGCGGGGCGCGCGGCTGTCAGTAGCCGATCCACGCATTCTCGATATGGCGCGGGCGCGCGCCGGGGGCGAGCAGGATCACGTCGACGCGGATGTCCTCGCCCGCCGTCGCATAGCGCGGCATCAGCAGCTCGGCCGCGGCGGCGACGCGGGCGAGGCGGTGGTGATCGATGGCATGGTCCAGCTCGGCGGGTGTCTTGCGCGACTTCACCTCGACGAACGCCACCAATGCGCCACGCCTGGCGATCAGGTCGACCTCG
>CAJYKB010000031.1 GCA_913774925.1 uncultured Sphingomonas sp. | reverse complement strand
CAGGCGGTGCGCCCGTTGACCAAGTTGACGGTCGTGGAGGATGCAGCGGAATAGGGTGCTCGGGTAGGTTTGCGCCGTCGTCATGCCGGGCTCGTCCCGGCATTCAGGGTTCGGCGAACCTCGCTGTCCTGACTGATGCTGTCGGTGAGGTGCGTTTTCGGTCGGTGGGTGCGTTTGGCTGGCCTTTGGGTGGCGAGACAAGAGCCGGGATGTGAGCCTCGTGAAACCCTGAATGCCGGAAAGGTCCGGCAGGACGGGGAGCTGGAGAGATCGCCATGCGCGATATGCCCCGGCCTCGAGCGGGACCTTTGCGAAAGTCTTCGATGTGCTCCTGCGCAGGCAGGAGCCCAGGGTTGTCGGTCCCATAAGGCGCTGCACTGCTTGGTACTGAGCTCCTGCCTTCGCAGGAGGACGGTGTGTGCGCGGCGCGGTTGCAGCCATTTTACAAAGGTCCCGCGTTCGCCGGGAAAACACAGTTGGCGCTTCGCCTGGCGTGTGTCCCTTTGGGCGCGATGGGCGTTTGGCGGGGTCTGACGTGACCGCGGCGTAGGTACCCGCCCTAACCGGTCAGCATCGCGAGATAGTCCGAGGTCAGTCGGCGAGCCTCGGCTTCGTCGAAGGTGCCGGACGACAGGCATAGCTCCAGCCACAACCCATCGACCAGCGCGGCGACGCCGATCGCGGCAAGGCGGCAATGCGCGGGGGCGACACCGCAGGCGGTGAGCAGCGCTTCCAGCTGGGAGCGATAGGCGGCATAGTGACGCGCGTGGCTGGCAGCCATTGCCGGGTCGGCGCGGGCCATGCTCCAGAAGGCGATCCAGGTCGCCAGCAGCGCGGCGTCCGCGATCGGGGGGGCGAAGCTGGCCTCGACATAGGCGGTCAGGCGCGCGCGCGGATCGTCGCTGGCGTGCGCGACCGCCCGCGCCAGCGCGTGCTCCACCTGCCCGGCGATATGGTCGTAGGTCGCCTCCACCAGCCGGGCGACCCCGCCGAAATGATGCGTCACCAGCCCCGGCGAGACACCCGCCTCCGTCGCGATGGTCCGCACCGAGGCACCCGCCGCCCCGTGTGCGGCAAGCACGCGCGCGGTCGCCTCGATCAGGTCGAGGCGTCGGGCCTCCGGCGTGGCACGCGACGGCTTGCTCATCGCCCACCGTTATTATACGATCGTGCAACACGCAACCGGAGCCCCGCGATGGCGCATCGACCCGACGACCTGCCGCAGCACGATCCGGACGCCGACTGGAGCCTGCCGGGATGGCTCTACACCGATCCGGAGTTCTTCGAGGTCGAGTGCGCGCGGATCATCCGGCCATCGTGGCAGATCGTGTGCCACGAAAGCGATATCGCGGCGCCGGGCGAGTGGCGCACGCTGGCCTATCTGGGTGAGAATATCGTCGTGCTGCGCGGCGAGGACGGCGCGATCCGCGCGTTCCACAACGTCTGCCGCCACCGCGCGATGCGGCTGGTCGATGGCGACAGCGGGTGCGCGAAGAAGCTGGTCTGCCCGTATCACGCCTGGGCGTACGAGCTCGACGGGCGGCTGACCGGGGTGCCGATGCGGCGCGACTATCCGGCGCTCGTGCTGGAGGACAACGGGCTGGTCCCGGTCGAGGTCGAGGTCTGGCGCGGGTTCGTGTTCGTCCGGCTGGAGGACGACGGGGGTCCGTCGGTGACGCGGATGATGGCGCCCTACGATCACGAGATCGCACCCTATCGGTTCGAGGAAATGCGCCGGCTGAGCGACGTGCGGTGCCGCGAACGACAGGTGAACTGGAAGAATGTCGGCGACAATTACTCCGACAACCTTCACATCCCCGTCGCGCACGACGGGCTGACGCGGCTGTTCGGCAAGAGCTATGCGATCGAGGCGGCGGGCTGGGTCGACAAGATGTCGGGCCGGCTGGTCGACCGGGTGTCGGACGATCCGTGGGAGCGCTTCTACCAGAAGCATCTGCCGCACGTGCCGCATCTGCCGGAGGCGAACCAGCGGCTGTGGCTGTATTACAAGCTGTGGCCGAACATGGCGTTCGACATCTACGCCGATCAGATCGACTTCATGCAATGGCTGCCGCTGTCGCCGACGACATGCATGCTGCGCGAGATGACGTTCGCATTGCCGGACGCGCGCCGCGAGATGAAGCTGGTCCGCTATGCCAACTGGCGCATCAACCGCACCGTCAACGCAGAGGATACCTGGCTGATCGAGCGCGTGCAGCAGGGGATGGCCTCGTCGAGCTACACCGCGGGGCCGATCGGGGCGAGCGAGGTGTGTCTGCGCAGCTTCGCCGCGAAGGTGCGCGACCGCATCCCGGAGGCGCGATTGCACCGTGCGCCCCCGCCGGGATGGTCGCGGCGGGTGCGCGGGATGTGACGACGATGGCCCGGATTACGTCGAAATCTCTGCGAAAGTGGATGCCCGCGCCACCATTGCCGCGTCATCCCGGACTAGTTCCGGGATCCACCGAGCCTCCAAATCAGTCACTTGCGAGTTTGCGGCACAGTGGATGCCGGAACAAGTCCGGCATGACGGAAGGAGCTTTCGCAGAGGTCTCGGTCAAATCCGGGGTGACGGAAAAGGGAAAAGCGGGGGACATCCATGACCAAGCGGTATGACGCGATCATCATCGGCGGCGGGCACAACGGGCTCGTCTGCGCCTTCTATCTGGCGCGCGCCGGGCTGAAGGTGCGCGTGCTGGAGCGGCGACACGTCGTCGGCGGGGCAGCGGTGACGGAGGAATTCCACCCCGGTTTCCGCAACTCCACCGCCAGCTATACGGTCAGCCTACTGCGGCCCAAGGTGATCGCGGACATGAAGCTGCACGACCGCGGCTATCGCATCATCGAGCGGACGATCAGCAACTTCTTCCCGTTCGAGGACACGTATCTGACGCTGGGCGGGGGTACGCAGCGGACGCAGGAGCAGTTCGCGCGGTTCAGCCGCCACGATGCGGAGGCCTATCCGCGCTACGATGCGGCGCTGGAGAAGGTGGCGCAGGTGCTGCGCGACCTGGCGTTGCAGATCCCGCCCAACGCGGGCGGCGGGCTGCTGGAGCTGGTCGCGGCGGCGCGGCAGGGATGGCCGCTGGCGAAGCTGGATCTCGCCGCGCAGCGCGACCTGCTGGACGTGTTCACGAAGTCGGCGCGCGATTTCCTGAACGGCTGGTTCGAGGACGATCACGTCAAGACCGCGTTCGGCTTCGACGCGGTGGTCGGCAATTTCGCGGGCGTGTCGACGCCGGGGTCGGCCTATGTCCTGCTCCACCACGTCTTCGGCGAGGTGAACGGGAAATTCGGCGCCTGGGGCCATTCGGTCGGCGGGATGGGTGCGATCACGCAGGCGATGGCGGCGGCGTGCGTCGACGCGGGCGTCGAGATTTCGCTGGAGGCGCCGGTCGCCAAGGTGCTGATCGAGGGCGGTCGCGCCGCGGGCGTGCGGCTGGAGAGCGGGGAAGAGATTGCCGCGGGGATCGTCGCCGCGAACGTCGGTCCGGCGATGCTGTACCGCGGGATGGTCGACGGGCACGAGCTGCCGGAGGATTTCCGGCGGCGGATGAAGGGGTTCAAGACCGGGTCGGGGACGTTCCGGATGAACGTGGCGCTGAGCGAGCTGCCCGATTTCACCGTGCTGCCCGGGCGCGAGAAGGCGGAGCATCACACCGCGGGTATCATCATCGCGCCGGGCATGGACTATATGGATCGCGCATTCGACGATGCGAAGGTCCATGGCTGGTCGAAGAAGCCGATCATCGAGATGAAGCTGCCGACGACGGTGGACGATACGCTGGCGCCGCCGGGGATGCATATCGCCAGCCTGTTCTGCCAGCAATTCTCGCCGCAGCTGCCCGACGGCCGCAGCTGGGACGCGGTGCGCGACGAGGTGGCGGACCATATCATCGACACGGTCAACGAGCATGCGCCCAATTTCAAGGCGAGCGTGATCGCGCGGCAGATCCATTCGCCGCTCGACCTGGAGCGCAAGTTCGGGCTGATCGGGGGCGACATCTTCCACGGGCAGATGGGGCTGGACCAGTTGTGGGCGGCGCGCCCGGTGCTGGGGCATGGCGACTACCGGGCGCCGGTGCCGGGGCTCTACATGTGCGGGTCGGGGACGCATCCGGGCGGCGGCGTGACGGGGGCGCCGGGGCACAATGCGGCGCATGCGATCCTGGCCGACCGCAGCCTCATCGGGCGGCTGCGGCGCCGCGCCTGACCGCTAGGTAGACGGGCAGGCCGGTGGCGAGGAGGACGATCGCCCACAGGTTCGCCTCCGCGCCCAGTCCCCAGCCGAGCCAGGCGACGAACAACGCGCAGGCGACGCCCGCCGCCTGCGCCGGGCGGTCGCCGCGCAGCAGCCGGACCGCGGCGAGCGCACTGGCGCCATAGGCGTACATTCCCGCCGCCAGCGACACCGCGGCGACGAACGCGAACAGGTCGCCCATGCCACGGGTGTAATTGGCGAGCGTGACCGCGGTGACCATCACGCCGGAGACGAGGTGCGCGCGCGCCGGGGTGCCGGCTGCGGTTTCCTTCGCGAACCAGCGGGGAAAGACGCCGCCCCGCGCCATCGCGCGCGGCACCTCCCCCTGGAGCAGGACGAAGCCGTTGAGCGCGCCGAGTGCGCTGACGGCGGCGAACAGCGCGACGATGCGCGCGACGCCGCCGCCGAACGCCAGCCCCAGCGCATCCGCGATCGGCGCGGGCGAGGCGGCGGTGGCGGCGCGCGGCAGCAGATACGCGACCGCGCCCGACACCGCGAGGTAGATCGCGCCGGTCGCGGCGGTGCCGATCATCGTGACGCGCGGAACGGTGCGGCGCGCGTCCGCGACACGTTCGGCGGGGACGGTGGCGGATTCGACGCCCAGGAAGCCCCAGAAGGTGAGTGCCGCCGCGCCCGCGACCGCGCCGGCGGTGACCGGGACCGGCGGTGCGGCGTCGGGCGTCGCGCCGCCGCGCGACAGCCACCACCACAGGGCGAGCAGCACGACCGCGGCCAGCGGCACGAGCTTCACCACCATCGTCACCATCTGCACCCGAGCGGCGACGCCGACGCCGCGGATGTTGACCAGCACCGCCAGCCACACCAGCGCCACGGCCGCGATGGCCGCGTGCGGCGCCAGCGCGGGGACGGCGAGGCTGAGCGCACTGACCACCGCGACCGCGACCGCGCCGTTGCCCGCCCACACGAGCGTCCAGTAGCTCCAGGCGGTGGCAAAGCCGATCGCGGGACCGAAGGCCGCATCGGCAAAGGCATAGGGGCCGCCGCCCGCGGGCACCGCTGCGGCGAGGCGCGCGAAGACGAAGGACAGCGTCATCGCGCCGATAATCGTCACCACCCAGCCCCAGGCGGCGTTCGCGCCCAGCGGGGCCAGCGTCGCGGGAAGCAGGTAGATGCCCGATCCGATGAGATTGCCCATGACCAGCGCCAGGGCGGCCCAGAAGCCGATCGCGCCCGACGCATGTCTGGTGCTTGATCCGGGGCTCCGGGCGTGGTCTTCGCTGTCGTCCATGATGTCCCCCGATCCCGCCCGCTTTCCCCCGATGCTAGTCGACGCCGCGCTGGCGCTCCACGACAATCGGCTGGACGTGGCCGAGCCGCTGCTGCGCCAGTATCTGAAGCGCGATCCGTTCGATGCGCGCGCGATCCGGATGCTGGCGGAGCTGGCCGGGCGGATCGGGCGCAATCGCGACGCGGAAACGCTGTTGCGCCGCGCGCTGGAGCTGGCGCCCGCCTTCACCGCGGCGCGCGCCAATCTGGCGCTGGTGCTGTATCGCCAGAATCGATCGACCGAGGCGCTGGCGGAGCTGGACACGCTCCAGCAGGAAGAGCCGGAGCATCTGGGCCACGCCAACCTCAAGGCGGCGGCGCTGGGCCGGCTTGGCGGGTTCGAGGAGGCGATTGCGCTCTACGAACACGTCCTCGCCGCGGCTCCGTCGCAGCCGAAGGTGTGGATGAGCCTAGGGCATATGCTGAAGACGGTGGGGCGGCAGGCGGACGGTGTCGCCGCCTATCGCCGCGCGATCGGGCTGAGGCCCGAGCTGGGCGAGGCGTGGTGGAGCCTCGCCAATCTGAAGACGGTGAGGTTCGACGATGCGGACCTGGACGCGATGGCCCGCGAGCGGGGGCGCGACGACCTGTCCGAGGAGGATCGGCTGCATCTCGATTTCGCGCTGGGCAAGGCGTGGGAGGATCGCGGCGACGCGGAGCGCGCCTTCGCGCATTACGCCGCGGGCAATGCGCTGCGCCGGGCGCAGATGGGCTATGACGCGGACGAGACCGAACGCTTCGTCGACCGCGTCATCGCATTGGCGACGCCGGCGTTCTTCGCCGCGCGGGCGGGCTGGGGCGATCCCTCCGCCGACCCGATCTTCGTGCTGGGGATGCCGCGGGCCGGCTCGACGCTGATCGAGCAGATCCTGGCCAGCCACAGCCGGGTCGAGGGGACCACCGAGCTGCCCGACATGCCCGCGATGGCACGTCGCGTGGCCGATTATCCCGAGGGACTGGCGACGCTGACCGCGGAGCAGGCGCGCGCGCTGGGGGCCGAGTATCTGCGCCGCGCCAGCGTGCAGCGGCGCACCGACCGGCCGTTCTTCATCGACAAGCTGCCCAACAACTGGGCGCATGTCGTGCTGATCCGGCTGATCCTGCCGAACGCCACGATCATCGACGCGCGGCGTGACCCGCTGGCGTGCTGCTTCTCCAACTTCAAGCAGCATTTCGCGCGCGGGCAGGGGTTCAGCTACGGGCTGGAGGACATGGGGCGCTACTACCGGGACTATGTGCGGCTGATGGCGCATCTCGATGCGGTGCAGCCGGGGCGGGTGGTGCGCGTGATCCACGAGGCGCTGGTGGACGCGCCCGAAGACGGGATTCGCGACCTGCTGACGCGCATCGGCCTGCCGTTCGAGGAGGCATGCCTGTCGTTCCACGAAACGGAGCGCGCGGTGCGCACCGCCAGTTCGGAGCAGGTGCGCCAGCCGATCTTCCGCGGCGGCGGCCGCGCGTGGCAGCCCTTCGCCGAGCATCTCGCGCCATTGCGCGACGCGCTGGGGGCGGTGGTGGAGGTCTATCCCGACGTGCCCGATTTTCAGGCGCGCTGACGCCGTTGCCCGCGCCACTGGCAAGCGGTCGTGACATATCCGCAACGCTTGGCGATGTTTCCCGACATTTCCCGCATCACCTGATTGACGCGCCGCGCCGCTGCGAACAGCATTCGCCGCAACAGGGCTGCGACAGCGGGGGATAGTGTCGTGACGAGTTTTGCGCGTGGGATTCTGGTGTCTCTGCTGGCGACTGCGGCGATGCCCGCGTTTGCGCAGGATGCGCCCGGCACCGCATCGGGGCAGACCACCGCGGCGGAGACGCCCAGTGCGACGCAGGGCGACGACATCATCGTCACTGCGCAGAAGCGTGACGAGAATATCCAGAACGTTCCCATCAGCATCCAGGCGATCGGGACGCGGCGGCTGGACCAGCTGAACATCTCCAACTTCAACCAATATACGCAGCTGCTGCCCTCGGTCGCGTTCCAGTCGAGCCAGCCGGGCGTCACCACCGTCTATATGCGCGGCGTCGCGAGCGGCGGCGACGGCAACCATTCGGGCTCGCTGCCCTCGGTCGGCACGTATCTCGACGAGCAGCCGGTGACGACGATCGGCGGCACGCTCGACATCCACATCTACGACATCGCCCGGATCGAGAGCCTCGCCGGGCCGCAGGGCACGCTGTACGGCGCGTCGAGCCAGGCGGGCACGATCCGTATCATCACCAACAAGCCCGACCTGTCCGGCTTCTACGGCCGCGTCGACGGCGAGGTGAACACGGTCGAGAAGGGCGGCATCGGCTATACGACCGAGGCGATGCTCAACATCCCGCTGGCGTCGATGATGGCGCTGCGTGTCGTCGGCTTCTATCAGAAGGACGCCGGCTTCATCGACAACGTGGCCGGCTCGCGGACCTTCATCGGCGGGCGGACGGTCAACAACGCCCCCTTCGTCAAGAACGACTATAACGATACCGAGACCTATGGCGGGCGCGCCGCGCTGAAGATCGATCTGGACGACAGCTGGACCGCCACGCCGACCGTCCTCTATCAGGAGCAGCGCAGCCACGGCAGCTACGCCTTCGACCCGCGCGTCGGCGACCTGAAGGTCCAGCGCTTCTATCCCGAATTCCGCCGCGACCGCTTCGTTCAGGCGGCGCTGACGATCGAGGGGCAGGTCGGCAATTGGGACGTGACCTATTCGGGCGCGTATCTCGACCGCAAGGCGCTGCAATCGAGCGACTATACCGACTACGCCGAGGCGTATGACAATCTGTACTCGTCGGTCGGCGGGCTGGCGGGCTATTTCTATTATCAGGACAATGCCGGCAACACGATCGACCCGCGCCAGCGCATCGTCGGCACCGATCACTTCAAGAAGACGAGCCAGGAACTGCGCGTTGCCTCCCCCGCGGACGAGCCGTTCCGGCTGGTGGCGGGCGCCTTCTACCAGCGGCAGAGCAACCTGATCTTTCAGGATTATCAGATCCCGGGGCTGGGCACGAACGTGTCGGTCAACGGCTATCCCGGCACGCTGTGGCTGACGCGCCAGCACCGTGTGGACAAGGATTATGCGGTGTTCGGCGAGGCGAGCTACGACCTGACGCCGACGCTGACGCTGACCGCGGGCGCGCGCGCGTTCATCTACGACAATTCGCTGGTCGGGTTCTTCGGCTTCGGGCGCAATCCCGGCGTCGACCCGGCGGACGGCCGCCCCTACACCGCCACACCGTTCAATGCCGCAGGCAGCGGTCGGACCGGCGTCGCGGGCTGCTATCTGGCCGGCGGGGGGACGCTGCGCGACGCGTATCTGGCGGGGCGGTCGACCACCGGATTCCTGTTCACGCCCGATGTCGGCAACATTCCCTGCACCAACCTGGGCGTGCCGAACAACGCCGGCGGGATCGTGCCCAAGGAAGCGGAGGGGCAGGGTGTCACCTATCGCTTCAACGCGACGTGGAAGCCGGCCGACGGGCTGCTGTTCTACGGCACGGTGTCCAAGGGCTTCCGTCCCGGCGGGATCAACCGGCGCGGCGACGTGGCGGACTATGCCGCCGACTTCCTGACCAATTACGAATTGGGATGGAAGACCACGCTGCTGGGCGGGCAGCTGCGGCTGAACGGCGCGATCTATCAGCAGAACTGGGACAAGTTCCAGTTCTCGTTCCTGGGCGAGAACAGCTTCACCGTCATCCAGAACGGCCCCAATGCGCGGATCCGCGGCGTCGAGATGGACGCCAACCTGACCGCGGGCGGGCTGACGCTGGGAGCGAGCGGTTCGTACACCGACGCGGTGACGCGCACCAACCTGTGCAGCACCGCGGATTGCAATGCGCCAGGCGCGACATTGGTGTCGGAAGCAGGAACGCGCCTGCCGATCACGCCGCGCTTCAAGATCAGCGGGACCGCACGCTATACCGTGCCGATCGGTGCGGCGAACGCCTATGTCCAGGCGCTGGTCGCGCACCAGAGCTCGGCGGCGTCCGACATCCGCCTGCGCGCGGTCGAGGCGGGGACCGGGCGTATCGCGAACCCTGCGGCCGAAATCGGCCGGCTGCCCGCCTATACCACCGGCAACCTCGCGGTCGGTGCGGAGTGGGGGAATTACACGTTCGAGGTGTTTGCGCGGAACATCTGGGACGAACGCGGCCAGATCTCGCGCTTCATCCAGTGCGGCTCATGCTACCAGCGGCCCTATGTCGTGCCGATCACGCCGCGGACGCTGGGGGTGCGGCTGGGCGCGAAGTTCTGATCGCGGAAGGCGGCGACCTCACATCGCCGCCATCCAGACGGCCATCGCGACCATCATGACGTTCTCGGTCAGCGAGACGAAGCCGAGCGGCACCTTGCTGCTGCCGCCGACGCACGCGCATTTTAGCTCGCGGCGGTCGACGTACACCGCCTTGAAGACCGACACCGCGCCGATCCCGCCGATGACGAGCGCGATCGGCACCGACAGCCAGCGCAGCGTGCCCGCCACCATCAGCACGCCGGCGAGCCCCTCGGCAAACGGATAGACATAGCCGTAGCGCGGCCAGCGGCGTGCGAGCAGGTCGTAGTTAAGGAACATGGTGGAGAAGGTTTCAACGTCCTGCAGCTTCAGCAGCGCGAGCACGCACATGCTGAACGCGACGAACCACTCGCCCGCGCGCAGCGTGAAGGGCGTGCCGAACGCCGCGGTGCTGGCGGCGAGCGCCATCAGCGCGGTCATCGCGAAGACCGCGATCACGGGGCGGTAGCTGGTCGCACCGGGCTGTGCCACGCGCAGCCCCAGGAAGCGGCGGGTGTCGTCGTATCCGCCGATCCGCGCACCGTCGACGAACACCTGCGGCGTCGTCTTCACGTCATGCGCGGCCTTGAACGCGTCCGTCTCCGCGCGCGTGGTGAGGGGATGGTCCTCGACCCGGTAGCCGTGACGGCGCAGCAGATCCTTCGCCTTGACGCCATAGGGGCAGGTGTGGTCGGGCATGACCATGCGATAGAGCGTGGCGGTCTTCATGCCGGCGATATAGGCGGTCAGGCGCGCTCGTTCATCAGCAGAACCTCGGTCGCGCGCTTGCGCCGCAGCGCGACGATCAGCACCCCGCCCAGCGCCAGCGCAGCGCCCGCGATCATCCGCGCGTCGAGATGGTCGCCGGTGATCGCGACGCCCAGCGCCATGGTGAAGAGCGGTGTCATGAGCGTGAGCGGGGCGAGCAGGTTTGCCTCGTACCGGCCGATCAGCCCGTAATAGGCGGTGTGCGCGAACAGCGAGACGAACAGCGCCGCAAACAGCAGCGCGGCGAGGAACGGCCAGCCAGCGGCGACGGCGGTCGTCCATTGCGCCTGCTCCAGCAGCGCGGTCGCGACCGCCAGCGGCAGGAAGGAAACCAGCCCGACCCACGCCTGAAAGCGGAGCGGCGGCACGGCGTCCATCTGCTTCATCAGGATCGCGCCGAGCGACCCCGCGAACGCGCACGCGATGATGTAGAGCAGCCCGCCCGACAGGGCGATGCCCCCCGGTCGCCATACCACCAGCACCACGCCGGCAAGCGTCAGCGCGATGCCGATCGCGCGGCGGCGGTGGATGCTTTCCTTGAGAATGAGGACGGAGAGCAGGGTGGTGAAGGGCACGCCGATCTGGATCACCACCGCCGCCGCGGACGGCGATGCGGTCTGCAGCCCCAGGAACAGCAAGGCGAAATTGCCCCCGCCCATCAGCAGGCCGATGGCGATGATCCGCCATGCCGGGCGCGGCATCGGCAGCAGCCAGGGCAGGGTCGCCAGCGCGACGATGGCGAAGCGTACCGCGGCGAAGAACAGCGGCGGTACGTGCCAGTCGCTCACCACGACCTTGCTGACGACGTTGCTGAATCCCCAGATCAGGCAGACGGCGACGAGCAGGAGGAAATCGCGCAGGCGCATGGTGATGCTGTGGGCGGCGGGGGGCGGGATGGCAAGTATCTCGTGGGTTGGCCGTCGCCGTCACCCCGGACTTGATCCGGGGTCCCGCTCTTCCTTCGGTGGTGGGAAGAAGCGGGACCCCGGGTCGAGCCCGGGTGACGATGGAATCAGCCGCCCAACACTTGCCGGTAGAGGGCGATGTAATCGTCCGCCATCCGCTCGACGCTGAACCGCTCCGCAACCGCGCGGCGGCAGGCGGCGCGGTCGATGTCGCCTGCGCGCGCGATCGCGGCGATCGCCTCCGCAGGGGTGTCGACCAGGAAGCCCGTGACGCCGTGCTCGATCAGCTCGGGCATCGATCCGCGGCGGGTGGCGATGACGGGGGTGCCGCACGCCATCGCCTCGACCACCGACAGGCCGAACGGTTCGTCGAAGTTGATGAGGTGGAGAAGCGCACGCGCGCCGCCCAATGCCCGGATGCGCGCCTCGCCCCCGACTGCGCCGTGATAGCGGACCGTGGTGCCGTCGACCGCCGGTGCGACGTCGCGCTCGTAATAACCCTGGTCCTGGACGATGCCGTACAGGTCGAGCGCGCGGCGCGCGGCGCGTGAAGCGGCGATCGCCTCCGCCGCGCCCTTGTCGGGGTGGAGGCGACCGAAGAAGAGCAGGTCGTCGCTGCCGTGCGGGTCGAAGGCGAAGTCGTTCAGCGGAATGCCGTGATGGATCGTCGCGGCGTAGCGGAGCGCCGGGTGCCGGTCGGCATCGCTGATCGCGACATAGTGCACGCGGTCCTGGAACGGCGCGTACATCGGCAGGATGCGGTCGGAGGAGAAGCCGTGGATCGTCGTCACGACCGGCGTCTTCACCAGCGGGGCGAAGGCGTGCGCGGGAAAATCGGCCTGGTTGTGGATCAGGTCGAAGCGGTCGGCCTGCGCGAACAGATGCGACAGGTGGCGATACTCCCACACCTTGGCGTCGATCGCGGGATCCTCGGAATAGGGGGCCGAAACGACGCCGTCGAGCGGGGCGGCGGTGACGCTGTCGAGCGTCGCGAAGAGCGTGACGTCGACGCCGCGCGCGACCAGCGCCTCCGTCAGCAGGCTGGTGACGAGTTCCCACGGGCCGTAGTGGCGCGGCGGGGTGCGCCAGGCGATCGGGGCCAGCATCGCGATCTTCATGAGGGTTTCCTGTTTCGTCACCCCGGCCCCGAGCCGGGGTCCCGCTATTCCGGCGGCGTTGGAGGGGAAGCGGGACCCGGGTCAAGCCCGGAGTGACGGGGACAGGATGACGCCTTCGTTCGGTCGCAGTCCATCGCCCGCGCCGTCGAGCGTCGACAGCAGCACCTCACCCGCGAACGGCATGGCACGTTCCTCGTCCGACAGGTTGAGCGCGATCAGCAGCCGCTCGCCGCCGTGGCGGCGTTCGTAGGCGAGGACGTCGCGGTCGGCCTCCGCCAGCGCGAAGTCGCCGATCGCCAGCGCAGGATGCGCGCGGCGCAGCGCCAGCAGGCGGCGATAGAGCGTCAGCATCGAGGACGGGTCACCGTCCTGCGCGGCGACGTTGCGGGTGCGCCAGTCGGGGTTGAGCGGCAGCCACGGCTCGACCGTGCTGAACCCGGCAAAGGCGCTGTCGTCCCACGGCATCGGCGTGCGCGAGCGGTCGCGGCCGATACCGATGCCGGGCTGGCGCAATTCCTGCGGGTCGCGGACGCGGTCGGGCGGGATGTCGACCCGGCCGATGCCGATCTCGTCGCCCTGATACAGCGTCGGCGTGCCGCGCAGCGTCAGCAGCAGCATCGCGGCGACGCGCGCCTGCGCCTCGCCGACGCGCGCGGCGATGCGCGGCGCGTCGTGGCTGCCGATCACCCAATTTGGCCAGCCGTGCGGGGGCAGCGACGCCTCGTAGGCGGCGATCATGCTGCGTAGCGTCGCGGCATCCCACGGGTTTTCGATCAGCTGGAAGTTGAACGGCAAATGGACCTGCGGGCGCTCGGGTGTACCGTACCACCGCGCGTGGCGATCGTTGGGGAGGAAGATCTCGCCGATCAGGACGCGGTCACCGTAGCGGTCGGCAAGCGCGCGCATCTCGGCGGCGATCGCATGCGCCTCCGGCTGATCGGTGGAATGCTGCTGGATCAGGCGGTCGCGCTCGGTGATACCGGGGTGCCAGGCCGGGTTGACCGGATTGTCGGGGAACCCTTCCGCCTTCACGATGTGCCACAGCACGTCGATGCGGAAGCCATCGACGCCGCGGTCGAACCAGAAGCGCATGGCGTCGAACATCGCGCGCTTCAGCTCTGGGTTACGCCAGTTGAGGTCGGGCTGCGACGCCAGGAAGGCGTGGAGGTAATATTGGCTGGTGTGTTCGTCCCACTCCCATGCCGAGCCGCCGAAGTCGCTGATCCAGTTGTTGGGCGGTCGGCCGTCCGGAGCGGCATCGCGCCAGATGTACCAGTCGCGCCTGGGCGACGTGCGGCTCGAGCGGCTCTCGACGAACCACGGGTGCCGGTCGGACGAATGGTTGGGCACGAAATCGAGCAGCAACTTCAGCCCGCGCGCATGGACCGCGGCGAGCAGCCGGTCGAACGCGGCGAGATCGCCGAACATCGGCTCCACCCCGCAATAATCCGCGACGTCATAACCGAAATCGGCCATCGGCGAGGGAAAGATCGGCGACAGCCAGATCGCATCGACGCCGAGCGCGGCGATATGGTCCAGCCGGCGTTCGATCCCGGCAAGGTCGCCGACGCCGTCACCGTCGCTGTCCTGAAACGAGCGTGGATAGACCTGATACACGGTGCCGCGTTGCCACCATGGGGCGTCGGGAAAAGGGTGTGCCATGCGCTCTTCCTAACCCGCGGGAGGGGCATCGGCCCAGACAGCAACAAAAGCTTACGCAACTTAACTAGATCAGGACGTTTGTGAAACGATCGGGGGCATAGGGGACGGACAGCATCGTGGAGCCGGGGCGGCAATCGGCCTTTTCGACCTTCGGCATGGAGGCGGCGTCGCTCGCGTCGCTGACGTGGTGGATGGTCGCCGGTGCCATCGTCATCTTTATCGGCGTCGCGACGCTGATGGTGCTGGCCATGCGCGCGCGCGAAGGCGAGCTGACGCATACGCAGGGCATGAAGCTGGTGCTGTGGGCCGGCGGCGTCCTCCCTACGATCGTCCTGCTGACGCTGCTGGTCACGACCTTGCCGCAGATGCGGCCGTTGCAGGCCGCGCCCGCCGACCTGCGCATCGCGGTGCAGGGCGAGCAATTCTGGTGGCGGGTGCGCTACCAGCCCGCCGGCGGCCGGGCGGAGATCGACGCCAACGAGGTGCGCGTGCCGGTGGGGCGCCGGGTCGTGTTCCAGCTGACCGCGGGCGACGTGCTGCACAGCTTCTGGGTGCCCGGCCTCGCGGGGAAGATGGACATGGTGCCGGGGCGCACCAACACATTGGTGGTGCAGGCGACCAAGGCGGGGCGGTTCCGCGGTCAGTGCGCCGAATTCTGCGGGTTGAGCCATGCGCTGATGGCGTTCGACGTGATCGCGATGGAGCCCGCCGCGTTCGATCGCTGGCTCGCCTCGCGCCGGCTGGCGGACGGGGCGCAGGACGGACCGGTCGCCGAGCGGGGGGGCAAGCTGTTCGCCGATTACGGTTGCGCCGGCTGTCACAGCCTTCGCGACACGGCCTTCCACGAAACGATCGGCCCCGACCTGACGCAAGTCGGATCGCGCAGCACCGTCGGCGCAGGCGTGCTGCCGATGTCCCGCGCGAACCTGGTCCGCTTCATCCGCGAGGCGCCGAGCGTGAAGCCGGGCGCGCGCATGCCCGCCTATCCGCACA
This sequence comes from uncultured Sphingomonas sp., assembly GCA_913774925.1. Lineage (GTDB taxonomy): Bacteria > Pseudomonadota > Alphaproteobacteria > Sphingomonadales > Sphingomonadaceae > Sphingomonas. The sequence goes on along the minus strand of CAJYKB010000031.1, from coordinate 15,005 downwards.
TGTCCGCCGCGGACGCCAGCGCACTGGCCGCCTATATGGAGACGTTGAAGTGAGCCTCCATGCACAGGACGACATCGCACTGCGGCGCGCGCAGGAGGATCGGCTGCGGGCGGTCTGGGCGGCACCGACCGGGTGGTTACGGCGCTGGACCGACGTCAACAACAACGTCGTCGGCGTGTGGTACACGCTGACCGCGTTCACGTTCATGCTGTTCGCGGGCGTGCTGGCGCTCATCATGCGCGCGCAGCTGTCCGCACCGGGCAACGACCTGGTCACGGCATCGACCTTCAACCAGCTGTTCACGCTGCACGGGTCGATGATGATGTTCCTGTTCGCGGTGCCGATGTTCGAGGCGGTCGCGGTGATCCTGCTGCCGCAGCTGCTGGGCGCGCGCGACCTGCCGTTCCCGCGGCTGTCGGCGTTCGGATACTGGAGCTTCCTGATCGGCGGGGTGTTCGTCGCGGGCTCGATCTTCTTCGACGTGGCGCCCGACGGCGGGTGGTTCATGTACCCGCCGTTCACGACGCGCACCGATCTCAGCGGGCTGGGTGCGGACATCTGGATGCTGGGCCTGAGCTTCATTGAGGTGTCGTCGGTCGCCGCGGCGGTGGAGCTGATCGTCGGCGTGCTCAAGACGCGGCCGCCGGGGATGCGACTCAACCTGATGCCGCTCTACGCCTGGTACATCCTGGTCGTGGCGGTGATGATCCTGTTCGCCTTCCCGCCGCTGATCGCGGGCGACATCCTGTTCGAGCTGGAACGGCTGATGGGCTGGCCGTTCTTCGATGCGGCCAAGGGCGGCGACGCGATCCTGTGGCAGCACCTGTTCTGGATCTTCGGCCACCCGGAGGTCTATATCGTCTTCCTGCCGTCGATCGCGCTGTTCGCGATGATCGTGCCGACCTTCGCGCGGCGGCCGCTGCTGGGCTATCCGTGGATCGTGCTCGCCGCGGTGGGGACGGCGTTCCTCAGCTTCGGGCTGTGGGTCCACCACATGTTCACCACCGGGCTGCCCAAGATCAGCCTCGCATTCTTCTCCGCCGCGTCGGAGGCGGTCGCGATCCCGACCGGGATCCAGATCTTCGCCTTCATCGCGACGCTGTGGGCGGGGCGCGTCGTGTGGTCGACGCCGATGCTGTATGCAACGGGATCGATCGCGATCTTCGTCATCGGCGGGCTGACCGGGGTGATGGTGGCGGTGGCGCCGTTCGACTGGCAGGCGCACGACACCTATTTCATCGTCGCGCACCTGCATTACGTGCTGATCGGCGGCACGCTGATCCCGCTGTTCGGCGGCCTGTATTATTACTGGCCGCTCATCACGGGTAAGAAGCTGTCCGACCGCATCGGGCGCACCGCCTTCTGGTTCCTGTTCGCGGGCGCCAACATCACCTTCTTCCCGATGCATTTCAGCGGTCTCATGGGGATGCCGCGGCGTGTGTTCACCTACCCGGCCGAGCTCGGAATCGGCGGGCTCAATATGGTCTCGACGGTTGGCTCCTTCGTCTTCGCGTTCGGGGTGCTGCTGGTGTGCGTCGATCTGGCGCGCAGCCCGTGGCGTGAGAAATCGGAGCGCAACCCGTGGAAGGCGGGAACGCTGGAATGGCTGGCACACCCCGACGACGAGGATTGGGGCATCCGCTCCGTCCCGCTGATCGAGAGCCGATACCCGATCTGGGACCAGAAGAACTTCGTCGCGAAGGTCGACGAAGGCCGCTTCTTCCTGCCGGATGCGGAGGAAGGGCGCCGCGAGACGATCATCACCACGGTGCTCGACGCGCGGCCGATCCAGGTCATCCGGCTGGGCACGCCCAGCGTGGTGCCGATGGTCACCGCGGGCGTGCTGGGCAGCGTCTTCATCCTGACCACCTATCACCTCTACTGGCTGGCTGCGGTCGGCGTGGTGGGAACGCTGGCGTGCGTCCTCTACTGGCTGTGGACCGGGACGGGCGAGATCCCGGAGAAGGAGCGCAAGGCGATCGGCCACGGGCTGACGGTGCCGCTGTATTGCTCCGGCGCCTCGTCGAGCGGGTGGTGGGCGATGTTCATCACGATGATGGCGGATGCGACCGCCTTCTCGGGCCTCGTCTTCGGCTATTTCTTCTTCTGGACGCGACACGACGACTTCCCACCGTCCGGTGTTGGGATGGAGGGGCCGGGCACCTTTTGGCCGATGGCGGCGCTGGCGCTGACGCTGGCTGCCTGGGCGATGACCGTCGCCGCGCGCGAGGTGAATGCGCGCGGCGCGGAGGGCACGGCGCGGGCGCTGCTGGGGCTGGGCGGGCTGGTATCGCTCGCGGCGATCGGCGCGGGGGTGGCGGGGCCGCTGACGACCGGGTTGCAACCCAGCCTGCACGTCTATCCCGCGATCGTCTGCACGCTCGTCATCTGGACCGTGACGCACAATGCGGTGGGCGCGATCATGCAATTCTATACGATGGCGCGCAGCATCGCGGGGCGGATGACGCCGCGTTACGATGCCGACGTCCGCAACATCACCGTCTATCATCACTTCATGGCCGTCACCGCGATCGTCACCTATGCGACCATCGGGCTGTTCCCGGGGGTGTCATGAAGAACGAAACACCTCATGAAGGGCGCGGCAGCCTGCGGCAGCGGGTGCGCGGCCTGCGCGTGACGCTGTGGACGCTGATCCTGCCGCCTACGGTCTGGGCGGGACATTTCCTGTTCTGCTACCTTTGGGTCGCGGTCAGTTGCGCGAAGGCGGGGGCGTTTCCGCGCTTCACCGTCGCCTTCGTGATCGGGACCGTGGTGGCGCTGGCGATCATCGTCGCATCGGGTTGGATCGGCTGGATCCAGTCGCGCACGCCGGGCGATCCGCCGCCGCATGACGAGGGTACGGATATCGACCGGCTGCGCTTCCTGGCGCATGCTACGATGCTGCTGGCGGCGTTGAGCTTCGTCGCGGTCGTTTTCACCGCGGCGCCCGCGCTGATGCTGACGGACTGCCGGTGAGGGCGGGGCGTGGCATCGCCTGGGCGGTGGCGCTCGTCGTGACGCTGCTCGCCTTCGCCGGGCTGGGGATGAGCGGGCATATGGCGGCGCACATGGGCGCGGTGGCGGTGGCGGCACCGATGATCGCGGCGACGCTGTCGCGACCCGCGCGCACCGGTGCCGGCGCGCCGCTCGGCTGGGCGATGGCGGAGTTCGTGGTCGTGTGGGGCTGGCATGCCCCGGCGCTGCGGTCGGTGGCGGACATGCATGTCGCGGTCGCGCTGCTGGAGCAGGCGATGTTCCTGGGGCTGGGCGTCGCACTGTGGCGATCGGCGCTGGCGCAGCCCGAGGCGGGCGCGGCGGCGTTGCTGCTGACGTCGATGCACATGACGCTGCTGGGGGCGCTGATCGGGCTGGCCGACCGGCCGCTGTATGCGATGATGGCGATGCATCCCGCGCCGGGGCTGGATGCGCTGGCCGACCAGCAGCTGGGCGGGGTCGTCATGCTGTTGGTGGGGGGCGTCAGTTATTGTCTCGGCGGCCTATGGCTTCTTGGCACGATCCTGAGACATCCCAAACCCCGCATGAAGGTGGCCGCATGACGATCCGTGTCACCTGGAAGCGCGTCGTGGCGACGCTGGTCGGTCTGGCACTCGCCGGACTGCTGTTTGCCTGGTCGGGGCTGTTCAATACCTCCGCCTCGTCCGGGCATTGGGCGATCAGCAACTGGTTCCTGCACTGGACGATGCGCAACTCGGTGCGCACCCACACGCTGCTGGAGGCGCCCAGGAATCCGATCGCGACCGATGGCCAGCTGGTGAGTGCGGCGGGGCATTTCGCGGCGGCCTGCGCCACCTGCCACGGCGCGCCGGGGCAGCGGCCGTCCCCGGTGATGCAGCGCGCGACGCCCCACGCCCCGGACCTGACCACCGGCGAAACGAAGGAGAAGTGGACCGACGCCGAGCTGTTCTACATCCTGAAGCACGGGGTGAAGTTCACCGGCATGCCGGCCTGGGGCGCGGAAGGTCGCGACGACGAGGTACGGCGGATGGTCGCGTTCGTGCGTCGCCTGCCGGGGATGACCGCGGCGCAATATCGCGCGCTGAGCGGCGAGGCGACGGGGGCGGGGACGACCGATGCACGCGCTTTGGGCGGCGCGGTGCTGGCCGGGTGTGTCGCCTGTCATGGCAGCGACGGGCGCGGGCGCGGGCAGCCCGACATCCCGATCCTGGGCGGGCAGAATCCGCGCTATCTGGAAGCGGCGCTGGCGGCCTATGCCGATGTCCGGCGCCATAGCGCGGTCATGGCGAATGCCGCGGCGACCCTGACCGCGCAGGAGCGTCGCGCGCTGGCGGCACATTTCGCGGCGATGCCCGGGCTGGGTGCCGATCTGTCGTCCTTGGGATCCGCCGCGGCCCGGCGGATCGTCGAGCTGGGCCTGCCCGCGCGACAGCTGCCGGCGTGCGCCAGCTGCCATGGGCAGGGCAAGGCGCAGCCGGTGCTCGCCGGTCAGCGCGCCGCCTATATCGCCCAGCGGCTGCGCAACTGGCGTGCGGAAGAGGGCGAGATCGACGCGCGGCTCCCGCAGGACGCGATGGCGGTGATCGCGCGGCGGATCCCGGAGGAGATGGTCGATCCGCTCGCGCTCTATCTGGCCGGAGAGACGCGCTAGGCCAACATGGGTTGGTACGCCGTCCATGATGAAACGGACTTGCGCCGCTGCGGGCGTAGAGCATGACTGTTGCTATAAATCATAGGAGTCGACTGCCTTGCGTGCCACCCTTGCCCTGATCGCGATTCTCGCCGCCGCGCCCGTCATCGCGCCTGCCGCGGCACAGGTGCAGGCGAATGCGGCGGCGTCGGATGCACCGGTGCGCGGCTTCACCGGCGCGGACCTGTTCGGGCTGGCGATCGCGGCGGACCCGCAGATCAGCCCGGATGGCCGGCACGTCGTCTATGTCCGGCGCAGCGGCGACGTGATGAGCGACCGGATGGTGTCGTCGCTGTGGCTGATCGACGTGGCGAGCGGGCGGCAGGTGCCGTTCGCCAGCGACGGGTCGAGCCCGCGCTGGTCGCCCGACGGAACGCGCGTCGCGTACGTCGCGCGCGACGGCGATCGTTCGCAGCTGTTCGTGCGCTGGGTGGGGCCGGACGGCGCGGGTGGCGCGGTGTCGCGCGTGACGACGCTGCCGGGGGATCCCAACTCTCTGGAATGGTCGCCGGACGGTACGCGTATCGCCTTCGTCGCGAATGTCGCGGGCGAGGCGACCAGGCTGGGCATGGCGCCGCCCAAGCCGGAGGGTGCGAACTGGGCGCCGCCGCTGGAGGTGATCGACCGCGTCACCTATCGCAACGACGGCCCCGGCTATCGCAAGCCCGGCTACGATCACCTGTTCGTCGTGGCCGCCGACGGCGGGGCCGCACGGCAGCTGACCTATGGCCGGTACGACGATGGCGGCCCGGTGTCATGGAGCGCGGACGGGCGTCGCCTCGTCTTCTCCGCGATCCGCGGCAAGGATGCCGAGCGGCAGGTGATGAACAGCGACCTGTATGCGGTCGACGTCGCCACCGCGCAGCTGACGCAGTTGACCACGCGCGATGGCCCGGACGGCCAGCCCGCGTGGTCGCCCGATGGGCAGCGGCTGGCGTGGACCGGGTTCGACGACACGCGTCGCGCCTATGAGAACCAGCAGCTCTACGTCGGCGGGCGCGACGGCGAGGCGCCGCGATCGCTGACGGCGTCGCTCGACCGGAGTGTCGAGGAAGCGCGCTGGGCGGCGGACGGGCGCAGCTTGTACGCCAGCTACGACGATCGCGGCCACCGCAAGCTGGCGCGGATCGGGCTGGACGGCCGCGTGACGGCGATCACCGACATGCTCGCGGGCGGCGGGCTGGACCGGCCCTATACCGGCGGCGACTTTTCGGTCGCGCGAAATGGCACGGTTGCCTTCACCGGCGGCGATGCGACGGTGCCGGCGGACGTGTGGATATGGTCCGGCGGCAAGGCGCGGCGGCTGACGCAGCTGAATGCGGTGATGGCGGCGTCGAAGGCGCTGGCGCCGATCCGCAAGCTGGCGGTGACCGCGCCCGATGGCCGCGCGATCGACGCATGGCTGGCGGTGCCGCCGGGGCACCAGCCGGGGCAGCGCCTGCCGCTGATCCTGGAGATTCATGGCGGGCCGCATTCCGCCTATGGCCCGTCCTTCGCCACCGATGTCCAGCTGTACGCGGTGGGCGGCTATGCGGTGCTCTGGACCAACCCGCGCGGCTCCACCTCCTATGGCGCGGAGTTCGCCAACCTCATCAACAAGACCTATCCCGCGCAGGATTACGACGACCTGATGGCCGCGGTCGATGCCGCGATCGCGGACGGAACCGCGGATCCGAACAACCTGTTCGTCACCGGCGGGTCGGGCGGCGGGCTTTTGACCGCATGGATCGTGGGCAAGACCGACCGCTTCAAGGCGGCGGCGACGCAGAAGCCGGTCGTGAACTGGATCAGCGAAGCGCTGACCATGGACAACACCCTGTTCACCTCGCAATACTGGTTCAGCAAGAAGCCGTGGGAGGATCCCATGGGCTATTGGAACCGCTCCCCCATCAGCCTGATCGGCAACGTGAAGACCCCGACGCTGGTCGTGGTCGGCAGCGAGGACTATCGCACGCCGGTCAGCGAGGCCGAGCAATATTATGCGGCGCTTCAGATACAGGGCGTCCCGACCGCGCTCGTGAAGGTGCCCGGCGCGAGCCACGGCGGGATCGCGTCGCGCCCGTCGCAGGCCGCGGCCAAGGCGTCTGCGATCCTGTCGTGGTTCGATCGCTACCGGGCGGGGGCTGCGGTGGGAGTGCGTTAAGCATCTCTCTGTAAAGAAGTGATAATCAGCGGATCAGCCGCGGACGAGTGATGTGCCATGGAACAGCGTAACGCCATCCTGACCGACACGCTCAAGCGCAAGAATGCGGTCCTGGAGGGGATCAACCGCATCTTTCGCGAGGCATTGACGGCGCCGTCCGTCGAAGCACTGGGGCAGGTGTGCCTGCGCGTCGCGGAGGACGTGACCGGGGCGGCGTTCAGCTTCATGGGCGAGGTCAACGACGCGAGCGGGCGGCTGGAGGATGTCGCGATCAGCGAGCGCGGGTGGGCGGCGTTCACCGCGGACGATCCGCGCTGGCCCGACGGCAAGCTGCCGATCGGGCTGCATGTCAACGGGCTGCACGGGCGCGTGATCCTAGATGATGCCAGCCTCATCACCAACGATCCGGGAAATCACCCCGACCGGATCGGTACGCCGCCGGGGCATCCGCCGCTCGCCAGCTTCCTGGGCGTGCCGCTGCGCCACGATGGCCGCCCGATCGGGCTGATCGCGCTCGCCAATCGCGAGGGCGGCTTTCGCGAGGAAGACCGCGAGGCGGTGGAGGAACTGGCGCCTGCCATCGTCCAGGCACTGCGCAGCAAGCGGGGCGAGGATGCCTTGCGCGAGAGCGAGCAGATCCGCCGGCTGAGCCTGGAACTGGTGCCGGCGATGCTCTGGCGGACGGGTCCGAAGGGGGAGAATCTCACCTCCAATCATCAATGGACCGCCTTCACCGGCCAGCCCGATGCGCCCGATGTGTCGGAATTCAGCTGGCTGGACGCGATCCATCCCGACGATACGGCGGGCGTGGAGGAAGCGTATCGGCGCAGCTACGACACCGGCGTGCCGATGGAGTTGCCGTACCGCATCCGTCAGCATTGCGGCGGCTATCGCTGGTTCATGGTTCGGCAGGTGCCGGTCCGCGACGACCAGGGGCGCATCGCGCAATGGTTCGGCGCCGCGACCGACGTGCACGACCTGCGCATGCTGGAGGAACGCCAGCGCGTCCTGGTGGGCGAATTGCAGCACCGCGTGCGCAACATCCTGACCGTGGTGCGATCCGTCTTCGCCCGTACCGCGGAGAGTGGCGACTCGCTGGAGGAGGTGGCGGATCATTTCCGCGGGCGGCTGGACGCATTGGCGCGCGCGCAGGTGATCGTGACCCAGACCGCAAGCCAGGATGTGGATCTGGAGAACCTGGTCCGCGACGAGCTTCTGAGCGTCGGCGTCAGCGACGGGCGCGGGCTGACGCTGGAGGGGCCCGACGTGGCGCTGCGTCCGATGGCCGCGGAGGCGCTGGGCCTGGCGGTTCACGAACTGTCGATCAACGCGGTCAAATACGGCGCGTTCAAGTTTCCGGATGCGACGGTCCGCATCCACTGGTCGGTTGACACGGACGAAGAAAATCGGCGTCATCTGATGTTCAAATGGGTTGAGCGAGGCGTGCCCGCCTTGTCGATTAGGCCGTCATGTCAGGGGTTTGGCAGCGAATTGATCGAGGAGGCGTTGCCCTATCGGCTGGGCGCGCAGACGAAGCTGGAGTTTCGGGGCGGAGGTGTTCATTGCACCATCGTCCTGCCTCTCGCCGATGAAGCCGGGGAGCGTCGATGAATGTCCATGTGCTGAGTGGAAAGCGCATATTGATCGTCGAAGACGAGTATTTCATTGCAGCCGACCTGAAGCGTGCATTGGGGGACCAGGATGCGGTCGTGCTGGGGCCGGTCGCCTCGCTCGGCGCGGGCATGGCGCTGCTGGACGACGGCGGCGTGATCGATATCGCGGTGCTCGACGTCAATCTGGACGGTGCCGATTCCTATCCCATCGCGGAACGACTGGCCGCGAGGGGGGTGCCATTCGTGTTCGTAACCGGTTATGATCGTTGGGCGATGCCGAGCGCGTACCAATCCGCGCCGCGTCTCGCAAAGCCCTTTCCACCCGGAGCGGTCGTGCGTACGATCGAGCAGATGATCGAGGAGAAGTGATGCGCACCGCGCTGTCGATGCAGGGACATGAGGCCGCATTGTTGCGGCTGGCGGCGCTGACGCCGCTGGCGCCGGCGACGTTGTCGGCCCTGTCCGCCGCGGTCGCGCAGGCGCAGCCGGTGCGCGCGCGCCGCGAATTGCTGAGCGAGGGCCGCGCGATCGAGGCGCCGCGGTTGCTGGTGCGCGGCTGGGCGGCGCGCGTGCGGCAATTGCCCGATGGCCGGCGGCAGTTCCTCAATTTCCTGGTGCCGGGCGACGTGATCGGCCTGTCCGACGTGCCGCGCGCGCTGTCGACCGCGACGGTCATCGCGGTGACCGACGTGATGGTGGCGACCCCGCCCGAGGCGTCCGACCTGCCCGATCTGGCGGTCGCCTACTCGCTGGCACGTGCGCTGGACGAGGCGCAGCTGCTCGCGCAGATCGTGCGGCTGGGGCGGCTGAACGCGCAGGAGCGGATCGCCGACCTGCTGCTGGAATTGTACGAGCGGCTGACGCAGAACGGGCTGGCGCGCGGCAATGCGTTCGACGTGCCGCTGACGCAGGAGATACTGGCGGATGCGCTGGGGCTCACCTCCGTCCATGTGAACCGCATGGTCCAGCAGGCGCGGCGCGACGGCGACCTGCAATGGAAGGGCGGACGCGTGACGCTGACCGACCCCGTCGCGCTGGCGCAGAAGATCGGCCGCCAGCCGCCGCGCGTGCAGGAGCCGGCCGCAACGATGTAAGCGGCCCGACTTAAACCGCTGGACATCGCCCATCGGCCACGCGACAGCGTGAGCAAGCGAGAGGAGAGGCGATGACGGGCAGCCTGCAGGGGACCGATTTTCCCGAGATTCGCGCCGGCGTGGCAAGGCTGTGCGCGCAGTTTCCCGGCGAATATTGGCGGCGGTTGGACCGCGACATGGCCTATCCGGCGGAATTCGTCGCGGCGCTGGGCGAGGCGGGATATCTCGCGGCGCTGATCCCGGAGGAATATGGGGGCTCCGGACTGCCGCTGTCGGGGGCTGCGGCGATCTTGGAGGAGGTACAGCGCGCCGGCTGCAACGGTTCGGCCTGCCACGCGCAGATGTACATCATGGGCGCATTGCTGCGCCACGGCAGCGACGCGCAGAAGCACGAGTATCTGCCGCGGATCGCGAGCGGCGACCTGCGGTTGCAGGCGTTCGGCGTGACCGAGCCGACCAGCGGGACGGACACCGGCGCGCTGAAGACAGTCGCGGTGCGCGACGGCGACCGCTATATCGTCAACGGGCAGAAGATCTGGACCAGCCGCGCGGAACATTCCGACCTGATGCTGCTGCTGGCGCGTACCACGCCGCGCGACCATGTGGCGCGCGGGATCGAGGGGCTGTCGATCTTCCTGCTCGACATGAACGCGGCAAAGGCGGCGGGGGGGCTGACCATCCGCCCGATCCGCACGATGATGAACCATTCCACGACCGAGGTCTTCTTCGACAATGTCGAGGTGCCCGCCGCCAGTCTGATCGGCGAGGAGGGCAAGGGGTTCCGCTACATCCTGTCGGGGATGAACGCGGAGCGCATCCTGATCGCGGCGGAATGTATCGGCGACGCGAAGTGGTTCATCGAGAAGGCGCGCGATTACGCGAAGGAGCGCGTGCTGTTCGGGCGTCCGATCGGGCAGAACCAGGGCGTGCAGTTCCCGATCGCGCGCGCCTATGCGCAGATGCGCGCCGCCGAGCTGATGGTGCAGGACGCAGCGCGTCGGTTCGAGGCGGGGGAGCCGTGCGGCGAGCAGGCGAACATGGCGAAGATGCTGGCGGCGGAGGCGAGCTGGGCGGCGGGCGAGGCGGCGATCCAGACCCACGGCGGTTTCGGCTTCGCGGAGGAATATGACGTCGAGCGCAAGTTCCGCGAGACGCGACTGTATCAGGTGGCGCCGATCAGCACGAACATGATCCTGAGCTTCATCGGCGAGCACGTGCTGGGGTTGCCGCGGAGTTATTGAGGTTTGTGGCCCGGGCGTAGCGTCAGCCGATCGGGTGCCCGCCGCATCCCCTCAGCACCCGCCCGCGCCAGCGCACCGTGACGCGATCGGGGAACAGGCGGTCGCTCATCCCGTCGCTGCAGCGCGCGTGGACCACATCGACGGTCATGCCACGCGCGGTGTAGCGGCGCACTCCGTTGCGGATGCGCAGGATGGGGCGGGGGAGGGTGACCGCCGGCTTACCCGGGCGCTCCAGCCGCAGCATGCGGCGTTCGATGGCGAGGTTCCAGAACGGCTCGGTGCCGAGCGCGGTATAGGTCGCGGCGGCTGCGGTCAGGAGCAGGAGGGCAGGCATCGGCCGATTTTCCGCCGATCGTGCTGAACCGAGGCTGGCCAACGCTGTGCTCGTTGCGCAACGTCACCCCGAATCTGTTCGGTGCTCTCCCCTTAAGACAGTGACGCCACCCCGGCGAAGGCCGGGGTCCAGCCGCGGAACAAGCGGTGGTTAGCGCTGTACGTCGTCACGGCGCTCTTCGCGACTGGACCCCGGCCTTCGCAGGACGTTTGCGAAACGGCTGCAACCGCGCTGCGAACACGCCGTGCTCCTGCGAAGGCAGGAGCCCAGGATCAAGCAGAACAACGCCTTACGGGACCTACAACCCTGGGCTCCTGCGTGCGCAGGAGCACATAGACGACGTTCGCGCAGGTCACGCCTTCGCCGGGGTGGCAGGAAGGCACCTCGTTAGAAGGAGATAAGCGCCGACGTGGTCCGGGGACCAGGGTTCCGCTCGCGGCCGGAACACGTCCGGCATGACGGTGTGGGTCAGGCGAGCGCGGTCGCCTATCCGCCGTGCCGGGCGAGCACCTCATACGCCATCACCGCGGTCGCGACTGCGGCGTTGAGGCTGTCGGCCTTGCCGCGCATCGGCAGCTTGACCAGCAGGTCGCACGCCGCCTCATAGGTCTCGGGCAGGCCTTGTGCCTCGTTGCCGGTGAGCAGGAAGGTGGGCGCGGCATAGGGGGCGTTGCGATAGCCCTCCTCGGTCTGGAGGCTGAGGCCGACGAGCTGGCCGGGGCCGCGCCGCAGCCACGCGAGGAAATCCGGCCAGGGCGTCCGCACGATCGGCACGGTGAACAGCGCCCCCATGCTGGCGCGCACCGCCTCGGTGGAGAAGGGATCGACGCATTCGTCGACCAGGATCAGCGCGCCCGCACCGACCGCATCGCCGGTGCGCAGGATCGTGCCGAGATTGCCCGGATCGCGCAGCCGTTCCGCCACCAGCCAGAGCGGCGCGGCGGCGCGGTCGAGGTCGGCGAGCGTCGTCTCGAACGTCTCGAACACGCCGACGACCGCCTGCGGATTGTCCTTTCCCGACAGCTTGGAGAGGATGTCGGGGGTGGTTTCGATCGCCTCCCCGTCGCCGCGCGCCTCGACCGCGGCGACGAGCGCGCGGACCAGCGGATGGCTGGCGCTGGCGGAGGCGAAGAAGAGATAGCGGGGCACGCGCCCGGTTTCGCGCGCCTCGGTCAGGATGCGCAGCCCCTCGGCGAGAAACAGCCCTTCCTCACGCCGGTGGCGCTTGTCGCGCAGTCCCTGCACCCGCTTGACCAGCGGGTTGGAGTAAGCGGTGACGACGCGCGGCATCAATCCTCGCCGAACTTGTCCTCGACCAGCCGGCACATGGTGGCGACCGCTTCCTCCGCGGCGTCGCCCTCGGCGCTGATGGTGATCGTGTCGCCCTTTGCCGCGCCCAGCATCATCAGCCCCATGATCGAGGTGCCGGTGACCTCCGACCCGCCCTTCGCCACGGTGACCGGAATCGGCAGCCCGGAGGCGAGCGTGACGAACTTCGCGCTGGCGCGCGCGTGCAGACCGCGGCGGTTCGCGATCTCGACGGTGCGCGACGCGCTCAAGCCGCCGCCTCCCCCAATACCTCGGACGCGACCGAGATGTATTTGCGCCCCGCCTCGCGCGCCGCCGCGACGGCGGCGGTCACCGTCATCGCCTTGCGTGCCGATTCGAGCCGGATCAGCATCGGCAGGTTGATGCCCGCGATCACCTCGACGCGGCCACGCTCCATCAGCGAGATGGCGAGGTTGGAGGGGGTGCCGCCGAACAGATCGGTCAGCACGATGACGCCGCGCCCGTCATCCACCTCCGCAATGGCGCCCGCGATGTCGGCACGGCGTGCCTCCATATCGTCCTCCGGGCCGATCGCGACGGTGCGCACCTGCCGTTGCGGGCCGACGACATGCTCCATCGCGACGACGAATTCGTCCGCGAGGCGGCCGTGAGTGACGAGAACCAGGCCGATCATGGGCCCGATCATGGTGTTCGACATCGTGTTCATTGACCCTGCGGCCGTTCCTCAAGCGCATCCCGCGGTGCCGCCGCCAGGTCGCGATGTGCGATGGTGGGGGAAAATCCCCCCTCGCGCAACCGCCCAGCGACGCGTTCGGCGACGTGGACGGAGCGGTGTTTCCCTCCGGTACACCCGAATGCGATCGTAACATAGGGCTTGCCTTCCGCATGATAGCGCGGAACCAGCAGCAGGAGCAGGTCCTCGATCCGCCCCACCGCCTCCTCATAGGCCGGATCGGCGGCGATATAGGCGGCGACGTCCGGATCCTTGCCGCTATGCGGGCGCAGCGCCGGGTCCCAATGCGGATTGCGCAGGAAGCGCATGTCGAAGACGAGATCCGCGCCCACCGGCAGTCCGCGTGAAAAGCCGAACGACTCGACCGTCAGCGTCGTCCCGCCATGCGGGCCGCGGGTGAAGTCGGCGCGGGTCTGCTGCGCCAGATCGTGCGCCTTCATCCGCGTGGTGTCGATCAGCCGATCGGCCCAGGCGCGCAAGGGGGCCAGGAGGGTGCGTTCCTGCGCGATACCCTCGCTGGGCGGACGATCCTCGGCCAGCGGGTGGCGGCGGCGCGTCTCCGCATAGCGGCGCGCCAGTTCGCGGCCGGAGCAGTCGAGGAACAGGAACTGGACGTCGACGCCGTCCATCGCGCGCAGCTGGTCGACGCGGCGCCTCACGGCGTCGGGATCGAAATCGCGCGTTCGCGCGCCCAGCCCCAGCGCGATCGGGCGCGGCGCTTCGGCATCGGCATGCGCATCGGGCGCGACCACGACCCGCGCGAGCAGCGAGAGGGGGACGTTGTCGACCACCTCCCATCCCATGTCCTCCAGTGTCTTCAGCACGGTCGTCTTGCCCGCGCCCGCCAGCCCGGTAACGATCAGGACGTCGGTCATGCCAGTCTCTCCGGGATCGTGATGCCGCGCTGCGACAACGCCCATTCCACCTTGATGGGCGCAGCCGGCATGCGCGGGTCGATGTTCACGCAGGGCAGCGACATCCCCAGGAGGATCGTGCGCTGGGGCTCGGGCATGCGCTCCTCCTCCGGCCCCAGCGTCACCACCAGCGCGACGGGTGCCTGCGCGCGATACGGCACGTCGACGATCCCCAGGCCGCGTACCTCCATCCGCCCGGCGATGGTCGCGGGCGGCGCGGCGAGCAGCGATCCCGCCTGCGTCGCGAGCAGGGTGTAATCGTCCGAGACCAGCACCGCGCCGCGATCGATCAGCCGCAGCGCGAGGTCCGACTTGCCCGCACCCGATGCGCCGGTCAGCATCACGCCGCGCCCGCCGATCGCGACGGTCGTGGCGTGGACGGTGACGCCCGCGCTCATTCCGCCACCGCGCCGCGGGTGAGGGGGAGGCGGACGACGAAGCGCGCGCCGCTCAGCCGATCCTCGCGCGCCTCGACCGAGATGTCGCCCTGATGCGCGTCGACGATCGTGCGCGCGATGGCGAGGCCGAGCCCGCTGTGCTGGCCGAACCCTTCCGCCGACGGACGCACCGAATGGAAGCGGCGGAAGATCGCCTCGCGCGCTTCCTCCGGCACGCCCGGACCTTCGTCCTCGACATGGACCGCGAGCATGTCGCCCTCGCGCCGCACCGCGATCGTGACGAGCGCCCCGGCGGGCGAAAAGGAAATGGCGTTGTCGATCAGGTTGGCGAAAACGCGCTCCAGTCGCGCGCCTTCGCCCGGCACCGGCAGCTGAGGGCCGGACTGGGTGTCGAGCCGCAGCCGGATGCCACGCGGCAGGCCGCGCTCCTGACGGGCGGCGACCATCGCCGCGACCATCCCCGCGACGTCGACCGGCTCGAACGTCGCACGGCTCAGCTGGGCATCGAGCCGGGAGGCGTCCGAGATGTCGCTGATGAGGCGGTCGAGGCGGTGCACGTCGTCCTTGATGATCGCGAAC